>PWTU01000457.1 GCA_003562775.1 Ignavibacteriales bacterium
ACCTGGAGAAGACGATCGCATACGAGCTTGGCTATGAACAGAATTTGTTTGATAGATTCCTGCTCAGGTTGGCAGCATATTACAAGGATATCTCGGATCAGCCGGGTTGGGTATATTACGAAAATTTCGATGGATCGGTACAGTACAATATTCCCATGAATCTCAACTACAGAGATATTCGCGGTGTTGAATTAACTATCGACAAGCGCGCCGGAAGATGGTTTACCGGTTTTATCAATTATACATACGACGTACGTACCAGCGGCTTTTTCGGATTTTTACAGTACTACCAGGATCCGACAAAACAGCGGGATTACCTCCGGCGAAATCCGTATCAATCGCGTCCGCGTCCGCAGCCGTTCGCCCGCGCACACGTGAATATACGGACGCCGGATGATTTCGGCCCGAATATAATGGGTGAACATATTCTTGGTAATTGGAACATCAGCGTGCTTGCCGACTGGAGGGCGGGCGAATTCTACACCTATAATCCGTACAGTATACCCGGCGTAGTCGATGACGTGCGATGGAGAGACTGGTATAATGTAGATGTGCGGATCATGAGGAATGTGAGAGTGATGAATTATGCATTTCAATTTTTTGTCGATATATCGAATGCTCTAAATATAAAATATATGAGTATGGCCGGTTTTGCAGATCGTTACGATTGGTACGATTATCTTGAAAGTTTAAGATTGCCGTGGAGAGATGGAGTTTTCAAAGGGAATGATCGAATCGGCGACTATCGTCCCCGCAATGTACAATACGACCCGCTTGAGGCAAACCCGAACAACGATCCGGCAATTGCAACGCGAAATCAGGAACGTATTGACACACGCTCATATATTAATAATCCCAATATTGAATCATTAACGTTCTTAAATCCCCGAAAAATTACAATTGGATTTAGGTTTAATTTCTAAAAACAGTTTCGAATATATAAAAAGAACGAGATATGCAAAAGAATAAGAATAAAACTCTGTTACTATTCCTGATTCCACTTTTAGCAATGCTTTTTCTGCCATGGGAGTATGTAACCGCTCAGGTGGAAGGAACCAGAACCCGACATATCAGGATCGGTGAATTACAAAATCATTATACGGCATACGGTTCCGAGCGTGCATGGAATAACAACTACTATGAGGGGTTGCAATGGCCTGCCTGGTATCCGTATCAGGACAATGCGGTCATCGAACGGTTCTGGTTCGGAGTTAAGGATTTCGTCGATGCGAACGGCCACAATTGGGGTACGTATGCAATTCATTCCACTGCCGGTTATGTCGGCAACTCACTTTTTCCGGTTAAGCACGATCAGACCGCGAAGTTTGAGCCGCCGGCTGTAATTGTTGACGGTGTTAATGTTACCGCACATCACTTACAACAAATCGACGATTATGATCCGGATCAAATACCGGATCGCATTGTAACAAATGTTGTAAATACTTCAATGGGACTCACGGTAACCCGGCGCGTTCTGGCTTTCAGTCAGCAATATCATGATAGTTATCATATCATAGAGTACACGTTTGAGAATACGGGAAAAACCGGGTATAGCGACGATGTAGTACTGCAACAAACTCTCAAAGATTTATATGTAACCTTTCGAGTTGAATACAGTGGAGGTCGTGAGGGAACGTGGCATATAGGCCACAGACAATCGTGGGGACATCATACGTGGTATACAAAGCGGGGAGAAGATTATCCCGAGCATGCAGGTCAACCGATAACCGAAGATAATCCGATAGTAGATTGGTTGCGGGCGGGGTTTGGTTGGGCAGGACAAAATGCTGCTAATTCGTGGGATAATATCGGCGGACCAGATCGAACAGGGGATGGCGGTTTACGTTCGGTTCAACATGTTGGCCGGGGTGTCCTGCATGTAGATAAAAGCGGGAAAGATAAAACTAACGATCCCTATCAACCATTTTTACTTGGGTGGCACAGGGGTGACTATGTATCTATCGGAGATATGTCGCCAAGCACTGAACCCCAGATGGAACAACTTTATAAAATGTTGATGGGAGAACCGTATGGTGTGGGTGGAAACTATCGTATGGATGAAGCATATATGGATCAACATCTTGATCCCGGTCAAACCGTTGGTGGAGGTGCGGCGGTATGGCTGGCATTCGGACCGTTTACAGTGGATTTTGGAGAGAACATCACCATAGTGCTGGCAGAAGGGGTGAACGGTTTGGACCGGCAAAAATCGGATGAGATTGGCCGGCGGTGGAAACAAGCTTTTGATGATCCGTCGGATACCGGGCCGTTTACCTTACCCGACGGCTCAACAACAAACGATAAAGATGAATTTAAAAACGAGTGGGTGTATACGGGTAAAGATTCGATTATGCAGGTCTTCGGTCGTGCATACAGAAGTTACCGGAAAGGATATAACATTCCGCAGCCGCCAATGCCGCCTCCGGTATACGATATAACTTCCGGCGGCGATAGAATTATACACCAGTGGGCGCCCAGTCCGTCCGAAGACGAACCGGGGTTTGCAGGATACCGGATTTACCGGGGTGTCGGCAGACGGGATACGACATATCAAAAAGTTGCCGAGGTTGGGCCCGATGTAACAAGATTCGAAGATACCGACGCCCGGCGCGGTGTATCGTATTTTTATTACATTACTGCGTATAATGACGGGAGCAACAATACAAGCGGAGAAACGAACCCGACCGGTGAGCTGGAAAGCGGTCGTTTTTATACCCGCACCACAGAGCCGGCGTTTTTACAGCGAGAAGCCGGACGGTCGCTGGATGATATACGTGTGGTGCCGAACCCATATAATATCCGGGCAAGGCATTTGCAGTATCCCGGTGAACCGGATAAAATTATGTTTCTCAATGTTCCGGGGCAGTGCACCATACGAATATACACCGAGCGGGGTGATTTGATAGAAACAATCGAACATACCGACGGCAGCGGCGATGCAACATGGCAATCGATAACATCTTCGCGTCAGATTGTCGTAAGCGGTGTATATATTGCACATTTCACGGTAACAGAGGATCAGTATGATTCGGCTACCGGTGAGCTGTTATACCGGGCGGGCGATAGTGCATTTAGAAAGTTTGTTGTGATTCGATAAATCGAAGAATAATTTTTTACAAGGTTTAAATTATTATGATCAAAGTTATATTTTATAATATATTATCATTCAATATATTTATCGGTCTTTTACTTACCCCCTGTAATGGCATTTCAAATGATGTCGTTGTGTATGATTATCATTTACATTGGGAGGTAGAATCTAATTTTATCGACCAAAACCGGTTTCGCTCGCAACTCAAACTCGTCAATGAAAGCGGAGCGGTGCTGGAGGACGACTGGACGCTTTATTTTAATTTTATGCGTCTTATTGATACGGAGAGAGTTTCTTCGCAGGTACGGTTAACTCATATCAACGGTGATTTTTATAAACTTAATCCAACCCGTGAATTTGAATCTTTGCAACCCGGTGAAGGGTTAAAATTTTCGTTTGAAGCATCCGGTTCTGTTATAACAGAATTCGAAGCTCCCGCCGGTTCATATTTTGAATTTTCCGGTGGAGGTATTGTGCCGGTCAATGTGGTAGTTAAACCATTTGTCCGGGATGAGCAATTAAATCGTCATCCGGATGATGCGGTACCCGTGTCATCACCGGACATAGTATATAAGCGGAATTCTCAACTTTATAAACTTGAACCTGAAAAACTCGTTAATATCGTTCCAACACCTGTAAAAATTGAAAATGGTGAGGGATCATTTACAATCACGAGTGAGACACTGATTTATTATCAAGAAGGTCTGGAATGTGAAGCCCGGTTTTTATCCGATTCTTTTAAACAGCATTTCGGTGTACGGCCTCAAATTATAAAGAGAGATGGATCGATAGAGAATACGGGGATCCTACTCAGGATTGGTGATATTGAGATAGATGGCGCAATTAAACAATATGGTGAAGAAGCATATACTTTAAAGATTACCGGCGAAGGAATTGAAATAAAAGGCAGTGATGCCGCAGGTGTGTTTTACGGTATCCAGAGTTTGAGATTATTGTTCCCGTTAGACGTATGGCAATCGACGGGAAGCATGATCACGGTCGGTGCCGTTACCGTAACCGATGTTCCGGGATTTACTTATCGCGGACTTCATTTGGATGTATCTCGCAACTTTCAATCGGTCGAAACAGTGAAACGACTTCTTGATGTGATGTCACTATACAAACTCAACAAGTTTCATTTTCACCTTACCGACGATGAAGGATGGCGGCTGGAAATTAATGCTTTCCCGGAGTTGACCGAAGTCGGCGGCCGCAGAGGACATACCCATGATGAGAGCGATAATCTTATGCCCTCATTAGGATCGGGACCATATCCTGATGCATCGATGGGAAGCGGCTGGTATACACAGGAGGAATTTAAGCAGATACTCCGTTATGCTCATGAGCGGCATATCGAAGTAATTCCCGAAATTGATGTCCCGGGACATGCCCGTGCAGCACTTGTAAGTATGAATGCACGGTACAAACGGCTATTAGATGAAAACGAAATCGAAGAAGCAAATCGCTACAGAATACATGATCCAAACGATGAATCGAAGTATATGTCAGTACAGCGATGGAATGACAACGTTATTAATGTATGCCAGGAATCGACGTATCGTTTCCTGGATGTCATTTTCGATGAGTTGATCGATATGTACCGGGAAGCCGGTGCATCGCTTACTACTATTCATGTTGGCGGCGATGAGGTTCCGTTTGGTGCGTGGAGAGATTCTCCTGTATGCAAACAGTATATTGATGAATCTGACGAGGTAAATTCGGCGAACGATTTGATGTATTATTTCTTTACCAGAATGGAAGATAGTCTCTCGAAACGCGGTCTTGTTATGTCTGCATGGGGAGAATTTTTATTGGTCAGAGATCCTGAAACCGGAAGAAGTAAGGCCAACCCGATTTTTGCGGGCAGATCGATACCGTATGTATGGTGGAACATATGGGGAGGTGGTACCGAAGGTTTTTCCTACAAATTTGCTAACGCTGGCTATGAAATCGTAATGTCGCATGCTTCGAATTTTTATTTTGACTTTATATATAATAAACATCCTGAGGAAATTGGTTTATATTGGGCGGGATTTGTGGATACACGCGATCCTTTTGCGTTCATTCCTTTTGATCTGTACAAGAGCGGTATGAAAGATAGAATGGGTCGTGTAATTCCGGAAGATGCTTATGATAATTTTGAGAAGCTTACAGATAAAGGAAGGAAAAACATTCTCGGTTTGCAGGGGCAACTCTGGAGTGAAACCTTCAGAAGTCCTGAACGGGTGGAATATATGGCGCTGCCCCGAATAATATCTCTGGCAGAACGTGCGTGGGTACCTCATGAGGATTGGATGGAAATTGTAAGCCGCTCCGAAAGACTTGAAGCGTTTGAAAGTGTATGGAATGAGTTTGCCAATCGATTAGGCCAGCGTGAACTTCGCCGGCTCGATAGTATGAATGGCGGCTATGAATATCGAATACCGCCGCCGGGAGCAGTAATTGAAAATAATAAGCTTAAAGCAAATGTCGCTTATCCGGGATTAGAAATCCGTTATACAACCGATGGAGGTGAACCTGCGGTCGGTTCATCGCTGTATGTCGAACCTGTAATATTGAATGGTAATAAAACTATCAAGTTACGAACATTTGACACCCGCGGGCGTGGAAGTCGTGTGATCACGCTGGAAAATAGGTATTAAAAAATTGCTTTAGGATAACGCTGAGCAGGGGTAAGTTATTTCGATATATTCTTGAAAAATAACCCCGCCAAATTACTTTGTACCAATAAGTTTAATGGTGAGCCTATTCAACGCTTCAGACTCTCATTCCACCGGGTCTTAAAATCGGTATGTCCTTATTTGATTGTTACTTGATATTTAACCCGCGTAATATTCATTTACAATTCACATGTTGTTAGTAGGTGCGTACACCGGCTGAAAGCTGCCACCCATTCCGGTGGAAACCTGCCACCGACCTTGTTATCTAATAGAACGTAAAACCCCAATTTAACGATATTTCTCCATTTCAATTTTACAAAGTCAGATGGAGGAAACAACTATGCCCAGAGGAAAAACCTCTATGGAAAAATACGAGAGATTAAACGACTCAAAACTCCACATCGCCAATAAAAGAACCGGAGAGATTACCGAGGCGGAAGTCTTCATGGCTATCCTTGCAGCGAGCTGATCGACTTTTCACAATTGAGAGAACTCGATAAAAACCTTCTGTTACGTCTCTCCGGATGTGAACGGCTTCGAAAAGCTGAAAATGTTCTTATCACGGGTGCTATAGGAACTGGCAAGAGCTTCATTGCTTCTGCACTTGGGCATCAAGCCTGTACTGAGGGCTTCCAGGTTTTATATTTTAACAGTCCTGTTTTATACATAGAGACACCTTAATAAAATTGAGGGCGACATCGAGGTATTTCTGGGTCATTATATGAAGGCTCACCTGCCCGTTGCCTCACATAAAATTCTAACTGAAATAATAATGCCTTGATAATTATCGGATTTTTCTTAGATTGCTATATTATGAATATTTCAAAAATTACTTAAAAATGATCGACATAAAACATAACAGGCTGCATTTCCGACTCATTATTGTCATGGTTGTTTTAATGTTTGTTTCATGCGAAAAAAGCGTGGATCCTTTTAGTACGAAACCGCCGCCTGAAGGCCCGCACTTTAGTGTGTCACCCATCCCCACAGAATATATAGCGAGAATTACCCCCATCGGTTACAATAATAAAACCTTTCCTACAGCGCACACCTATTGGCATATATGTGATCATGCTTTTGTGCTGCAAAGCTCACGCCCCTGTGTGCTGGAGAGATTTGATATCAGGGCTCCGGGCAGTGGAACTGTTAAGCACGTTGATCACTCGGAGGATGGATCCATAGCCATTGAAGGTCCGCCCGGGTTGGTATGGACTTTCGCGCATGTAACCCCCGCAGCCGGGCTTAAAAGAGGAACATCTGTAACTGCAGGACAAATCATCGCCAAAATGTATTACGAACATAGTTTTGACTTTGGTCTTACCAATTATGGTATCACACACGACTATATTACCCCCTCAAGATATCCCGATCCTGCTTTGCATGCCCAGCATCCTATTGATCAGTACCCTGAACCCATGCGATCTGAGCTACTATCAAGGGTACAGTCATTATCCGGTAACCCTTTGGGCAGACTCTCGTATGATGTTCCCGGCACTGCTTCAGGGGCTTGGTTTAGGGAAGGATCACCGATGGACAATACCCCACTGACGGCCGGCCAGGAGTGGAGACTGCTCTGGCTGGGCAGGTATACGGAGTTTGATGAAACCAGGATACTCCATGTAGGTGAAGCGTGGGATGGCATGTCACAGGTAATCAATCTTGTAGTGGATGAAAACTACCCTTCCTGGGAAGACATTAACCCTGCTACCGGACGGATTTCCTTAAAATTGTGGTTTATAGATAGTAATGCACAAGCAAATAAAGGATATCCAACCGGTACTGTATTGCTCGAGATGACTTCCAATAATCGTTTGAAAATAGAATGGTTTCCAACCCACGACCTTGTTGATGAATTTACCGGTGCTGCAAGGATATATGAAAGATAGTTTTTGGTAATACTTTTTTATTAAAAGGATTCCCTACCCAGGGCCAAAACTTTCCCCACCCCAACGGTTAAAATAAACCACAAAAAATACTTAATATTCTCCAAATATACCCTCACTCAACACACCCCCGCACCAACCCCCGAACGGAATTAGATACATACACTTCTCCGGCAATCGCAATCTCTTCTAAAGTAATTATCTTTTCCCTCGCTTTCCCATCCTTCAACAACCTCTGCCGGTACACCCCGTTCAATAAACCGCAGGACACCGGAGGTGTACACAACATATCATCTATTTTAATATACAGATTTGTAATAGCTCCTTCGGTTATCTGACCGCGCTCGTTTTGGAACAGCACATCGAAGTATCCCTCTTCTTTTGCTATGTTATATTCCGTTATATACAGCTCACGCCGGTTTGTTTTGTGGAAAAGGAAGCGGTCATTGGAGTCGGTCGGTGTAGGGCATATTTTTAACCGCACAGGTTTTTCGATGACCGGGGGAATAGTTTCATAACCGATATTGATCCTGCCGTCTTCGTTCAGAGTTAGACGAACTTTGTACAATGAATTTTGATCGAGTATTTGTTCCGTTGTGTGCAACGCCCTTTTTATTTCGTCGCGGTCTGCGGGGATGTCAAAGTATCGCGCCGAATCGAGCAGCCGATCGAGGTGCATATCAAGCCGGCAATAACCGCGCTCGTATCGGAGCGATTCTATCAGCTCGATCGGTTTGTGCCTGTTGGTCAGAAATTGTGCCTTGAGCAGACACTCTTCGTACTCTTCCGCGGGGTCGGAATTCCACACGATCCCGCTGCCGATTCCCATCGAGCCGCG
>PWTU01000211.1 GCA_003562775.1 Ignavibacteriales bacterium
CGGGGGAACGTTGCATAAGAAAAACTGGCATCACAGATTTTTTCAGAATAAAAACCGGTAATATACCGGATTACTTTTTCGATAGTTTCCCGCTCTTTTTCAGGATCATCATTCGTCAATAACCCGCCGCCGTGCGACCAGAGCATCGCATAGAAAGGAAGCACAATGCCCGTGTCCCATTCCCTCGGGAACGCAAACCCGGCGCGGGCTATATTTCCATCGGTGGTATATCGGGTGAGTTGTTTTGCGACGTCAAACAACTCATTCCAGGACTGCGGCGGTTTTTCTATTCCCTGCTCGTGGAAAAAATCTTTCCGGTAGAAAAGCGCGAGGGTCGATACCTCCGTCGGTACTCCGTAAATTAAATCGTCAACGGTTGTCCCCTCTATTGCACTCGATGTATATTCCCGTGCGACAAATCCCCGTATCGAATCGGGCGGCAGAGCGAGAATACCGTTATCGATGAGCTGCGCCCCCCATAAAGAATATAAATTATATATATCGGGGCTTTCGCCGGAGAGATGCGAGATTATGACAGAACGTAGAAAATCCGGATACGGAACGCTCCGGTACCGTATCGATATGTGCGGGTTCAAACGTTCATACTCATGAATATATTCAAGAAGCTCCTCTTTAAAACCGGCTCCCCAGTGAGTTGCAATGGTAATTCTGGTTTTCTCCCCGGCATCATCCGGGGCAAACGTACACCCCCACCAGAAACAAACGGTGACCGCCGATAATAGGAGGAAATGATGCATTACAACTTTTTCTCCATAATCTCGTGACGTCTGATAGTTGTCAAACCCAGCTTATAATAGAAATCCTTTACGTGCCCTGTTGTCCACGCGAGCCAGAGATGGCGTTGTCCTTCTTCTTTCATCGCAAGCGCCGTATGATAATAGAGACACGGACCGATACCGCGTCCCATATATGCCTGTGCAATGGCGAAGGGTCCGAAGTGTTCTCCCTCATAGTGACTGAATCCGACTACGTCATCGCCCTTGACCGCGATAAATATTTCATTCGATTCGGAAGAACGCTTTAATTTTTCCAGCGCTACCCTGAAAAGATCGCCGGGATAATCTCTCCGTAAAAATTCAAGCAAGCTCACGATGTATCTCGGATGAAATTTCTTAATGTAAACTCCCTGCTTTTCCAATCGCAAACACTTTCGGTTCATCTCATCGTTCGGATAGAAATCGAGCAGGGAACGTTCCATACCGTATATTTTCTCTATCGACGAGTAGCCGAGATTTTCGAAGAGCACATATGCATCGTTATATGCATCGATATCGACGCCCGGAATAAAATAATTCGGGGTGTACGGAGAGACGAGAATTCTTTTAACTCCGGCTTTGCGAAGGAAATTCTCGCACCGGGTTACCAGTTCGTGTGCGATTCCCTTTCTCCGGTGATCTGGATCTACAAAGAGCATCGTTATCCATCCTTTGTCTTCTTCCAATCCAAGATCGTAATACGGATACCGGCGTCTGATTGCCAGACAAAACCCGACAATCTTATCCTTCATTACTGCAACATGGCATCCGGCGAAATCAAAATTCTCGTCGAGCAGCACTTGCTTATGGAACCGTTCTCTTGTTATGATGTCGCGGAACATACATCGATTCCACAACGGGATGATTTGTTCTTCATCCTCACCGTTAAAGGTACGGTAAGTGTATTCCATCGATATAGTTTACTCCGATTAGTTTGTCATTCGTAAACAAAATGTACCAATTCGGATGCCGCTTCCTGATCGATCATCACAAACGCTTTCCGGTGCATTTGAACAATAGAAGCAGGTACCAGTGCGGATATCGGTCCCTCCACAGCCGATTTAACGGCATATGCTTTTTGAACACCACTGGCGAGCATAATTATCTCTTTCGCTTCCATAATTGTCCCGATGCCCATAGTAATCGCATACTGCGGGGCTTTTCCACTATCTTCGGCAAACCGCATATTATCTTCTGTCGTTTTCTCCGTCAGCGTTTTTATACGTGTTCTGGATGTCAGGGAGGAACCGGGTTCATTAAATCCGATCTGTCCGTTTACCCCGATATCGAAAAGTTGTATGTCGATACCTTCCCGCCGTTTGATTTCCTCATCGTACCATTCACAATGCGATTCGACGTCCCCGGCAGTTCCGTCGGGGATGTGAACCTTATCCGGATCAATGTTGATATGATTAAAGAAATTCTCAAACATAAAATAGTGATAACTTTGCGGATGATCTGGGTCAAGGCCGACATATTCATCGAGGTTAAACGTAATCGCCTTTGAAAAATCAAGTCCCTCTTCACAGTGCATCCGGATCAACTCTTTGTATACCCCGAGCGGGGTACTGCCGGTGGCAAGTCCCAGCACGAGATTCGGTTGATCTTTGAGACGGCTTGCAATCATACCGGCGACAGCCGTGCACATCTCCTCATAGTTTTTAAATACCTGGAGTAACATGTTTCATTCCTCGTTTATGGTAGTACATCATAATTCCGTCTCTTTCCGAATTCACTAATATTAAACGTTACCGCATACGTTACACGGGCTAATGCGCCGCGAACACGCGCTAACGCTTTGTAATAGTCGAAATACGGAAACGGTGATATATCTCCCCCTATAAATTCATATTGCTTTACGGCTTCTTCCCAAACGTCAATCGTTTCGGTGACGTTCACAAAAATGTATGGAGTGTAATCTTCCATATCCTCCCAGTTCTCGGTAAAATATACACCCCGCACCCCACGATGACGCGGAAATTCGCTTTCAACGCCCTCAAGTGAAGCGAGCAAAATTGCATCGGTAACAATTGCGTGCGTGTAAGTATGATCTTTATGGATGCTGTTTTTCCAATGGGTAATAATATGCGTCGGTTTTACCTGCCGTATCATATCATTGACATACCGGCGGGCCGCTTCATCATTCGGTAATTCCCCGTCTTTGTAAGGTCCGAATATAACTTCCGCACCGAGAATTTCGGCTGCGGCTTTCGCTTCCCGGCGTTTCTGTTCACCGTATTTTTCAGGCGATAAAGCCGGATTTCCCCCTTCACCAAGCGTCAAATGCAGCATCACGACACGGTCTCCCTGCTTCGCATGTTTGGCAAGCACCGCACCGCACGAAATCTCCATATCCCCTGCATGAGCGCCGACCGCAAGGATCGTCCGAATTTGTTGTGATTCATTCATTTGTGCATTTCCTTTTGCTATGACTAAAGTACATAATAAAATAAATAATATTTTCATGTATATTTCCTTGTGTTGAGATTACAATGAATATTTCGTTGATAGTTAATGGTTAATGGTTATTGGTTAATTGTAGTTTAGCGGAGACCGACTATTAACCATTAACAAATAACAATTAACGAATAACAGACCACTGGATCACTACAAGATCTTTTTAAATATAACAAAACGCCTCGTTTCAGAAAAACCAAGTTTCGCATACACACGGGCGGCTGTATCATCCGTCCACATCACCCATGCATTGTGCAGACCACGCATACGCATTCGCTCCACCGTCCGGGCGAGAAGCACTGTTCCGATTCCCCTTCCCTGATATTTTCCCGCAACACCGAATGGCCCGAAGTGAGATCCCTCGTATTGACAGTATCCGATTATAGCGTCTCCTTTTGTAACGACAAATATCTGATCGCACCGAAACAACCCTCTCGCGAGATCCCGGAGATTATTACGGGCAACACGCAGCCAATCCGATGGCATTTCGGTCTCCATAAACCTCAGATACGGCATGATATCCTGTCGTTGATACGGGCGAATAACAATGCCTTCGTTTTTCAATTGTTCTTCTTTTACAGCTATATCAGCTCCAACTTTAAAATGCACAATTGAAGCATCCATACTCAGCGGTCGGGATTCTTCAACAAAACCCAGTGTCTTTAGAAACGATACCCCTCCTGCATATTCCTTCCCATCGATACCCGGCGTGAAATAACCGGGGGGATATGAAGATACATAGCATTCGGATTTACCGCGAGACCGAAAGGCATCGAGCAGAGCAGAAATAAGTTTTTTCCCGATCCCCATCCTCCGAAAACCCGGTGACACTGCATAAGCGGTGATCCAGGACCGTGCTGCATCCGGATCATGATCACCCAACGGTATACGACGCGCATACATGCCGACGATAAATCCGGTTAATTGATTATCATGAACGGCAACCAGCACCGTCTCAGGATCGAAATTCTCGTCGAGAAGAATTTTCGTTTCGAACGCATCGACCGTAATTGCATCGAGCGGCAGCGATTCATTCCAGACTTGTATAATCTGTTGAATATCGTTTAGTTCTACCGGACGGATGGTAATGCTCATAAACTGTTTAATTATTCGTTAATTATGTTTATCTTTATTTGTTTACAATGTTACACACAATGGTAGATCATCAAAATATGAACAAAACACTGCTAATTAAAAACTGCCGTTTATACAACTCGCCTCCCGATGCTGAACCGACCGATATACTCATCGAGAGCAAAACGATCCGTTCAATAAGCCGGGAAGATGAACACCCCGGAATTACCCATATCGATGCCGTCGGACGAATCGCAGTCCCCGGATTTCTCGACGTCCACATTCAAGGCGCGGGCGGCGCCGACATACTTGACGGAACCGAAGAAGCGCTTCAGACAATTTCCGAAACACTTGCAAAAACCGGGACAACGGGATTCCTGGGTACCACCGTCGTGAAACCCGGGGAAGGAAATGCCCATCTTAAATTCGGAAAAAACTTTGTCGGACAAGGCCTCAAAGGCGCTATAATGCATGGTTTTCATATAGAAGGACCGTTTATTAATGTTAAGAAAAAAGGCGGTATCTCTGAAAAATGCATATACGACTCATCTCCGGAAAAACTTGATGAAATTCTCGGCATTACCGGCAATACACTCAAAATGATGACGATTGCTCCAGAACTTCCCGGTAATCTTAATATAATCAAATCTCTTGTAAATAACGATGTTATCGCCGCTTTTGCCCACTCCGATGCAACCTACGAGGAAACAATCCACGGTTTCGAAGCCGGCATTAATCATGTTACACATCTTTTTAATGCTATGCCGACGCTCCATCATCGTGATCCCGGTCCGCTAACGGCAATTTTTGAGCACAATGCAATTACCGCACAGATTATAAGCGACGGTCACCATATTCATCCCCGTATTATTAATCTTGCCTACCGGATACTGGGTGGCGACCGATGTATCTGCATTACCGATGGCGTGCAGGGCATGGGGCTACCCGAAGGCAGATATATTTATAATGGTAAAGAGTACGAGTCAAAAAACGGCGCAGCTCGTTATCTCGACGGTACGCTTATCGGATCAACAATGAGTTTGGGCAATATCGCCGTCAAATTTATGGAGTTCACCGGCTGCAGTTTCGAAACGGCGATCGATACCGTAACCCGTGTACCTGCTAAACTTCTCGGTATCGACAACAGAAAGGGTTCTCTCGAACCGGGTAAAGATGCCGATATTGTGTTGCTTGACGACGATTTTTCCATATGGTCTACATTTGTTGAAGGAGTACAGGTTTATCTGCGACCATTATAAGTTAATAGTTATTTGTTATTGGTTAATCGTCGGTATCCGCTAAACTACGATTAACCAATAACCAATAACGGAAAAACCCCGTGCACAGATGGAACCCACTTTCCTCCACACATTCTCTCCCACAAGTGAACACCATCTCCCTACACTACACGCCCGCAATGCGGCGTTTGTATTCTCGCAACGCCTCATCGAGCCGGTCGCGGGCGGTAGTATCACCCGGCACATTATGTGACGGATGAATATAGAGTTTTTTACCACGTTCAACCAATATCTCAGCGACGGTCGATACGATCATCCACACCGCACTCACAAATGCGATCGTGGAAACCGGCGCGATTTTATCCTGGTGATTTTTCAGTTCTACCGATGCATCGACTGCCGACACACATATATCGACAACGACATCCGCAAGTTCGAATATCTTTTTTCCCGACGAATGGCGTGTTTTTGTATCTTTAAACGCTTCGGCCGATCCGAGCACAACCACCTTCATACCGATTCTTTTGGCTTCAAGTGCTATATCGATATTTACATTGTTAATTCCAGAATGTGAAAACAGCCACATCGTATCGCGCGGATCGAAATTGTAGCTCTTCATAATTTCTTTCCCGTATCCTTCCACCCGCTCCAAAAAAACAAACTGATGAACTCCCATGCCGCCGACTATATTCGTAAAGAAGGTGAGCGGTAGTTCTATCATTGGATGGAATCCGACAAAACCGCCGATTCTCGGATACATCTCTTCGACCGGCAGGGTGGCGTGACCGCATCCGAATGTATGAACCCATCGTTCAACGGCAATCGACTCCGCCATTATTGAAGCTGCTTGTTTGATGTTATCCATTTGCGTCGATTCTATTTTGTCCATTACCTCCCGCGCGTTCGCGAGCCATTGTGTTGCTAACATGTATTATTACTCCTGATTATTCTGTTAAACGTTTTAAGTTAATGGTTAATTAGTTAATTGTTAATAGGAATTAGGTTTCGCACAATCTCCGATTAACCATTAACAAATAACTAATAACCTTCGTTTAATTGTTATTCCGTCATCCCCCGATATTCCGTTGCCGGTTCCTCCGATTTCCCGATCCGCGGGAGAACAATCGTAAACACAATCGCTGATATGATAATGCTACAGGGAATAAGATACAACGCCACACGCAAACCGAAAGAATTCGCTATAATTCCTGTTACATAGGGATAGAGCATTCCGCCTGTCAACGCCATCACAAGCACTACGCTAAATGCAGTGCCCGACAACCTTGCATAGATATCGCCGACATATGCAAATATTACGGGAAACACGGCAGCAAATCCCAATCCGACAAGCACCAAACCCGTTACAGCAATTCCCGCACCGTTTGAGAGCAGCATCAAGAAGGATCCGATGAATGCAAGCAAAAGAGAAAATCGCAAAATAGTTGCAGCCGAAATATATTGCAACAAAGCGCCAAGTACTAATCGTGCAAACACCATCCCGAACCAGAAAAGCGAAAGGAATAATACCGCCCGTTGCGCATCGACCTGTATTTCTTCAATCAGAAATGTCGCCGACCACCCGCCGACAGTCATCTCCATTCCGCTTTGTATTAACAATATTAATCCGAACAAAAGCAGCGTACTTTCTTTAGTAAGTCCCAATCCCTCCGCAATGGGAAATCCTTGTTCATGCTTCGGGTTCGGAAACCGGAGAAAAACAAATAACAACCACGGGAGCACAATCATAGCCCCCACTCCTGCAATTATCGTCTCGTAAGAAAATCTATCGAGCAAAGTACCGAGAAGCAATGGAACACCGAATGCGCCGACCCCGAAGAACGCTCCTAAATAAGCCAATCCGGAACCCCGGCGCTCCTCGCTGATATCAGACACCAATGCATTTGTGCCGCCGTTAATAGCGCCGCCTGCAAATCCAATGAACAGCAGGGATAAGCGAAGTATAAACATTGATGGTGCAAATGCAATTCCCTGTATCCCGATTGCAATTATCGCAGCACATAGAATCAATAATCCTTTAAATCCATACCTGTCCACGATCGGACCGAATACCATAGAACCGACAAGCATGCCGAATGTCATTAAAAGAAAAAGCGAGCCCGCATCTATCTTATCGATCTCAAATTTCATAATAATCGACGGGAGTACGGCACCCAGCACAGCCATAACAATACCAAAGATCAACATACCGAAGCATGCTGCTATGAAGACGAGTCGTTTGTTGTACATTAGTATATATTCCTTTATAATGCAAATGAAGTTAATAGTTATTTGTTAATGGTTAATAGTCGGTATTCCACTTAACTACGATTAACAAATAACCAATAACAATTAACTAACTATTCAACATCAACGCCAACTTCCCCGCTCCGATCAACCCCGCATCCCCGCCGAGCGAAGACACCTCAACACTCACCTGCTTCATACTGATGGGTTGCGCCCATCGTTTTGCTTCGTCAATTATGCGGCCGATAAATTTTGCGCCTGGGCCGAATACGCCGCCGCCGAGAATAATCATTTCCGGATTAAAAGTGCTGACAATGTTTGCAATTGCCATTCCCCAGATTACAATTGCATCTTCAATCACATAAATCGCTATCTTGTCTCCTTTATCATACGCATCGAAAACGTCCCGTGTAGTTATCGTATCGGGATCTCTGTCGCCAAGAGGTCCGGAATATGCTCTTTCCTTGATCAGTATATCACGTGTTATTTTCACAATGCCTTCACCCGATGCATGATATTCAAAGCAACCGCATGATTTATACACTTCGCGGAA
>PWTU01000089.1 GCA_003562775.1 Ignavibacteriales bacterium
AAAAACCGAAATCGCATCGGGCGATGCCTATCAGGGCATGTGGATGATGAACGAGTCGGATTTCCGCTACGTGGACGCTCCATCGGTTGACATCAACGATAACAATTATATCGGAATCACCTGGGTTGATCAATCTCAAAAGAATGTCCTCTTTCAAATGTATGAACCTTATGGAGAAGAACGGTTTGATGAACCGGTGAACGTTTCCCGGAGCCCTGACATTTTCTCGTGGCTGCCGCGGGTCGTTATTTCCGGTGGAAATGCTGACGAGGTGTATATTCTCTGGCAGGAGATTGAATTCACCGGCGGTTCACACGGCGGTGAGATATACTTTACCCGTTCAACAGATGGCGGCAAATCGTTCAGCGATCCCGTTAATCTGTCCAACACAATCGCCGGCGCTGCAAAAGGCCGGCTCACGGCGCGGTACTGGGATAACGGCAGTCTCGACATAATAAAAGATAACAATGGCAATCTCTATGTCGCATGGACAGAGTATGAAGGAAAACTCCGGTTCAGCCGTTCTACCGACAGAGGCGAAACATTCTCTAACCCGGTACACGTTGACGGCGACAACACCGTACCGGCTCGGGGACCGTCGTTAGCGGTGAATGAAAACGGCAAAGTGTACATTGCGTGGACGGTCGGTGAAGACCCGGCAGCGGATATTCGTCTAACAACATCGAACGACAGCGGCGAATCGTTTAACGAAACACAAATCGTTTTCGAAAGCGAAGGACCCTCCGACGCACCCAAGATTGCATTCGACCGGGACGGCGTGCTTCATCTCACCTATGCCGAAAGCCCTGCCGGATTGTTTCAACGATATCAGATACGTTACTCACGGTCGTTCGATAACGGAAACACGTTCGAAGGATCCCGGGAAATAACAAGCCCTCGAGGAAATGACTTCGAGAGCGCACACTTTCCTTCACTGAGTGTGGATGGAAATAACAATGTCTATCTTGTCTGGGAACTCTATCCCGACCGGCAGCGCCGCTCTCTCGGACTCGGCTTCACGTATTCAACCGACGCCGGCGAAACGTTCGCTCCACCCTCGGTCATATCCGGCACCGACGATCCCGGTCTCGGTATGAACGGAAGTCTTCAGGGATTGTTGATGCGAAAGCTTGCCGTTAACGACGATGAAAATATAGTGGTTGTGAATAATACATTCCGTCAGAACCGGAGCAGTCACGTTTGGATGTACAAAGGGTACTTAATCCAATAAACAAGTGAACCACAAACATAAAATAATCGGCCGCGAGCGCGAAAAGGAGGAACTGACCGGACTCTTCGATGCAACCCGCAACGGTACGGGCAACATCGTCCTCATTGCCGGTGAAGCGGGAATGGGAAAAACTCTCCTTGCCGAGGAAATGCTTGCCCGGTGCGATCTCCAATGTTTCTCCGGGAGGTCGTCGGAAGGAGCTACTCCCCCGTACACACCGGTAATAACTATATTGCGCGACTACCTTCGTCAGTCAGGTACACAAAAAATCGATTGCGGTACGCTAACGCCGTATCTACCCTGTTTGCTGCCCGAGATGGGACCCGTTAAAATGCAACCCGACGCAGAGACCATCATCGAAACAATCATAGCCGCACTTGCCGCTATCACAAAACGGACGCCTTCGGTAATTTTTCTCGACGACCTTCACTGGGCAGATAACGCAACATTACACATCCTGCCGGTTATTGCGGAACGGATGCACACCCTGCCGCTCCTTATTATCGGAACATACCGCAGCGATGAGATCCCGCGCGGTCATCAACTCCGGAGAATGCGAACCGAACTTCGCAGGAGACGATTGCTGTATGAAATAACCATCGAAAACCTGAACCGCGATCAAACGGCGCAACTCATCGCGCGTATTACCGGTGCAACACCGGCGCCGTCTTTCATCGACGTCATTTATGAAAAAACCCTCGGAGTACCGCTGTTTATAGAAGAGCTGTCGGGCGTTCTCTTTTCCCGTCACCGGTTAATGGAAACAGACGCCGGTCTTGCTATACCGGAAGGTGAAGATGTCCCGGTACCGGAAAGCATTCGCGATGCAGTGCTGCTCCGGCTTGACGGGCTTTCGGAAGACGCCCGGAATCTTCTGTATCTCGCCGCGGCTGCCGGCATCGAATTCGACTTTACCATGCTGACCGATTTCGACGCGAACGATGAGGCGCTAAACAAACTAATCGAACGAAACTGGATTGTCGAAATTGCGCCGGGACGGGGCGCGTTCAGACATGGCTTGATACGTGAGGCGGTTTATCATGAAATCATCTGGTCGAAACGACGGATTCTGCACCGCCACATTGCGCGCCATCTCGAATCCACCGGCGCACCCCCCGAGCAAACAGCCGAACACTGGCTTGCCGCCAACGAGTTGCACAGCGCACGGAGCGCGCTGCTGAAATCGGCGGAACGGTCATGCGGACTGCACGCCTACCGGGATGCAGCCCGCGCCGCACACCGGGCGCTCGAAAACTGGAAAGAAGGAGAGGATGAAGAACTCCGCTTACAAACACTCGAACGGCTCGCACAATGCGCCCAGCTTAACGGTCAGTTAGCCGATGCAGTGCGTGCACTAAAGGAAGTAATCGAAAGTCCCATTGTAAAGAACAATGACCGGCGATATGCAGAATCCCAACGGTCGCTTGCAACCGTGTACGGTTTGCAGGGAACATGGGAACAATATCTTGAAGCAAGAAACGCCGCAGCCGACGCGTATAAGAAATCCGGTGCATACGGTGAAGCGGCGACGGAATGGCTCTCGGCTGCATCGCGAAATTTCGGAATGAACAATGTGCAAACGGCTATCGAGCTTGCATCGAAAGCATACGAACTGTCGGTCGAAGCCGGTCGTCCGGATTTGCAAGCGCGTTCGCTCGGGCTGAAAGGAAACGCACTCGCCGCATCCGGAAAATTCGACGAAGGAATCGAAACCGTCCATACCGGACTCTCGCTGGCGCTGCACCATAATATTCCCGAAGCCGCCTCCGATGTTTATAAGCGGCTCGCCGATTCCTTTGAAGTTGCTTCACAATTCTCATCTGCGAGCAAAGCGTACCATTCGGCATATAATTACTGCCGCAATCAGGGAAACGACATGCTGGCGCAGCTATGCCTCGGCTGTATGGCGTATGTTTTATTCCGCACCGGCGAGTGGAAACAGTGCGGAGATATATGTCAGGAAGTTCTGAACGACCCGAAACGATTTGAAGGTTCGGTTTCAATTGCCTTGTGCATGCTCGCATTTGTCAATGTATATCGCGGAACGTTTCGTCCTGCCCGGAAGTATTTGAAAAAGTGTACGGAGTTAGTCCGGAAAATGAACATCGAGAGTCTTATTATGGCATGTCTGGAGGGAGGCGCAATTCTCGATGAGCTGGAAGGAAACGACGATTCTGCAACTCATCATTATTTTGAACTCATGGATCTCCGGGAAAAAATAGACGACGATCATTACGCACTTCCCGCGTTATGTTCGGCAGTGACCTTTTTTGCGACCCGCGGGATGGAGAAAGAAGCGATGCTATGTTCAAAAGCACTGGCCGATATGGCGAAACATTCGGGCAACATAGAAAACCTCGGCGTTCTTGCCTATGCTCTCGGGGAAACGGCGCTGCTTAACAAGAACCCGAAAGAGGCGATACGGCAGTTTGAACAGGCGAGCGATCATTTTGAAAAACTCGAAACACCCCTCGAACGGTTGAAAGCTGAATTCCGTCTCGGCGTTGCACACAAACATAACGATGATCATAAGAACGCAATCATCCATCTGCGAAACGCGTACAACATAGCAAAAAACCTCGGCTGCCGTCCCTTCGCATCACAGATCGCCGATGAACTGGACACACTCGGCGAACCGGTCGGTGAGCAGCGGAGTCCCGAAGCTGCATCCCGCGCGGCCTACAACGGACTTACCCGCAGACAGGTAGAAATCCTCCGCCTCATAACCGAAGGGTTAACCAACAGAGAAATCGCATCGAAGCTTTACCTCAGCCCCCGCACGGTCGAAATGCACGTAGCAAACATCCTTGACCGGTTGAATTGCAGAAGCAGGATCGAAGCGGTGCGGAAAGCGGAGGAGATCGGGATCGTCGGATGAAAAATTGTTAAATAATTCTTTTTCAGGTGAGTTTATTATCAATTTTACCCGAGACAATGTTCTGCAGCACTTCTATATACTTCAAACCGCTGCCCGTATTAAATACAAGCACAGATTCATTTTCATTAATAAATTTATTTTCGAACAACGGTTTCACCGCAGCAAGTGCGGCCGCTCCTTCCGGGCAGAGAATCACTCCTTCCAGCCGGGCTGCACTTTCCATGGTCTTTCGTATAGTATCATCATCGACACTAATCGCGATACCATTACTTTCATAGATAACCTGAAGGATTAAATAATCTGCAAACGGTTTAGGAACTCGTAATCCGCTTGCAAAAGTGGCTGCATTCTCAAATAATTTACATTCTTTAGATCCTTGTTGGAAAGCGTTCACAACCGGTGCGCAACCACTGGTTTGAACCGCTACCATTTTTGGCCTCTTCTCCGAAATCCATCCCATTTGTTCCATTTCCTCAAACGCTTTCCACATACCGATTAATCCTGTTCCGCCGCCCGTAGGATACACAATAACGTCGGGCAAGTTCCAATTAAACTGCCCGGCGATTTCATACCCCATTATTTTCTTCCCCTCTACCCGACACGGCTCTTTCATTGTCGAGAGATCATACCAGCCATGTCGTTCAACCCCCTGTTTGATAATCAACCCGGCATCGTTTATTAAACCATCGATTAATTGGACATTGGAGCTGTAAAGAAATGATTCATACACATTTAGTTTAGGCGTATCACGCGGCATAACAATAACAGACCGGATGCCTGCGCGTGCGGCATACGCTCCCAGTGCTCCTCCTGCGTTTCCCGCAGAAGGAGCAGCCGCTATAGATATATCAAACTCTTTTGCTTTTGAAACGGCGACCGTCATCCCGCGTGATTTAAATGAGCCGGTCGGGAGCACACTTTCATCCTTAACATACAGATCCCGGACCCCAATCTCTGCGGGGAAATAATTGAATCGATAAACGGGGGTTTCCAGTTCACCGAGAGTTACAATGTTTGATTCTCTTTCAATCGGTAAGATTTCGAAATATCGCCACAGTGAGGCGCCTCTATTCCCGAGCTTCGCGGGCGATAATACCTTTGCGGCACGATCCAGATTATATCGCGCAAAAAGGATACCCCCGCAGTTTACACATGTAAATTGAGGTACATTATAATCATACATTTGATTACAGCGGGTGCATTCAAGATATGTAAGCGTCGTTTCCATCTATAGCCATGGGTTGTTTGTATAAAGATAGACTTTATAGAAGAGAGTTTCAATACATAATAAATCTTTCACCTTCAATTCTATCGCCGGCACATTGTGATATACCGAATATCACTCGAATAATTTCAAAGACGATTTGACGACATTTAATGCAGGGATATAGTTTCTAATTGCCTCATCTTTCCAGGGCTCTCCGTCAAAATCGGTAACTAAGAAATGTGACGTGAAGCTGGACTCTACCTGTGCAATGAGATGAGCGAAAAAGGTGGAGCTTCTGGGGAGGGATTGAATGGGTGATTGATTGGATGGTTGGAGCGACGGACTACCGTGTCCGGGAAAACACATTAGTGTGTTTGAGAAAACTCACATAAAAAACAAATACTTAGAGAAAATTCTTGTCTTCATCGTTTCCGTTTGCACACAAACCATTCTTATGCGTATGCTCGCAAATCTTTCATATTATAAATATTCTCCACAATATTGCCATTGGCATACATTTTGATACTATACCTGACGTGATTCTGACGTGATTGCCGTGCTGTACCACTGCCGGCAACATTTCTACAACAAACCCAACGCTATTATCAACTTGCAGGGAGGTATTCTACTATGAGACGATATAACAACACACTTCTGTGGACTTTCGTCATGTCTGTATTCCTCATTATCGGGTGTACGGATAATGTTGAGTTTATGCAATCACCCGGACAGGATCCCCAGTCTCCGCAACAATTACAACAGGAGGATCCGGTGATCTGTCTCGGAAAAGGACAGGGGTACTGGAGAAATTGGAGCAACCATTATACCGAGGAGGAATTCGAAGAACTCCTCGATGGTACTATTGCCGAATCGGTTGAAGAAGCGGAAGAAATTTTTTCGGCACGGCCAAGGGGAGGTCAGTTAGTGGTCGTCATGCGGTGGATGCTGCTTGCAAATCAACTGAGTATTAATCTAACCGGCTCGGATCTTCCCAACGCCGATGAGGTAAACCTTTCACCCGACTGTGTTGCATACGAAGGTGGACCGGTGTTATCGGATCTCATAACCGAAGCCATCGCCATACATGAAGATCCCGATGCATTTTCCCGTCAGGAAATCGAGTTGGTAAAAGATGAACTTGAATTATTTACCGTCATACGTGATGAAGAGGATGAAAACGATGAGGACGAAGATGATGAAGATGAAGACGAAGAGGACGAAAATAACGAGGAGTAGCATAGGAGACGGTAATTAATTCACACGCCCGGATCCCCTTGATTAATTGTTAATCACCCGGGATCCGGGATTTTTTTATTGTTCGAACTTTCAGATACCACCACATACCGTTATCCCCTCCTTTTTTCCGTTCATTACCGTATATTTCCCGGCAAAATACCGTATTTTTCCGATTGTTACTTCCCCCCTGATGTTCTATATTGTTACCGTTCATAATACAAAAACCGGTACCACAGACACCGAATCCGGACGAGCGGGCAAAGCACCGATACCGTCCCGGGGAGACATCCATCAAAAACAATATAAGGAGAAGTTCTTATGTCACACTCAGCAACGATTCAAAAAATATCCGACGCCTTCAACAGGCACGATGCAGGGGCATTTGCCTCATTTTATGCAGAGAACGCAGTGGTCTACGACCCACAATATCCGGAACCGCTTCGAGGCAGGGAGGCAATCGAAAAAGATATCGCAGACTTCCACCGTGCCTTTCCCGACATAACTAGTGAGATGCGGACCATCCTTGAAAAAGGCGACAGTACAGCCGGAGAATGGAAATTAAACGGCACCAACTCGGGGCCTTTCGCCACACCCGAAGGAGACACCCCTGCTACCGGAAAAAAGATGACGATAGGCGTCGGCACGTTTTCCCGTTTTGACAAAGAGGGAAAGATCGTCGAGGAACATCGTTATTTTAATGTAGCAAGCATCTTCGATCAATTAGGGTTGACCCAGGAAGCTGCGGCTTAGTAAATCGTCTTATATATTTCATTTAATCGGGAGGAAAAACTATGTGTACCATGCATAAAATTGACGCACAAAAATCCGAAGCATTTGCCGAGAATCTGATCGGCATGATGAACCAGGGTGCGCTCACTCTGATGACCTCGATCGGACATCGAACCGGGTTGTTCGATACGATGAAAAACCTGCCGCCCTCGACGAGCACACAGATCGCCGATACCGCCGGATTAAACGAGCGCTACGTTCGTGAATGGCTTAACGGTATGACGGTCGGACGTATTGTAGAGTGTCAGGCAAACGGAAGCAACGGCAGAGAGCCCCTGTATTCGTTGCCGCCCGAGCACGCCGCATATCTTACGCGAGACGCCGGAGCGGATAATATCGCTATCTTTTCTCAATATGTTTCGGTTCTTGGTTCAGTCGAGGATAAGATCGTTAAATGTTTCAACGAAGGCGGCGGTGTCCCCTACTCCGAGTACAAACGTTTTCACGAAGTCATGGCCGAAGACAGCGGTGTCTCTGTTCTCTCATCGCTCACCGATGCAATTCTCCCGCTCGTACCGGGAATCATCGGGAGACTTGAAGAAGGAATCGATGTACTCGATATCGGCTGCGGGAGAGGACGTGCACTCAACCTGCTTGCGGAAAAATTCCCGAACAGCCGCTTTACCGGGTACGATCTTTCGGAAGAAGCAATTGTATACGCCCGTGAGACGGCAAAGCGAATCAACGCATTAAACGCCCGCTTTGAAGCCCGCGATCTCACAACGTTCGACGACGACGCTCCGGCAAAACGGTACGACTTCATTACCTCGTTCGACGCCATACACGATCAGGCGCGGCCCGACCGAGTCCTTGCCGGTGTTTACAAAGCGCTAAAAGACGACGGTGTGTATTTGATGCAGGACATCGCAGGTTCGAGCAATGTCTACGAAAACATGGATCACCCCATCGGTCCGTTTCTTTATACAGCGTCAACAATGCATTGCATGACCGTATCGCTGGCGTACGGCGGACTCGGACTCGGTACGATGTGGGG
>PWTU01000149.1 GCA_003562775.1 Ignavibacteriales bacterium
CACTCGTTCCACATTACCGACCATGTTATTCAGTTTTATGGACTTTGCAAAAAATGCAAAGCTGCATAAACCCTGTACATACACACCACGACGAAAAACTAAAGGAGAAGAACATGACGAAAGAAGAACTCATCAAAGGATTAAACGAAGATCTCGCAGCCGAATTAGGAACGGTTATACGGTATAACTATCAATCAGGAAAATCGTTCGGTTTTATCGGTATCGAGTTACGTGAAATGTTTGAGGACGAGATAAAGGACGAACTCGAACATGCATCGTTTTTAACCGACATCATTATCGATCTTGGCGGTGAACCCACCACGACACCGAAAGAATTTGAAAAACCCGATAGCATCAAAGCAATGCTTGAGCTGGACTTAAAGATGGAGTTGGAAGACGTGGAGAACTACAAGAAACACGCCGAATGGGCCGAGCAACTGGATATGATAGAATTGAAGATGAAGTTGGAAGACATGGCTGCCGATGAGGCAGGTCACGCCAGGCAAATACGGCGAATATTAAAGGGGATATAGATTTGAGTTATCGAACAAGTAGCTCTATCAAATTTGATTGAACACATATAGAAGAACGATCGGAAATACAATGAAAACCGGAGCGGTATAACTGCCGCCCCGGTTTACTATTTGTGAACGATGCGATATGTTCATTAATAGTTAAAAGTTTGATGGCGGTCGCTGTGATTCTTCACCGGGTTCGTCCCTGCCGCCGCGAAGCTTATTCACATCGTGCCGAAGCTCATCAATCATACTCAAAAGGCGTCTTTCAAGTTCCTCTATCCGGCTTTCTAAATGTGAATGTGTATGTTCCGAATCCTCATCATGATATTTAAGATGATTTTTAACTTGGTCTTCAACACTTTCCACAAGTGTTTTGACTTCGTTTATCTTAGCTGCAGTTCTCCTATTCACTGCCGCAGCTATTTCTTTCTTCAGCACATCTTCCTTCGTCTCTTTCTTTTTCTTCGGTGTTTTTCTTGCCTGTCCCATGATGGCACCTTTCTCATGTGAATAAATACTGGATTAATTCACTTCGTTCATTTATTAAAAACCAATCGATTTATCCCATCCCGAGCTGAACATCATCCGGCTATCCCTCTGACAAACAATGTACATATTTCTAAATAATTTTTCATACCTTTGTAAATTTATGCGATTTCATGCCAATTTTAGGGAAATTGATGCTGTTTGTTTCTACGCGGAATAAGTAATATAATACACATCCACACTATGACTCTGAACGTCACTGCATACAGATTCTCGATTGCTACTTGCCCGACTTTCACGTATCCGAAACTAACTACTGTCAGAACTATGAGATGAGCACCGGCTATAATCGCGGTTAGTTTTACCGCCCATGTATTTTTTTTCACAACCCAAGTCCGGCAATGATAGCGTTTTGGAATGGTTTCCGCAGAAATGTTTAGCTCATTTCTTATTTTTAAGCATTTCATAAATAGAAAATAGCAGTGTCTCTGCCGTGAACGGTTTGTGTAAATACTCCACCAAATCCTGTTTAATTGATTTTCCGTTTTGCACCAACCCGCTCATTGCAATAAACAACGCCTTGGGATTCATTTTCTTTATTGCCCGGATTGCGCCATAACCATCCATATTCGGCATTCTTAAATCCATCAGGATGAGGTCAATATCCAGCTTATTTTTCTCATACAAATCTACGGCTTTAATTCCATCCGCCGCCGTGATAACTCTATAACCGTTTGCTTCTAATGTTGTTTGAGTGATCGCCCGTACGGCTCGTTCGTCATCCACCACAAGAATCAACTCGCCGTTGCCCGCAGGAGCTTCCTGTTTTTCTTTCGTAATTACATCTTCTTCGGTTTCTTTTGCAGGCAAATACACCTTGAATATTGTTCCCTTGCCTTCTTCGCTGTAAACATTTACAAATCCGCCGTTACTTTTGATAATAGTATGCACTGTTGAAAGACCCAGGCCCGTTCCCGTCCCCTCTTCTTTGGTTGTGAAAAAAGGATCAAAGATTCTCCCGATAACATCGGGCGGTATCCCCGTGCCTGTATCGGAAACAGAAACCTGAACATAGGACCCGGGTTTTGCGTCAATATTCATTTCGGCGTACTGTTCATCTATCACAATGTTTGTTGCTTTAATTTCAAGTATCCCACCCTCGGGCATTGCATCCCGTGCGTTGATACAGAGATTCATTAATACCTGATGAATTTGCGTTGCGTCGGCATATATAGGTCGGAGATCTTTTGAAGCATCAATTTTCAATGATATTGACTTAGGAATCGTTCGTTTAAGAACGTCTCTAACGTCACTAATAAGATGTCTAATTTGAACGGACGTACTTTCTCCTTCAATTCCACGTGCAAACGAGAGTACTTGTTTGATAAGGTCAACACCGCGCTGAGCACTTGTGTCAACAATTTTAAGAAGTTTTTGCGTTTTTTTATCGCTTGCCTTTTGTTTAATGATATTCATAGACAGCATAATAGGTGCAAGAACGTTGTTAAGGTCGTGTGCGATTCCACCGACAAGCAAACCGATGCTTTCCATCCGCTGGTTACGGAGCAACTGCTTTTCAAGTTTCTTCTTCTCCGTGACGTCGCGAGAAACAACAATAACTTGTGAGACGTTCCCTTGTTCGTCACGAATTACACCTCCCTTCGATTCAACAATTCGGATGCTTCCATCTTTTGAAAGAAGCCGGTATTCGGTTTGTTGACCGACGCCCGTTTTAACAGTTTCCTTAAAAACACGTTTAATTATTTCCCGATCGTCCGGATGAATTTCCTTAAAAGAATCTGTTCCAACCAAAGCACTCGGATCACCGAGAATGGGTTCGTACGAAGGACTGACGTACAACCTCTTTCCTTCGGTATCGAGAACCACAATCATATCAGGTACATTTTCAGTAATCAACCGGAATTGTTGCTCGCTTTGGCGGAGCGCTTCTTCCGCCTGCTTGAATTTGGTGATATCACGTATGATGCCTCTATAAGCTGCGATATTTCCCCTGCTATCACTCACAACGGTACTTGTTTCAAGCACGACGATCTTCTTACCCTCCTTTGTCTTTAATTCTAATTCATAATCTTTCACGTAGCTCTGTTCATTGAGCAGGCGCTTGAATTTTTCTCGTTGAAGGGGATCCCAGTACAGGTCGCGGGCGATATCTGTTTGTAAAAGCTCTTCCTTGGACGAATAACCAAATAATTTCACACCGGAGCTGTTTATATCCAGGAAATTACCTTCGGGCGTCGCAATATAGACGGTATCCTTCGATTCTTCGAACAATGTTCGATAGCGATATTCACTCTCGCTGAGGGCTTCCTCCATCCGTTTCCGGTCGGTGATGTCGGTAATAAACCCCTCTAATGCAACCAAATCCTCGTCTTCTGAAAAAATTCCCCTGCCTTGTTCCCACACCCATTTTTCACTACCGTCGGCTGTCCGTATACGATATGTAATTTGAAAAGGACAGTTTGAGTTGAGAGAGTTTTGTACTTCATCCCAGACTATTTGCTGATCATCCGGGTGAATTAAATCGGCGTATGCTATTGTTTTATTTTCTACAAGTTCATCACGAGAATATCCTGTTAAGTCAATACAACCATCGCTCACAAATTCCATAGTCCATTGAGGATCGTTTTGACATCGATATGCCATACCGGGTAGATTACTCATAAGTGTTGACAACCGGCGTTCACTTTCACGCAATTTGTTTGCCGCTTCGCGTTCCGCCGTTTGGTCGCGAAACACAAGGACAACTCCTATTACCTTTCCTTCTTCGTTTCTTATGGGCGCACCGCTGTCGGCAATGGGGATTTCTTTTCCATCCTTTGAAATCAAAATCGTGTGATTTGCAAGCCCGACTACCTGCCCCTCCTGCAACACTTTTTGAACCGGATTGTTAACGGGGTTGCGAGTCTCTTCGTTGATAATTTTGAAAACATACTTCAGCAGGTTTCCTTGAGCATCCGGTTCATACCAGCCGGTTAATTGTTCTGCCGTTGGATTCATATTGCGTATTTTACCGGCGGTATCGGTCGTTATCACTGCATCGCCGATGCTATAGAGAATAGTTTTGAATTCTTCCTGAGATTCCCATAACTCCTTCTCGGTATTGTAAAGTTCCCTGTATATATTTCTTTGACGGTTACTGTATATATACGCCAATCCGGCGCCAAGTAATAGAATCAATAAAAACACGAACGAAATGATTACGCCAGCCCTGAAATAAAGTTCTGTGTAAATCTCATTTTTATCTATTTTTGAAACAATAAACCAGGGAGTTCCGGGAATGGAGCGAACATCCGCCAGCACTTCAACACCGCGGTAGTCTTTTCCTGCAAATATTCCTCTATATCCTAAGACCGCTTGAACGGCAGGTATATCTGTTTGAGTAAGCGGAAAGCGTAATCTCAATACAGCGTCGTCTTTATGTCGTAATTCATTCAGAAACAGTACGGAATCATTCTCTCTTCGGAAAATAATTGATTCCGCAGTTTCAGTCGGTACAGGCCAGGACCGTATATATGGATACAAGTATTCGTTCGGATCCATACGCAATACCAATACCGCGATTGGCTCCTCTTGATCGGCTACGACAGGGGCAAGGAAATCTATGTATATTTTTTGATGTATCGAAGATTTATACAAATCCGTTGAGATAATTTCCCGCTCATTCGCAGCCCGCAGGACAGAGGCGATTACGATTGAATCAATCTCCACAACATCCGGATCATACGAAAGAATCAATTCACCTCGTGGATCGGTTATCAATATATTTTCATAGCTATGGGAATCAGCCGTTACATCAAGGAGGTCGATAAGATTTGTTCTATCGGCAACGCTGCCGCTTGTCAACCATTCGTCTACAAAGCGTCCGAACATCGGATTTCGCGAAAACACCGCTGCATCGTATATCTCGTCTTCATACCACCATGCCAATTGATTCGCCTTCATTTCACCTATTGTCGACAGCACCCGATGATTATTCCGGCGGATATCCTCCTCTTGATAACGGTAATATAAATATCCCCCCAAAACGAATAAAATACTCAAAACAGCAGCGAATAAAAGTATGTGCCATTTTTTTATTGCGGTTGATCGTTGTGCTTGCATGATGGGGTTCCCGTTCTATTCCATAATGGAATATTCATTACAATATAAATCAATTGAATAAAGAAGATATTATAATCGATGAGTTTGCCCAATATTGGTGTTATTGTGTATGGTCGGAACGATGTATGGGTGTACGGCGACATACAGTTAGTCTTTCTATATCAATATCTTGCGAAACGTAAATTGACATTCTATTTAGCCTAAAATTGCGAAATTATCTTAATAAGTCAATACCTGACGTAAATCTCATTTATTATAAAGTTCACTATTACCGCACAAGGCCGGCTGAAATTTTAAAAAAATAATTCGTACATTATTAGTATATTATACAACCGAAACGGGTCTAATGTGTAATTGCAAAATAATCGCGGCGGCTCCGATTACATGAATAATTCGTGTAATACTAATATCGATGAAACCAAATCTCTTTATATTTTTAATTTTTATACTCTCTTGTTACACTTTAAATTCAGCTGAAACGGGAAATCGTTATACCACTAATCACAATTCAGATTCCCTGTATTCAAAGAAAGATTACCTGCTCCCTGCCGTCGAAATGTTCGGACTAAACGTGTTTGTCTGGGCTTCCTTGCGCTATATAGTACAAGCGGATTATGCGCGGATCGGGACACGCACTATGTCGAACAATTTGAAAACGGGTTTCGTCTGGGACACCGACGAGTTCTGGACAAACCAATTCTCTCATCCGTATCATGGCGGCCTTTATTTTACACTTGCACGATCGAGCGGGCTCAACTTCTGGAATTCTCTCTACTACCCCTTCGGCGGAAGCCTCATGTGGGAGTTATTTATGGAGAATGAACCCCCATCTATAAACGACTTTATCGTAACTCCGACAAGCGGTATTATCCTCGGTGAGATTACCTATCGTATATCATCGCTTATTATCAACGACAGAAAAACCGGCTGGGCGAAAACGTGGCGCGAAATAGCGGCGGCGGCAATTTGCCCTATGCATGGATTTAACAGGCATGTTTTGGGTATAAAGCAAAATCCACACGCTCCACCGTCGGAACACCCCTTTTCTGCAACGATATCAATCGGGGCAAACGGTATCTTTTTCGATCGAAAACTATCAAAGCGCGAACCCCATATGTTCATCGGCTACGGAATGGAATACGGTGAACTGTTTTATGCCGGTATAAAGAACAGGCCGTTCGAATATTTCATAACTTCAACCGATGTGATCCTATCCCGCAAAAATCTTATTGTAGAGATATTAGGGAGCGGAATGTTGTGGGGTAAAAATAGTAGCTTCTTGGGATCGGATGATGGAATTCTCAGTGTGTTTATGGATTTTGATTATTTGCACAATGCAATTTATAAACTCTCGGCGACAAGTATCGGCGGGAAAATGATCAATAACTATAAATTCTCCCGTATCTTTGAACTCTCTACCGCTGCCTCTTTAACCGGTATTGTTCTGGGAGGTACAAATTCTATTCGCGCCGAAGAGGAGTTGGGGAGAGACTATAATCTCGGTCCCGGTTTAAACACGGAAATTGAATCAGCGTTGACCGTCTCAGATATCGGTTCGCTGTATTTGAAATGGCAGCATTATTGGTTGCATACAATCAGCGGTGCTGATGCCAATGATCTGCTCATGTTTATTACAGCCGGTACATCAATGAATATAGTATCCAATATAAGCTTCAATATCGAATATCTTCAATACAACCGGTGGGCACACTATAAGGATTACCCGACAAAAGAAAAAAGTAATTTTGCGATTCGAAGCTATATCGGTATTACCTTGTGAAATACAATTTTTCCCGGTGACACTAATATCATTTTCGATTCCCTATCAACATAACAATTGTAATCCATGCTGTTACTCTGAACACCATCGCATACAGACTCTCGATTGCTATTGGTCCTCCTTGTACATATCCGAAACTCACAAAGGTGAGAACCACAAGATGAGCACCTGCTATTACAGCAGTTAGTCTTACCGACCATGTTTTCTTGCTCCACAAGCCGATACCGGCAATGAGTGCAGCCATTCCTGCAATGGTGTTATATACGATAAGCGATGTGAGTGTAAAGTAATCAACCTCTCTCATTCCGGCGAGTACCGTCATCCCCGAAATAAAAGAAATTGAACCGATTACAATACTGAGTATCGAAGCTATTTTTATTTTCATTGTTACCCTCATGAACTAAAGTGATTTTATTATACTACTCATATCTTTTGTCTTTCTGGATGTAAATTGTCTTCGCCCGGACTCCGATAAAACACCTTCGAACATTACCGTTGAAATAGTATAAAAAGCATCGTCGGCAGTATACGCAGAGCGGGACAATTTTGATTCGTGCATCACGTTTTCGAGCGCACCGAGATACGACGGGAGAATAATATCGTTGTGAATATCAGATCGTATTAAACGAAGGAAATTTCCTTCATCGAGAAATGATATAAAATTATGGAAAACCGTCTCCCGCGCCTCATCCAACTGTTTCCACAACTCCTGATGATACGGACGAAGATCGTTCCGATAAACTTTCCCGATTACAATATAATTTTGGCCGATGAGAATCCACAACTTGTATAATTTCTCAACAAAATCCAAGGGCGCATCAAGAATGACTTTATATGTTTCCATTACACCGAGCAATTTAGATTCAATTACGGATTCAACAAGAATTTGTTTCGTCTGGAAATTTTCATAGATAGTTTTTTTGCTCATTTGCAAATCCGCTGCAATTTCATCCATGGTGACTTTCTTAAAACCGTGTTTGAAAAATTTCTTTTTAGCATGTTCGAGAATACTTTTTTTCATTTCGTTTCTATCTATCATAAATTCCCTTAATAATTTAAACTGCACATATGTTTTCGGATATTGCGTGACAACTTGTAACAATACAAGTATTTATAAAATAAGGAGGCGAACCCGCCGAAAGCAGGTTCACCCTCCCTTGCTGTTAACGGGTCGGCAAGTAATACGTCAAGCCGATATCGAATGAGAATAATCCCTGGTCCTCAAAATACGGACCGAACTTACCGGAATCCTCGGAGAAGATATACTCATACTTCCCCTGACCGAAGAGCGATATGTTCCGGCTGAGCGCGAACTCAATACCCGCACCGGCATTCAGACCGAAGTTGGTTGCCGAGAAATCCTCACTCTGATTGTACGGCGACCGTACGTTGTCACCGGTAAC
>PWTU01000310.1 GCA_003562775.1 Ignavibacteriales bacterium
GACATACCAAGATTGAACATTGGTTCGTCGGTGTTTACCGATGTGAGGTCACCGTGATATGCAACGGTACCGAGCTGTCCTGACAGATAAAAATAATTACGGTCGGCCGGTTGGGCATCGAGGTGACTGACAGTGAATATGAGCAACAATGCAACCAGAGCCATATTCATTCTAACCAATCGAGTTTTGTTCATAATTAACTCCTTTATTATTTGAATGTTTGATGATGTGATAGCTAAATCAACCTCGTTTACTTACGCTCTTTGACAATCAATACAACTCGGCGATTCTGACGTCGGTTTTCATCCGTAACGTTCTCCACTTTCGGTCTTTCCTGACCGTATCCAACCACTACCAAGCGGCTTTCATCGATACCGTTTTCAATTAGATATTCTGCAACTGCTCTTGCACGGCGCTCTGATAAATGCTTGTTATATTCTGCCGGGCCGAGGTCGCATGTGTGTCCCGCGACTTCTATAAGTGTAATATCCCGGTGTTGTTGTAACAACTCGACCGCTTCATTCAATTCTCCATATGCTTCCGGTCGAAGGTCATGGGAATTAAGAGCGAATGAGACTGAAGCATCGAACTCGAATAAGACTTCCGGTTCATGCTTATGCACCGCGATATCGATTGTTCTCGTATGAATACCGTTTTCCCCTGCAATTCCGGTGTTATCTGCACGGAGCGTAACGGTATAATTTCCTTCTTGCGTATAAGTATGGTGTGTGTGTAATTGCTCTGCCTTTGTTCCATCCCCGAAATCCCATTCAATGGAAATCGGTTCCGTCCCCTCGAGATCGGCGGAGAATTGAATTGTTTGCTCTGCATCCGGTGCAGTGTCGTCTGCGCGGATGGAAGTAATCTTTACCGGGATAGCACGTTGTTCAACGGTAACTCGTACTGTCCGTTCGTCCCTGCTCCGTTGATTGGAAGCCATTACGATAACTTCATATGTACCGGGTTCGGTATAGTGGTGTCTGACCGATGATCCGGTTCCTTTTGTTCCGTCGCCAAAGTTCCATTCATAGATAACCGGTTCAGATGCAGGTCCAAGGAGTGACGCTGTAAAGTTGCCCTCTTCTCCTTCGACGAGTCTGGTCGGTCCGGTCAGTCTGACGCCGGGAATAGGAACAAATGTCGATTGAAGATTAAACTTTAATCCTGCGCTTATATATCCGAGGACATCGAATCCGGTATCTCCGCTCAGTTCGTCCATAGCTTCGTCGTCAAGTATAAAATCCCACTTTCCTTCGAGAAATAATGAAAACCGGTCTGTTAAGAGATAATTAAATCCAAGTCCGATGACCGGTCCGAAGGCAGGGTCGAAGAACGTTGATCCGTCGGCCTCATTCGGTCCTTTATCATAAGTACCGTAAAAGGTTATACCGAAACCGCCGAGCAAATAGGGTTTAATATCTGTGTTGTCGAAAATAGTGTAAGTTGCAAAAATGCCGGCAGTGTGACGTCGAAAATATCCTTCCGCACTCGGGCGATCAGTCCGCGGATATTCACCGCGGCGGTATTCCGCCCGGAGAGAAAATTTTGGAGACAGGACATAGCCAACTCCACCCGATAAACCCAGATCGAACATCGATTTGTCGGAATTAACAGACGTTAAGTCGCCATGATATGAAGTTGTGCCTATTTGACCGGAAAGGTAAAAATAATTCGGATCGGATTGGGCATCGAGTTGACTGCTCAACGTAAAAGATAGAAATGCTACAAGAAAAATTCTACCGGCCGGTCCTGCTGATTGCATCACAAATTCCTCGTCTGATAGTAGTATTAGTCCCGTTATTAGCTTTTGTGTTTTAAATTCAACTCAAGCCCGTTATAACTAATATGGTTATGTCAAAATTTTCTGTTTTGATGCTGTTCAGTGTCTTAATTACAAATATTGTAGTAGCAATATTATAGTTTTTTATTGACAATGTCAACTATTTCGGCGAATTTGACGTTTAGGATAATCAAAAATATTCGTATATTCCGGGACACGATAAATTTCTATATATTAAGGAATTGACGATGGCAAATGTTACGCAAAACAGTGGATCAGCCGGACGGTCAAACCGACTCCGGAGAGAAAAAATGGCACGGTACTTTCTCTTGATTGTTCTTATAATTACCGCCGTTTTTTTTATCAACATGATCAAGTTTTTTATTCTTCCCGTTTTTCTTGCGGTGGTGTTTACCGGACTTTTTTATCCGCTTTACCGTTTGATTTTAAAGATCACGGGCAATCGAGCTTCTATAAGTGCATTCCTTTGTTGTTTTGTCATCATACTCGGAATTTTGATACCGGTCTATGTAATCGGTGATCTGGTAGCACGAGAAGCGATCGAGTTGTATGAATCGGCTGAGGACGGTGTCAGGGATTTTATCGGCAGCATCGAATCGGGGGATGCACAATGGTTTGCTTCTGTGGCCGATTCACGCATAGTTCGTCTGTTCGGCCTCGATAAAATAAACTGGCAGGCAACTATTGAGGATATTATAAAAAATTCAGCGTCATTGCTCGGATCCGTTATAAACAAAGCGACACGTGAGACATTTCTTTTGGTTGTGCACGTGTTTATTCTTCTTTTTGCAATGTATTATTTCTTTCGCGATGGTGAGCGTATTTTAAAATGGGTTAAATATCTGAGCCCGCTTGACGAACGGTATGAAGACGAGTTCATCAAAAAATTCGGATCGATGTCCCGCGCAACGATCAAAGGAGTACTTGTGATTGCCGTTATAAAAGGCGTGCTCGGGGGTCTTACCTTCTGGATATTCGGCATCACGGGCCCGATACTCTGGGGTGTGGTGATGGTAATTCTTTCGATTATTCCGCTTGTCGGTGTATGGCTTGTGATGATTCCCGCCGGGATTTTTATGATGGTAATGGGAGATGTCTGGCAGGGTGTTGCCGTAATTCTTATTGGCGCGGTTTTCATAGGAAACATCGACAACATCCTCAATCCGATCCTTGTCGGTCGCGACACAGGCATGCATGAACTCCTGATATTTCTGTCAACCATAGGTGGTTTGAGCGTGTTCGGTATTATGGGGTTTCTTGTCGGTCCGATGATTGCCTCGATGCTCATGACGTTGCTCCATGTCTACAGCATCGAATTTAAAGAACAACTTGAAGGCGAACCGGAAACGGTTTCCGGGAGTTAGGTGGATTGTTTTTTCGTAAATTTCTCGCCTGGTGCATACACCTCTATACCGCGCTCGGCCTTGTTGCAGCCGCGTGCAGCGCTGTACTCCTTGTACACGGCGGTGAAGAAAATCTTCGCCTTGTTATTGTGTTGATGTTTATTGCTATGGTAATAGATGCAAGCGACGGCTGGTTTGCGCGACGTGCACGCGTAAAAGAAGTTACGCCGGCATTCGACGGACGCCGGCTTGACGATATCATCGACTTTAATACCTTTACAACTATCCCGCTTCTCTTTATCTGGCGAAGCGATTTGTTGCCCGGTGATCTTGCGTACCTTTTGTTTCTTCCGCTACTCGCGAGTGCGTACGGGTTTTCACAGACAAACGCAAAAACGGAAGACGGATATTTTTTGGGGTTCCCGTCGTACTGGAATGTAGTAGCTTTCTATCTTTTCTATTTACACCCCGAACCCTGGTTTTCAGTATCCATCATAGTGCTGTTATCCTTGCTCACGTTTGTTCCGGCAAAGTATCTCCATCCTTCTATACCGGGTCCGTTATCTATGGTATCGGTGATACTCGGTGCAGTGTGGGCTGTAGTTATTCTTGCGATCATGAGCGGTCTGGTAGATGAATATAGCTGGACTATCGTCTCGTTACTGTATCCCGTCTATTATATGTCGGCTTCGTGGCTCGTCACAATCAGGGATCGGAAACGCCTGTAATCTTTTTTTACAAAAATGAATAGCTGAGACCGAGCGCAAGCAATTGTTTTAATTGCCGTTTCGGTGAAATGTTGCTGTCGTATAGTAATTCTACGTTTATGCTTACGTCCACCAGTCGTGTTACTTTTGCCGATAGAATCGTATCCCATCGGACGTCGACTTTTTTAAAACTTTCCAGATTTGAAAACAGGTCGAGTTTCGAGGTAAGAAGAATATTTTCCGCAAGCGGTTTTCGAATTTCCGTTACCGAAAGTACACCGAATTCCGTATCAATTTTTTCGATCTTCCCGGTAGCGGGGTCGTCGGTTAATGCCACGGCATGCTCGCGTGTGATAGTCGTTTTCGTTGCAGCACCGAGGCGCATTTTAATAAATTCCGCCGGTTGATAACTAAAACCGGCGCTCACGGTAACATAGGCGGGATCGAAAAAGTCGGATACTGCAAAGCGATCGTCTTCCGTGTATCGATATCCTTTTGTGAATTGGGTTTGAAGGAGAGCCGATACATACGGATTGATATGGCGGCCCACTTTATATTGATACACCGATTCGATTTGAACTTCGTCGGAGGATTTCCGTGTACCGAGATCGCCTATCTTTGCCTGGCCGTAGGATGATTTCCCCGTCGTTGACCAATCGAATCTTTGACCGGTTCGTGTGAACGAGGAGTTTAGGTTAAATTGCCATGCAAGCGTATTTTCACCCCCTTGTGTCCAGTTATCGAATTGTGCCTGCGTTAAATTCAAACTGGCGACAACTTGTTTTTCCCAACCGTATTCCATTTCTTCTTCAAGTTCTTCATTTTCCGTCGCAGGGGCTGAGTGTATAATAAATAGAAAGATAATTGCAAACCGCACCGGGTAGAGAATGTTGTACATAATGGTCTCCTTTTTTTGATGATTAAATATGGAATGTAATAAATTATTTTAGTAATATAAAGAGACCGGATGCAACAAAAAGATCAATGAGCGTTTTTTCCATACTATGAATCCCATCGTCTGATTTCGTTTAACTTCATCAACAACTCCGTGAGAGGATATATGACTCGTATGAACGCTGTATTTTTTCTGATTCTATTTATGACTTTTATTCCGGTATTTTCACAATCGGAAGTACCCGGACAATGGCGTACTTTTTTCGAGGAGTCAAATTATCTCGAAACGCCACGATATGAAGAAACCATGGATTATTTTAAACGTCTGAGCAATGCATCGGATTATGCAGGCATGTTTACATTCGGGATATCTCCTCAGGGAAGAGAATTATGTTATGTCGTGGCGTCCAAAGGTGAATTGTTTGAACCGGTCGACTTATCCGGAAGGACTAAACCGGTTATACTTATTATCAACGGTATACACTCGGGAGAGATCGGCGGAAAAGATGCCTCGATGCTCCTATTGCGCGAAATTCTGATTACAAAGGAAAAGGAATACATACTCGATAACGTTGACATTGTCGTTGTACCGATCTTCAGCGTTGATGGACACGAACGGTTCGGTCCGTATAATCGAATTAATCAAAATGGTCCGGAAGAAATGGGCTGGCGGACCACCGCACAAAATCTGAATCTCAACCGCGACTGGATGAAAGCCGACGCACCCGAAATGCAGGCAATGCTCGAGCTTATATCGCGGTGGGTTCCCGATTATATCATCGATACGCACTCGACCAACGGCGCGGATTATCAATATACGATTACCTACATTCTTGAAACTCATCAAAATATGTACAGTGAAACGGCATCCTGGCTGAGCGAGACGTTCATCCCTTATATGGAAAACTATATCGAGAACAAAGGATATCTTGTATTTCCCTATGTAAGCATGCGGCAGTGGTTTGCCGGTATCGAGAGTGGGATTACACGGGGTGCGTCTACTCCGCGTTTTTCAAGCGGATATGCCGCCGTTCAAAACCGTCCGGGAATTACGGTCGAAACACATATGCTGAAACCGTACAAGGACCGTGTGTTCTCAACGAAGGCAATGATTGAATCGATTCTTGAATATGCGCATGCACATCCGGCGACGCTGCTTGAACTGAGTCGCAACGCCGACCGGCTGTCCATCGAAAAGTATTATGCGAATAAGAAACCGCTGCCGTTGCGGTTTGAGCTGACCGACCGATACAGGAAGAAAACATTTAAAGGCATTGAATCCGTTCGGGAGATGAGCGACCTTGCAAATACCGGGGTACTGCGATACACAGGTAAACCCATGGAAAAAGAAGTCCGCTTTTACGACGATGTGATTGTGACCGATTCCGTAACCGTGCCGTCGCTGTATGTAATACCGAAAGAATGGAGCGCAATTGTTTACCGGATGTTGTTGCATGGTATAAAAGTCGATACACTTAAAGATGAAACATCGTATACTGCAACCAGGTACCGGTTCACGGACGTTGAGTACGCATCGAATTCCTTCGAGGGACGTCAGCAGGTAAATGTTGCGTATGAAATATACCGGGAAACGGTCACGGTGCCTGAGGGGACATTCGTTATACCGACCGATCAGCGGACTATACGGGTGATAACTCATCTGCTCGAACCAAAAAGCTCCGACTCGTTTCTGCGATGGGGTTTTTTCAACACTATATTCGAGCGAAAGGAATATTTCGAGCTGTACGTCATGGAACCGATCGCGCGGGAAATGATCCGCGAGAAACCGGGTTTGAGAGATGAATTCGAACAATGGCTGGAGGAGAATCCGGATGTGCGTGAAAATCCTTATCAACGGATGTATTTTTTCTATCAACGCTCGCCGTATTATGATGAACAATTTAATGTGTATCCGGTTATGCGGGTGGAGTGAGATTTTGAGTGCGGAAGCCGTGCCGGCGCTTTTCTTGTTATTGTCAACTTATTGTCAACTGAACAGAATAAATTATTGTCAACTTTCTAATTCACTCAAAACATTTACAATCATTATATGATGAAAACTATATATATGTTAATCCCGTTTATTCTAACAATTACATTGTTTAGCCAGGATCCACCATTGCACGTTGTGGATGATGTCGATCTTGAAAAATATGCCGGCACGTGGTATGAAATCGCCCGTTTGCCGAACCGGTTCCAGGAAAAATGCGTCGGTGATGTATCGGCGACGTATTCGCTGATAGACAAAGGACAAATAGAGGTTGTGAATAGATGCCGGCTGGAAACTGGTGAGTTCACGGAAACCGTCGGGCGCGCACGCCGTGCCGGTAAAAACGAACCGGTTTCAAAACTCAAAGTACGGTTTGCCCCGCGAATTCTCTCCTGGCTCCCCTTTGTATGGGGAAACTACTGGATAATCGATCTCGATCCCGGCTACCGGTATGCCGTGGTTGGCGACCCTTCCCGAAAATATCTCTGGATACTATCGCGTGAGCCGGAGATCGACGAAACAACTTTTGAACAAATCCTCGGACGAATAAAACAACAACAGTACGATATCACCAAATTGATAAAGACAAATCACACAACCAAGTAAATTTTGCGTAAATACTACAGGAGATATTATGCTGCGTATCTACACTGTTTGCCTGATAGTTTTATCTATTGTCATGTCGCCCGGTATGGCTGCAGACTTTCAGAATGAAGTTTATTTCACCTCCCATCCTGCCGTGTCGCCGGACGGGGAAACCGTGGTGTTCAGTTTTGAGGGTGATCTGTGGAAAGTACCGATATCCGGCGGAACGGCTATGCGCATTACCGCGATGGAAGGATACGAATCGCACCCGCGTTTTTCACCCGATGGAAAATGGCTTGCATTCACCGGCAGACAGGACGGCAATGCACATGTGTATGTCATGCCGGTCGACGGCGGCGAAATTCGCCGGCTCACGTATCACGACGGTGAAAATCTGGTCAACGCATGGTCGTGGGATTCGGAAACGATATATTTTTCTTCCGACAGATATAATTACATCTCTTCCTATGCGGTATCGCTCAACGGCGGAACGCCGGTTCGACTCTTCGGCCATTTCTTCAATGTACCGCACGATATTGTGCCGCATCCCGTTACCGGTGCATATTACTTTACCGATACGTGGGAAAGTTTTCGTTTTATCGAACGAAAAAACTATCGCGGCGCCTTTAGTCCCGACATCAAGACATACAATCTTACTACGGATGAGTTTATCGTACATACGGAATGGGACGGTAAAGATCTCTGGCCGATGATAGATCGTGCCGGCAATGTATATTATGTGTCCGATGAAATGAACGGAGAGTATAATCTTTACCGGCTTGATGAGGAGGGAGGAACGGCGCTTACCTCGTTTGAAACGTCTTTAAAACGGCCGCAACTCAGTGCCGACGGTTCTGTTATTGTGTTTGAAAAAGATTACCGGTTATACACGTATGATATAACTGCGGGCGAAACCTCGCTAATCCCGATTCGTGTTAATCGTAACTTCACGCTTGATTA
>PWTU01000552.1 GCA_003562775.1 Ignavibacteriales bacterium
ACCGGAGTGCGGGATGTTTTTCCAGTTGAGAACTTTCACGAGTGGGAAGCCGCATTTCAGAATGCACAACTCGTGCTGCTGGATCGTGCGGGGCACTATCCGCATGTTGAACGACCGGAGGGATTTTTTCAAACAGTATGTGAATTTCTTGATGATCACTGATCGATCCGGTCGGGAGTATTCACCAAACGTAATGGTAAGTAAATATCAACGTACATAACCTTACATTATAAAGGACCATGAAGGATAAAACTCATATAAGTAAAGGTTACTACATGAAAACCCTGGTTTTGATTTTGGTCATTGCAGTCAGTTCGTTTTCCACGGCTACCTCACAGGATGTCACGTTAAACGGTACTATAGATGAAACCGAATTAGTTTATCTGTCAACTATTCGAGAAGACTTTATCAGACACAAGGAAAACGTGTTCCTTCTCTACAATATCGGCATCGGTATCGTACAGCGTATCGATTCCCTTTTCACCGAACAGCGTGCCGACACGGCTAATACAGATCTGGTGAAAGGCATCATGGTCACCCGGCAGTACGACCGAACCATCATGGCTTACAGGGATATCCTCAATGGCAGCTACATTTCCGATCCCCAACTGAAGTTGAAAATAGCCAGGCACGTGGCGCGTTTCAAAGGATTTGCCGACGCCAAACGGGGGTGGGACAACCAGTGGGATATCACTGCCCGGCCTTTCATATACAAACACGGATTGTTCAACCATCCACCGGTGAGTAGAACCTCTGAACCGGATAAACGTTATAACCTGTACCGAGATCCGGAATTCAGAACAGTCTTGTGGGACAGACGGATGTTTGCATATGACGTAACGTATATCACCCCGGCACTGCTGGAATCAGCCGACGCGATTATTGAGCGGATTGATGAATTGTTGGATGATTAAGGTGATGGTAGTTTTAACAGGATTGCAAAAACAAAAATTGTAACCAATCAGCGGAGACAAATGGTGAAACTATTTTTTACCGTGTTGATTTTAACGGGGTTGATGTCACTGGCAGTTCCCTTCGATAACCAACCGGTGGATTTTTCCTCTTTAGCCCTGCAGATCGTGGAAAAGAATGCAGGTGTACGGGAAGGTGAGCGGGTCTGGATCAAGGTAGACGGGGATGCCGATCCGGATTTCATTGATGCGCTTGCTGTCGCAGTGGGGCGTGCAGGAGCGTATCCGGTTGTCACCGGATTTTCCAATGCGATGCTGCGGGGTTGGTACCGCGAGGTACCCGATGAGGTCGATGCCCTTCCTGATCCCTGGCTATGGCGGATGTACGAAACAGCAGATGTACTGATTGAGATCGATGCATTCGATTATACTATTTTCGGCGAAGGAAGCGAGGAACGCTACCTTGCCTGGGAAGCGGCAAACGGAGGAGTGATTGATCTTGCCCGCGAACGGGGAATGCGGGTGATACGATTTGGCAACAACCTCTATCCTTCCACTTACCGTGCAGCTATGCTGGGAGTCAGTGAAGCCGATCTGGCTCAATCTTTTTGGCCGGCAGTGATGGTTGATCCGTTAATATTGTCTGAGACCGGAGCAAGCCTTCGCACCGCGCTGGAAGGTGTGCAGACCATCCGCATCACCGATCCGAACGGCACCGATCTTACTTTGCAAATAGCCACAAAAAGTATTGTAGTGACAGACGGCACCACAACTGAAAATCCGGGACCGGACGAGCTGAAAATCACCTGGCTGTCCGGTGGCGAAGTAACGCTGGGAATTGATCCGGGAAGCGTTCACGGCAGGCTTGTCGTAGAGCGAGTCCATTTTGACGGCGAGGAACTGCGTGATTTGATGTTTGATTTTGAACCGGGCAAACGGACTGTCATACAGTCAGAATCGGATGTAAGCCGTCTGTTGGTCACTCTGGACTCGGCACCTCCCGGCCTTGACGGAATCACCGGACTCAAGATCGGCATTAATCCGGCGATTCGCGATTGGCGTCTCCTGCCGTTTATGGGAAGCGGTATTGTAAGCGTCAGCTTAGGTGCCAACCGACTTCTCGGCGGCGATATCGACTTGCCTTACATCCTGTTCCTGTCGCTAAACAGGGCAAGTGTTACTGTAGATGGATCTTTACTTATCGAAAATGGAGAGTTAAGCCCGAATTAAATCAAAGAGTTGATGCTTCCATTAATGATACGATTTCTTGATTTAAACTATGAATATCTTTAATTTTTATCGATATGTATGTTAGAAACTGATGTTACGCACTGAGTATTATATAACCCTTTCAGGGTTACATTTTGTAGAGTCTTTAAATGTCGGGGCGGTGCCCCGACCTGCCCCGATAGCTATCGGGGGTTACCCCTTTGGGGTAATACGGTTTAAATTAGTCCCCAAAGGGGACATATATACCAGCCGGGGGCAACGCCCCCGGTTTGATTTCAGCAAAAAGGTGGTTTTTAATTGAAGAGGGTGATATTTACAAAGCTTATATTCCAAAATTTCCACACAAAATATTATTCACAGTAGAGAACGATACCGTCATAGTTGTTTGGGCTGTTGCTCATATGCATAGAAAACCCTGGTTCTGGCAGTCAAGGATGAGATGATAGAATGAAATCGGTTATTTCATTTACAATCGTTGTGATTTTGCAGAGTATATCCTTATACGGACAAGATTGCCGTTGCGAGAATGAGTTCATCTTTGTGAAGAACTACATCGAAAACAACTATGCGGGTTTCTCCGATAAAGTAAACGACAATACGCGACCGGCTTATCTCGAATTAACCGAACACTTACTTAAAAGAAGCAGAAATACTACAAAAGAATCATACTGCTGGGTTTTGATAAACGAGTGGCTCGGTTTCTTTGAGGACGGACATATACAGGTGCGGAGTAATTTTGTATCTGCTGATATTGATTCTGCACATTTACAAAAAAGAACTGCCGGAACCGAGATTACTTACCTTCCTGCTTCAACACTTGAATCATTGTACGAATCCGGTACCGTCGAAGGAATTTACTTCAACCGCGATTCAACCTACAAAGTTGCCGTCGTAAGAAATGAAAATGAATTCAGGGATTACGCCGCCGTCATCGTCTCTTCGAAAACCGAATTATGGAACGAGGGGCAGGTGAAGTTCGAACTGAAAGAAATTGATGAGAAGACGTTTTCCGCTATAGTGTATTATCTCTATCATCAGCCCTATATCGAAACGTTTACCTTCGACGGTGTCTCATTCAATAACGGCGGCTGGACGAAAGCGGGAAGAGAATTTACGCCCGCATCGGAGACACGTATTGCGAATGTGAGTAGCGAGATTCTTCCCGGCGATATATTTTATCTGCAAATCGGCACGTTCGAAGAATGGAATGCGCGTAACATCGACTCGGTAATGACGCATCACCGTGATTTCCTTGCAACCGCACCCTCATGGATTATCGATGTGCGCGGTAACGGCGGCGGATCGGATTTTTCGTTCCGGCCGATTCTGCCGTATATCTATACCGGTCCCGTAACGGTTGTCGGGACGGATGTGCTGTCGACAGAAGAAAATATTAAAAACTGGGCCGTGTTGCTCGATAATCCGCACATCCCCGACGATCTCATTCAACTGTTGCGGGAAATACTGGAAACGATGGAGCAGCACAGAGGCGAATTCGTGAGCATCATCGATGATACCACGATTACCTTTGATGAGGTTAAAACGTATCCGGAACAGGTCGTTGTCCTTGTAGATGAAAATTGTGCAAGCTCGACCGAGAACTTTTTGCTCGCGGCAATGCAGAGCGGAAAAGTGACCGTTATGGGACAGCCGACGGCCGGTGTCCTGGATTATGCCAATATGCGCTCGGCGGATTTCCCGTGTTATTCCCTTCGGCTCGATTACGCAACGACCCGGAGCAGGCGGATTGATATGGGGATGGGTATCGATAATAAGGGAATCGCACCGGATATTGTACTCAATCCTGAAAATGACTGGGTGCAGGAGGCAATATTGTATTTGGAGGACAATAAATGATATGAAACATTACGTTATACAACCGCCGCTATTCTCATCAGGAAGGAAGACAACATGAAGATCCCCGAACACTATCTTCCGTTAATGCCGTATCTCATTATGAAAGATACCGCAATATTCAGAGAATTTGTAAAGAACGCATTCGATGCGAAAGAGCACTTCATCGTTCCCGACGGAAACGACGGCGTCATGCACGGCGAAATTAAAAATACGGAACCCGAAACAGGCACAACCCCGGCGCATACATAACCTGTATGTTATATTATGCGTGCATGACGGCGCCGCAGCGATCGATTTCTACAAACGTGTTTTCGGCGCCGAAGAAATTCTACGCCTTGCCGAACCCGGCGGCAAAATTGCTCATGCGGAGTTGAAACTAGGGCGGGCTGTTATCATGCTTGCCGACGAACATCCGGATCATGATTTTCTGAGTCCTCAGACAGTCGGCGACAGCGGTACGATGGTACATTTGCACGTTGATAATGTCGATATTCTGGTGGACCGGGCGGTCGGAGCGGGTGCGGTGATCCTCCGCGGACCTTCGGACGAATCACACGGCGAGCGCCAGTGTCTATTGAAAGATCCGTTCGGTCACCGGTGGCTGCTGGGGCACCGGACGGAAGACATAACGGATGAGGAAATCAAGCGGAGATTTGATCAGCAGTTTACATGATAAGAGTTCCTGAACCGGAAAACCTGTAAGTAAAAACTTAATTTCTCTCATTCTGGTAGATGACCTTACGAAAAGAGATGGTGTAGTAAATGGATACAAAGGAAATACTAAAACAAGCATTACAACCGAACACATCGCTCTTTTTCTGGAAGTTTCTACCAAAGGATTAAATCTTACCAGAAAAGCACCATTTTAATTAGACATATCCCAATAGTTACTTTAAAACTCACAATCAAGATATATATACTAATTCTTGCCTTTCCCTCATTTTTTTATTAATATTGTATTGTAGTCTAAATGTGAGCTATTAATTCACAATTCAGATATGAACAAAAATATATCATACCGCTCATCTCATTTGCTGACTGAACTCATCAGGCAGAAGAAGGAGTTCTTTTCGCTGGATGATGCTATGAGCATTCTATCGGGAAAAGATTATGCAACCGTCAGAAAGCTGCTCAGTGACATGACCCGGAGGGGGATAATAATGCGGATCAAGGACGGATTGTATTACCGCATTCCCTATGAACAAGATCCGGATCGATATTTTCCGAACTGGCACCTTACGGCAGCCGCTATGGTGCAGCCGAAAGATTATTATATCGGGTTCTACAGCGCCCTGGAAATACATGGACTGATCACACAACCTTCGATGGTGGAACAGGTGGTAACCAGGGATCAGATAAAACCCAAATTCCGGTATGTCAAGAACATCCGTTTTGAGTTCATAGCTCTGAGCGCAAAACGTTTTTTCGGTTTCGGAAAACAATGGATTGACGATTTTAACAAAGTGAATTGCAGCGATCTTGAAAAGACGTTTCTTGACTGTTTGTACAAACCCGGTTATGCAGGCGGTATAACCGAAATAACCAAAGCACTTTATAAATGCCGGGATACCCTGCAACCGGATAAATTTGAAGAATATCTGGTTAGGTTCGACACACAATCTGTATATAAGAGACTCGGTTTTATTATAGATAAACTTAATCTGTTTCACGGATTGCAAAATTTCATTGCCGGAAGGATCAGCCCGTCTTATACGCCGTTGGATCCTTCTGTACCAATACCGGGAAGTCATTATTCAAAATGGAAAATAATCGACAATACCAATTTTAAAACCGCACTTGATGCGGTGAAAACTTAAGACCATGATACGACCGGGAGAAATCCAATCCATAGCAGGAAAAACAGGTGTAAGAGACACCCAAATTGAAAAGGATTATATCATATCATGGGTTACATACGGCATTTCGAAAAATTCTTTTCTGAGCAAGAACCTGATATTCAAAGGGGGCACGGTATTGAAAAAGGTTTACTTCCCTGATTACCGGTTTTCGGAAGATCTCGATTTTACTTTTAAAGGAAATGAATTTGAGGTCGATTCCATAATGTCTGCTATTACCGACTTGATTGAATGGGTATATGAAGAATCACGAATTTCGCTATCTACAAAGGACATCACACAATATGAAACCGGAAATCTAAATTTTTATCTTGTCTATACCGGACCTCTTGGAGGAGCGGGAGCCAAGAGGGATATCGAAGTTGACATCAGCAAAAATGAGTTACTATGTAACTCCCCGGAAAAGAAAAATGTGATAAATTTATATTCTGACCTTCGACATAATAAATATGGAATCTTCTGTTACACGCTGGGTGAAGTTGTTGCAGAAAAAATGCGGTCGATAATGCAGCGTACCGCCCCAAGGGATATTTATGACCTATGGTATCTGTTTCATATAGAAGGGATAAACATCGCAGATTACATTTTTGAATTTGAGGAGAAAGCAAAGTATAAAAAGTATAATCCCAAAGAATTCACAAATGTGGTGGAGCGAAAGGAAAAGATATTTGCACGACAGTGGCGGGAACACCTTTCAAATCAGACGTCGAACCTGCCGGAATTTGATGATGTCTTGCGCGACTTGAAAAAACATTGGAGAAAATATCAGAAATCTATAAAGTGATTAAGAGAATCACATAGTATTGTTATATCGAAGGAGGAAGTTTATAGAGAATGCAATATCGAGGATTTGCAAATCATAGAAAGCATGCCTCATTCGCCGGTGGGGCGTCCCGCTTGCTGAATTGAAACACACTGCTTTTAAAACAGATTATGAAAAGATGGCAACGCGTGTGCCTATCTCCATGTTGGTACGCCCGTACAATAAAAATATGCAGAAATATTCGAGATAATCACCACTCATTGCAGTACGGGCGTCCCACCGTTGAGTGAGCACTTTGTTGTATTTATAAGAAGAAATGTGCTTGTACCGCGAATGTATCCATATTCAAAACGGGACGCCCCATAATCCGGAATTTGCAGAAACATTTCAAATTTAACTCCCCGCTACTATTCCTTATAATTTTCCGGATTAAATTCATCATCATCCCAGTTTTTTGGGTTATCACGGATATACTTTCTTACATTCTCAAGCTCTTTCTTTGTTCGAATAATGCGGTCATGGTAATTTCTATGCCAGACGAAATAAGGAAAATCCAAAGGTTCATTGACTAACAAATTTTTAATCTTTTTTGTAACGTTCGATTTAAATTGTCCGACTATTGAACCTACGGAATTGGCTTGAAGGCGAAACGATCTACCGGTTCTTGTTAGGTTGGCTTTATCTGTTTGTGGATTGCTTTCAGATTTTATTCGATGTGTAATAATAATGATGCCATGAAAATGATTCGGCATAACAATAAATTCGTCTAATATAACATTTTTTCGCTTCTTCTCAATTTCTATCCACTTTCGCTCAACAATTTTCCCGTATTTGTTTAATATCATTTTTTTGTTTGATACTTTACCAAAATAACACACTCCCCATTTGACCCAAATCGTAATGAAGTACCTACCCGGACGGGTATAATCCCATCCCGGCATACGTGTTGATTTTCTGTGATGGCGGAATCTATCATATGGCATAGGATGAAATATATAAAAAATATTTTTTTGGTGAAATTGATATGTGGAGCATCTGCTGTGTGAGGATTTTCCTGAATATCATCAATGAAAAGCACAATCCACTTGAAGGGCGTCCCGCTTGCTGAAATCCCATATACTGCTTTCAAAAATGATTATCAAAGATAAAAAGGCATATGCCTATATCCACATTGGGACGCCCGTACAGGCGGAATCATGCATAAACATTAAAAGAGCAGCATCACCCGCTGGCAGGGCGTCCCGCCTGCTGAACCAAAATTTACTGCTTTTTGCAAGAACAATATAAGATCATATCTATTGTAGTTTTATTTACGTTGGGACGCCCGTACATTGAAGATTCTGTAGAAATATTTAAGGAAAGTACCACACACAATCACATCCAAAATCGTCACATTCAATACCCCAGGAATATTGATTAGAGTTTAGCACAGGCATTTTGTATATTTAATGTATGAAACTTGCATATATCGGAACGTACCCACCGCGGGAGTGCGGCATCGGTATTTTTACCAGGAACCTTTACAGATCCATGATAGCGAATAATGGAACGGCGAAGGATCCGGTCGAAGGTTTTATTGTAGCCATGAACGATCATGAACAAACCTTTAATTATCCGGAAGAAGTAAACTTAACCATCAGGCAGGAA
>PWTU01000577.1 GCA_003562775.1 Ignavibacteriales bacterium
CATTGGGAAACAAAGTACTGTTAGTTAATATTAAGAATAACAGGAGCCGTATGACGGGAGACTGTCACGTACGGTTCTGCGAGAGGCTTGAGGGTGAAACTCCCTCTTGCCTACTCAGCGTTTTGGTGGCATACATTTCCCTTATGCTGAGAAGCAACCATTTTTTGATAAAAATATTATACATACTTTACACAAATCGCTAAATAATACGAATAATCGCAATATAATGTTTTCGATAAACAGTTGCCTAATCAATAAACAATATGTAAATTATAAATTTGTACACTTTTATTGTCAGTACGATATGATCATACAGGAAGATACCATAGCGGCAATTGCGACGCCGGTCGGTGAAGGAGGCATAAGCGTTATTCGCGTAAGCGGTAAGGATGCAATTGAGATGGTTGATAGGTTGTTCGAAGGGAAGAAACGCATCAAAGAGATGACTTCTCATTCGGCTGCTTTTGGAAACATTATCGACGCCGGAAATAAACGCAGAGTACTTGATGAAGTAGTTGCTGTCGTCTTCCGGTCGCCGAATTCCTACACCGGCGAAGATGTCGTCGAGATAAGTTGTCATGGCGGGATGCTTATTACACGAAGCATTCTCAATTCGCTGCTTGACGCAGGTGCGCGACATGCACAACCCGGAGAGTTTACCAAACGTGCATTTTTAAATCGTCGCATCGACCTTTCGCAAGCTGAGGCGGTTGCAGATGTTATCCAGGCGCGCACCGAATTGGCTCATCGCTCATCGATTGATCAACTACAAGGCAGACTCTCAAAAGAGATCCGAGAGATTCGGAACAACATTCTCAACTTTTGCTCATTGATTGAACTTGAACTTGACTTTGCGGAAGAAGACATCGAACTTGCGAGCCGCCACGATTTCATTACCCGTACAGAGAAAGTTTTGTGCCGGCTGCAGGAATTGATATATTCTTTTAACGTCGGGAAAGTTTATCGCGACGGGATTAAAGTCGTACTTGCCGGGAAACCGAACGCCGGCAAATCGTCGCTTCTGAATATGCTGTTACAGGAAAACCGTGCGATTGTTACCGACATTCCCGGCACGACGCGGGATACAATCGAAGAGAGCCTAAACATAGACGGCGTTCTGTTTCGTGTTATCGATACAGCGGGCTTGCGCGTGACTGACGATCCCGTAGAATCGGAGGGAGTGCGGAGAACGATGCAGCAAATCGAGCGGGCAGATATGGCTATTCTTATTATCGATTACTCGGAGAATATGTCCGATGAAGATATCCGTTATATCGACTCAATACTGGATAAGATGGAAACGCTAAGTGTAAACCCGCTTGTAGTTTTAAACAAAATCGATATCTCAACGGGAAGACAATTTACTAAAACAGGAAAGCTCCTGCATCATCCGTTCGTAAAATTATCTGCAAAGACCGGCGAGGGGGTGGATGTTCTGAAGAAGCAGATGGTTATGCTGGCAACCAACGGTCAGGCATATCAGGAAGGAAGTGTGCTCGTCACCAATTCTCGTCACCGTGATGCGTTAATAAGAGCCCGTAATAATCTTGAGCTTGCGAATAATAGTTTAAAAGAGGGTGCGAGCGGTGAATTCGTATCGGTTGATCTTCGGGCGGCGCTCGATGCGCTGGGCGAAATCACCGGTGTCGTTACGACGGATGATATCTTAAACAATATATTCGGTAAGTTTTGTATCGGAAAATGAGGTTATATGTTTCACGTGGAACATAGGCGATTGTATTGTTTGTTAAGTAAAGAGTAATGAGTTCAATCTAAGAAGATAATTTATGCCACCAAAACACCAAGACACAAAATTTCACCAAAAATAAGTATTTGATTACATCTTTATAGCAATCTGGATAGATGTGATTTGGTCCCGAAAACCATCAGGATGGTGTTTTGGTGACGTTCTCATACTTTTCTGCTTTTTAGAATTGTCTCAGTAATCATTACTACGGAGAAATTTCCATGTTCGCAGGAGGTGGAGACTATCTGCGCGTAGGGGTGGGGTGTAGGTGAAATGGCCTCCACCTGACGGGTAGCCCAAGGTGGACGCCACCTTCCGGCGCTCCCGCCATCGCTTAGGTGGTGTCCACCCTACACCGCGCAGAACGGCGGAAAATTTATTCAGCAAGAAGAAAAATAGTAGGAGTTAATGAAGAATAATTATGACATAGTGGTAGTCGGCGGCGGTCATGCCGGGATTGAAGCGGCGCTTGCTGCATCCCGCATGGGGTGCAGTGTTGCGCTTATGACGATGGATCCGGATGCCATCGGCAGGTTATCCTGCAATCCGGCTATTGGAGGAACTGCAAAGGGGCATTTGGTAAAGGAGATCGATGCGCTCGGCGGTGAGATGGCAAAAATTGCCGATGCTACGGGAATACAATTTCGTATGCTGAACACGCGTAAAGGTCCGGCAGTATGGTCTCCCCGTTCTCAGAATGACCGTGCCTGGTATTCCCGCGAGGCATCACGCCGCATGAAAGAAGCACCCGGTGTAGATATCATACAGGAGATGCTTTACGACGTAATCGTCGAAGGTCAGAATGGAAAAGCTGCACAATTGAAAGGTGTTATTACGAAGAGCGGAAATAGAATATTCTGTAAAGCAGCAATACTCTGCGCAGGCACTTTTCTGAACGGTATACTGCACACCGGTTTAAACAAAAATGAAGGAGGGCGGTACAATGAAAAGCCCGCAACCGGATTGACAAAATCGTTAATGAAGCTCGGCTTCGAGAGCGGGCGGCTTAAGACGGGAACGCCACCGCGCATTCATCTCGATAGCATCGATTTGTCTGCCGTTGAAGTACAACCGGGAGACGATCCACCGGTTCCGTTCAGTCACGAGACTGAAGTAATAACAAACGAACAGGTACCGATGTACCTCACTTATACAAATTCAAAAACTCACGAAGTTCTCCGTAAAGGTTTCGATAGATCGCCGATGTTTACCGGCAGAATTAAAGGCGTCGGACCGCGTTATTGTCCGTCTATCGAAGATAAGATCAACCGTTTTGCCGATCGCGACCGTCATCAAATATTTTTGGAGCCGGAGGGGTATGGAGATACAACCGTTTATGTTAACGGATTTTCGACAAGTCTGCCGGAGGAAGTACAGCTCGAAGGATTGAAAACAATTCCGGGACTTGAGAATGTTGAGATGCTTCGACCCGGTTATGCCGTTGAGTATGATTTTTTCCCGCCGCATCAATTACATTTTACACTTGAGACAAAGCTGGTTGAAGGGTTATATTATGCCGGACAGGTAAACGGGACTTCGGGTTATGAGGAAGCAGCAGCCCAGGGATTAATCGCCGGTATCAATGCAGTATTGAAACTAAGAGGTGAAGAACCCTTTACGCTGAAACGATCGGAAGCATACATCGGTGTATTGATAGATGATTTGATTAACAAGAGCACAGAAGAGCCGTATCGTATGTTTACATCGCGAGCTGAACATCGTTTGTTGCTCCGGCAGGATAATGCCGACAGACGTCTTATGCCTGCGGGATACAAACTTGGTTTAATCAGCGCGGCGACGTTCAGCAAGCTTCAGGAGAAAGAAAAGCTCATCGGTGCATTGCAGGAGTATCTGAGTCAAACGACAATTCGTCCCGAAGCGATCAATCCATACCTGGAAGAAATTGGTTCAAGTGCGATTCAACATTCGGAGAGATTAATACAACTGCTCAAGCGTCCGGAGATATATGTTGATAGTTTGCTCACTCTTCTCTCGACGAACGAGAACGGAAGCGTGCGGAAATTCATATCTTATAAAGATGTACTCGAGCAGGTACAAATCGAAGTGAAGTACGAAGGATACATTAAGCGGCAGTATGTACAAGTAGAAAAGTTCGATCAATACGAAGAGATGATCGTACCGGAGTCATTCGATTATGGAAGGTTGACGTCGCTGTCAGCCGAAGGGAAAGAAAAGTTGATGAAGGTACGTCCGCACTCGATTGGTCAGGCGTCGCGTATAAGCGGCGTCACTCCTGCGGATATTTCGGTGTTGATGGTTTATATGCGTGGTTGATGGTGGGTTGGGAGTTTCGAGTTTTATTTTGTGTTTATTGTTTCACGTGAAACACGCGCCCCACAAGTGATTGTTTTTATTGAGTTTACACCCTTTTCCACCAAACACTTTACCCGGGTAAGGTACCTTGATTCCCCAACGATACTCTGCTATATATTTTGACTCACTTTATCTCATCGTTTGAACCTTCATTTTATTATTTGTGCGCTCTGTTTGGGAAGAACTAAAAAGACCGTGACTAATTCCCCGAGTTCCTTTACCCATGTATTTGAGAATTTTACAATTAATTTGTACTTTGAGATCAGAACAAACTTAAGTGAATCATCGATATATGCATACGACTTCTCAAGAAATATCAGCGCGTGAGTATGAGAAGCTACCCGGGGGACCACCATCTCAATTAATAAGCGGCGAAATAATTATGTCGCCATCCCCAACCTCTAAGCATCAATGAGTTGTATTCGAATTGGCAACATCTTTCAGGAACTTCGTACGAAAACACAATCTCGGATTTATTTATATTGCACCAATTGATGTTTTCCTGGGAAAGGAAAATGTTTATAAACCGGACATAGTTTTTATAGCAAATGAAAACAAGAGTATAATTCAGGAATAAATCAAGGGGATCCCCGACCTGATAGTTGAAGTGCTTTCGCCTTCCACGGCATATTATGATCTTGTCTATAAAAAAAATATATATGAAGAAAAAGGAGTAAAAGAGTACTGGATCGTCGACTATGAGAGCAAGGGAATTGATGTGTATGAAAATGACGGCGAAAAATTCCTTCTATTCTCTAAATCGAGAATTTCAGGCAGCGTCGATTCAAAAATTCTTCCCGGTTTCAGCATAAGGTTAGAGGAGCTCTATTCAAACCTCCCGTCCTCTTAAACTTTACTGAAGTGTGATTAGATTGATACCGGTATGATCAACTCCGCAAAACAAACCTATTCTCATGGTTCGGTATTTCCCTACCTTTTTAAAATGCAATGATGGGTGTGATGGATTTATCTTTAGTAGTTTATACTTTTTATCTGCAAGTTTTCTAACCGATTCCGGTAGAGATTGATAGTGATTCCAAAATGCCGTTGAAGCATAATGTTTCAAATTTCTTTACTCTTTCCTGAGCGATGTTCTTCAAGTGCTTCTTCTGCTAATTTATCCAGCTTGCCTTTACGAATATCTTCTTCAACTTGACGATCCCAAATCTGGGCGTCAAACTCGTAAAACCATTTACGAAAAGCAGCAAGCTCGGATGGTGTGAGATTTTTAACTTCCCTTTCTATGTTTGCAACTTAATCCATAAAATCCTCCATTTATAATCTACTTTGTAAATATAACAATCATAGTATTCCCGTGCAAATAACGAGACTTTGTCAATAGTGGTGTAAACTTTTTTATTAAGCAGCAATCCGTTTCTTAGAGTTTTTCAATGCGTCAATAGTTTGTGGCACAAGTATACAGCTATTAATCTTTCAAGTTCGTGGCAGTTGATCAGTCAATAACTTGAAAACAAGATATAACGCTGACTCTCGTTTCGGTATTCTACGAGTGTTCAGGAAATTGAAAATAAGTAAACAACAAATTGGGAGCCTCTTTAAGTGATGCTACCGCTTTTGGATATAGCCGTTGATAACGATATATAAATGCATCCTTTAGTTTTTTGGCTTCATCAACAGAGCGGGCATAATAGATATCTCGGAGAGCATCTCGTACTTCATCGTGAGCTTTTGATGGTACCTTATCTAATACATTACGCATTTTATGCACAAAACACCAGAGAGGAAAAGGCAGGATGAAAATCACCAGTTGAAAGACCGTGAAGATATAACTGGGGAAATAATTGACCGATATGCTCGGAATAACGTTGATATCGCTTCACGATTTGTGATTCATACGGCTGTCGCAGCCGTGGGACCTGTATCGGGATACTCCCTGATCCGACAGTTAGGTGACGCTCTTTACTGTACCCATTGCGATATTGTTTATCTGCATCTGGTTCGTGATGTTCATAGCGTAATCGGCCCAGATAATCGGTTATTTCACCTTCAAGTAGCTTCATCAATTTTTAAAGATAACTCCTTGATGTACGGTTTATTCATCTTTTTCCAGACTTTATTTAACCGGTGGGCATATATATTAATTACCGATTGCTCGAGTTTGAATGTCAACAGATGCCGCATGAGCCGGATGCGTGAATAAAATTTCTTATGGGCTTTTATTTGCATGAGCTGTAGTTCAAACGTTGAAAAATTCTTCGGTTGAAATGTCACATGGTGTGCATCGTACAGTCCCCAGTCGCGGAAGAGTATCCGGTTTTCCCGATTAAACTGTTCATATAAGTGAGTCCCCGGGAATGGAGTGAGAAGCAGAAATTGTACCGAGTCGAGATTGTGCCTGCGCGCGAATTTAACCGTTGCTCTGCATGTCTCCGGCGTATCCTCATCGAAACCGAATACGAACATACCGTGAATTGCAATTTTGTTTTCCTGTAAGACTCGTATCGATTGTTCTATCTCGTACATTGTCTGACGCTTGTTCATGTTGGTCAAACTCTCCGGGTTTATCGATTCAAAGCCGATGAACAGTGTCTGGCAACCCGCCCGTTTCATTAGTTTTACAAGTTCTTTATCCCGCGCCACATCCGCGCGAACCTGCGCAGACCATTTCATCCGTATATTGTTCAGAAGCATTTTCTCAAGCAGCTCATACGTTCGTTTACGATTTGCCGTGAAGTGATCGTCGTAAAAGAAGATAAAACTCCCCGGTTTATCGTTGTGGCGCAGGAGTTCATCGATAACGTAATCGGTGGAGAAGAACCGGTACTTGTGGCCGAACATTGCGGTCACCGAACAGAAGGTGCAATCGTACGGGCAACCGCGTGAGGTCTGCACGGGGATGATCGTTCCTCTGAGAATATTTTTCATACCTCCTTTGATCAACCGAAAATCAGGGTGCGGTAACCGGTCAAGATCGGTAATGCACGGAAGCAACGGGTTGTGTACGATAGTGCCGTTGCTCCGGCAGGAGAGGTTCGGTATCGCGCTAACATCCCCTCCGGATGAAAAAACATCGAGGAACTGCGCAAATGCATCTTCCGCTTCGCCGCGCATGACATAATCGGAATGTTCAAGCGCCTCATCGGAGCAGAACGTTGCGTGCGGTCCGCCGATGATGGTTGGAATATTTCTTTCGCGGCATATATCCGCTATTGCGTATGCGCGCGGTGCGGTTGGAGTGATGGTCGAAATAGCGACAAGGTCAAATTGGCCGAGACCGTTAAGGGAAAGCGGACGAATATCTTCGATAACGATCTCGCAGGAGTATCCCTTGTCCTGTGCGATTGTGGCGAGCAAAAGGGAGCCGAGGCGCGGAATAGCAAATTTTGTAAAAATGTGGAGACCCGGTGCGGATGGCTCGACAAACAATATCTTTTGTGGCATATAATATCCTGTATTTTCTCAAAATATACGTATACGTACACTGATAGTCAATAGCAGGGGAGGAATTTTTCTTGGTTTTAGTCAAGAACGATAATCTGTTTGGCGATTTTTAATATGGGTACGGTCTGCATTAGCCCGAGTGCAATATCCGGACATCCGGCTCATACTCACAGCCCAAAGAATCCTCTATTGGCAGTAAGGCAAACAATCATGACAATACCGGGAACACCTGCTACAAGAACGATGGCATATCCTACGTTTTTTAGGCGAGTCAGATCACCGACAACTCTCCACCGGGTCGTTGCTTGTTATTGAATCCGGATTTTTCCGTGTAAAATAAAACGTCAGATAAAGTAAAGAAACTATGGCAAGAGTCAACGTATCTACTTTTATTTAGGATTTCACAATATTTATCCGTATATTATATCACTACAGACAGTAGCGCCGCCGACGGAAGAAGTCATTTCGGAAGCGGAATTTTTGAGACCCGTTATCCGATGATGAACGAGTAGCGATGTGCAGGTTACGCGACGGCGGACGATTCGATATGTAATCCTCCCTGATTTTCGTTCCACACAAATTATTTCAGATTATTTTGATACGTTGTGTCTCGTTACAGAACCACCAAGACTCAAAGGTCTTTTGAATATTTTATTTCTTCGAGTCTTAGCGTCTTGGCGGCAAAAATATATTAAAGGAGTTTTATGTCTTTTTCAGAACTCGGTCTTAACGACCGTTTATTAAGAGGTATCCGGGCAACCGGCTTTAC
>PWTU01000494.1 GCA_003562775.1 Ignavibacteriales bacterium
GTGGTTGCGAAGGACAGTCAGGGGAGCGCTTTGTTTGAAAACAACGGACGCAGCGAGATCGTCGTATTCGAGGTGGGCAGCGACGACGAGGAGGAAGATGAACCGGTAGTTATTGCTCAACCGATAGATCCAGGAATTATACAGCTCCCCCCGATGAGTCAGCTTCACGGTCAACTTCTGTATCGTTTTTATGAAGATGCGACAAGCGGTTTAATTATTCCACAGGATATGATCGTAATCCCTTTTAATCAAAATAACCTTCAGCAGTTACAATCCGGCAAATCGGTGCAGAATAAAGGATTTCAACACAATATATCAAATCCGGGCGGCGGCAATAATTCGGAACAAATGAGCGGGTTTTACGATTTGGGTAATGCGGATTTCAGCAAGGAAATAAGCTGGATTCAACCGGGGCCGCCGCAATATATGCTGCCGTCCGGATACAATCTAAACGGCGGAAAACCGTTAAAGCAAACCAAGATCCGGTTTACTGCACGTCTTGCGGTGGGTAAAAAGGCGATTATTCAACATCCCGAAGATCTTCAATTTGTCGGCGATATCGGGGTCGGTGCACAGGTGACGGGATCCGGAGTCTCCGGTACGCTTACCATCGATTGGGTGTCGAAGGTCATCGCGACAACGACGACTGACGACAACGGCAACTACAGTGTTTCATTCCTTGCAGACGAGACATTCGGCGTCCTTGCGAGCGGTCCCGTAACCGTACACTCGCTTGTAGGAGATATAGCAACAAGTACGTCCGGACATGGACTATATCGCGTGATCACAATGGAGGTAGAAGATAAGTGGTACTGTCATCCCGATGTTGTGATCTTTATGCAGCCGGGTCAGTCGCTTGAGGTGCCGACACAGGTTGTGACGGTACAGAGTTATAAGCTCAGGGTGCAAGTCGTGTCCAAGGCGGGGGTCATACAGGCAGTCGGCGACGGTGACGGTATTCCGGGTGCAGTGGTGAGACTGGGTCGAAAAAAACACCTCCACGATAACGCACCGGCGTCGTTTCCGATAAACGAATCGAGGATTGAGGAGTTCGGTCATCTGGGTTTTGACGTCCCGTATAAAGACCATATGGTTGCAGACAGCGGGAGAACAAATTCGAACGGGTATGTTACCTTTCATAGACTTGTGAAACATTCCGGTATGGGCGGATGCGATGATTTCTATGGAAATATCTGGCCTTCGGATGGATACTACCTCGAAGCATTTTCACATCCGACTGAAGGTTTTCATAATTATGCGCGAAACCGGATAACGCAATTGGCGCCGTGTGGAGCGCGATTGATGCATGCAACGCTCGGGTGCTATGCGAATGAGTGTGCACCGCGAAGCGCCGATTACACACCGCCGGTTGTTGAACAACAACTTGAACTTGTACCGCAGCTACCCAAGCTTTATGTTAATTCCCGTGTCACATACAATAACGTTCCGTACGATCTGCCGGAAACGAACCTGATGCTCATAGCGTACGATAAAGATGATAAGTACATCGGCTATGCTTTCTACAACACCGATCATAACGGATTGTTTACGAAACAGTTTCTGTATCCACACGATATACATAATAACCTGCTGCGACTTCAATCTGCTTCGGGGGCACAGAAAGCGGCGGTTACCTCGAAGTATATAGTGGATTATTGGAAACCCGGATTTAAAAAGAATTATTGTATTAACTGCGGTACCAATCAGAATAAGCAGGGACTTCAATACGGTCAAAAACTGGATGTCGAACCGTTCCTGCTTCCCGGTTCTTATGTGCGGGGGATCGTTGAGGATGAACACGGTCAGCCGATTTACGGCGATGTGAAGATCGGCGACGGACCGTTCATCCCGTTGGAGATGGCATGGCAAGCCGACGATTCAAAGAAGGACGAACCGCCGTTTCAGCCGCTCCCTCCCTGGTTCCAGCAGTTTGGCTCCATGCAGCAGCAGAGTCAATCGATGCAGCAAGCCGGCGGTTTCTCGCAAACAGCGGGAACTACCGGCAATAAAAAAGTTATCTCAAAGGGCGGTTTTAATGTGGTATACCAACCCTCGCCTATCGTAAATCCTAACTTTAAGAAGGTCTCCCGTTTTCGGGTGGAGGCGCAGCACGGTGCAAATATACGTATAATCATTGATCCGGATGCAACTAACTATTTTGCAGATACGGTGAATGTGAATATCCCATCCGGTCACGATTTTCCCGGGTTCGATCTCGGTACGTTTGTGATCAAAGAGCGGCTGCACCGCCCGAGAATCGTTGTGGTTCAGGAACATCTTGTTTTGAAACAAGGGCAATTCCCCGGAGAGTTTGAAACGACACTGGAGAAAACTCCGGTTCAAGGCGCGAAAATTGAACTCAGTAACCTCGAACCCAAACAGACGAATATGCAGGGTGTAGTTGAATTTGTCTTCGGCAGTCCGTCCGAGGAATTCCGGCTGAGGGTGAACAAAGACGGCTATGTGCCGTACGACCAGTACGTGACGATTCCCGTGAGTAAAGAACATTACGATATTGAAGTCGTGTTATATCCTCAGACGGAACTCTCCGGAACCGTTGCCCGTGCCGACGGAGGCGAACCGATCGAAGGGGCGCGTGTGTATACCGAGATAGGATCGAATGATTACGGGCCTATTATACTGGAGACATATACCGACAGCACCGGGCATTATCAATTGACGGGACTTCCAAAGACTACGTTGACCGTGAAGGCAGCGAAGACCGACGACCCGGCCGTTACCTACATCGGAAAGTCCGATCAGATCAATCTTCATACGACAACGATACATAATTTCCAGCTTCAGGAAGCGCCGTTTTTATTGACTCATATCTGGAATCTGCCGGTCGATCTCGAAACGGTCGCTCCATCGGGTAATGATTGGTTGATCAGCGGAGCATTCGTAGACTTACCGCAGAACGACAGGTTTCGCCCGCGTGATGAAACTGTCCGGCTTTCCTTCAAAGACCTGGTCGTAAAAGAGATCGATGCACCGGAAATCAACGGTAAGCCGATGGTGGAACCCGTGTCTTCCAACATTAAGACAACAACGACCAAGTTCAGTTCTGTGTTGAATGAAGCTCATATCATAGAAATGAGCGGGCCGAAAGGATCGGGAGGTTTGTCTTTTAAACACGTAGAATATGAAGACGCACAATACGGAAGCGCCGAAGACGGATATGCAGGATTTGAGCTTATCGATTTTGCAGTAAAGGAATTCGTTTACAACGAGTTATTTAAACCGGTATCGATATCCAACGTACGGGTCGTTAAAGACGGCAGTGACAACGGACACGTGAGGACCCGCGCGTTTTTGATGCTCGAGTATTTCCGGTTTACCTATCAGTATGACGGGCAGTTTTACTTAGGCGAAAATCCCGAGCAGGACGTGATCAGTGCATATAAAGGTACCGCCGATATGGGCATGCCGGAAATCTATTATTTAATGACCGACAATCCCTGGCTGAGCCAGATAACCACTGCAACGGCGCCGGATTTCTATGTACACAACTTCCCGACTGTAATAGATCGGTACGAGAGTTATGCACGGGAGGATTCATTAGTGCTTGCAACAAAGCTGATCGTAGATCTCCCGTTATCGAATCCGGAGGAACTGATCGTCTCGACGGGCGATATCGTGGTTCTACCCGAGCAGATCATCGTCAACGAAGGAAATGAGCCGCTCGAATTCGATCTGGAAACATGGAAGGTAAAGACAGGACCATGGAGTTTCGATGAAAACCAGGGCGGCATTGTAACCTATGGAATGATCCGGACAAATCTGCTGGATATTCCCGCACCGCATATCCTGATCAAACCGGATGAACTGAAACTGCCGGCGGCTAACGATATTAATCTTTCGGAGATTACTCTCGCAGGAGTGCTCGATCTTGAGATGAAATCCGATGCTAAATTGACATTCGGCTATGTCACATCCACTGCGCACGATCCGGGGGTCGGTCGCTGGCGCGTCGTACTTTCAAATCAACAATCGGGAAAAACAGTAGCGGCAATCAAGGGCTTGCCCGGCTGGAGTCCGCAAACCGAAGTCGGAATCAATTTCATCGAAAACTTTTCCGACGGTTTCGAAAAGCTCTCTATGGCGCCGGATCAGGTTGTAAATCATTACAACGTGATCAAGCAGACAATAAGCAACATTTACTTTTATCAGGACGGTGTTTCATTATACGGCAACACCGATCTTGAGATTCCCAATCTCTCCGGAGGGCATGGCGCCAATTTTGTGTATTACCGGGAACAGAACGAAATAAAATTACGCGTGTTGGGTCTGAATACGATCTTCGAGACTAAAGGAAAGGTCACATTTCAGGGGGATCAACAGGCGGCGCGCATAAAACTGGACTGGGATTACTTCGACGTAACAGGCGACCTGATTATCTACGACGACAACTCCCCGAATATCATTGAGCTGAGAGCCAAACTGATCAAGACAAATAATCCGTATGATATTCGTATTAAGATCATCGACGTGGATGGCGGCGGCGAACTCGAAGGCAACATCAAGCAGACCATTGTGCTCGGCGGCGGGCAGAATGGCTTGAAGCGTGTATTGCAGGGCGAACAGGTCGTTGCGGGTAATGATTGGGACCTGCTCTCGTACCAGGCGCGGATGGAAGGTTTCGGAGGAGGGTTCGAGGACGGCGGAGATGTGATGTGGTATAAAGTCGCCGGTGCGATTCTCAATGATGCATCGAAAGGTGAAACAATCCAGCTTGCGAATATCGAAACGCCGTTCGGCGACATCGCCATTCATCTCGACTTCAATGAAATGGCGTTCGTCGGCGCACTCAACGTATATAACATCCCGATGGGTACGGTCTATGTTAATCAGGGGGCGATCGAGATGCGGGTCGGCGGACTCGGCTTTTACCTTGCGGGACATCTCAGTGCAACGTATCCGGTGATCGGTTTGCTCAATACGAATTTCATTGTCGGTTATTACCCGGTTCTCAGTCCGCAGGCAAAAGCGATTCTGAAACAGGAAATGTATATTCAGAAGTTGCCCGATTTTCTGGAGAATTCAGGCATTGCGGGACTCTATATGAGTGCGAATAAACCGTTCCTCAATACCTCGTGGGGTCCGATAGTTTTTCCGATCGGTTACATAGAAATTTACGCCAACGCGGGGATCGATGCGCGGTTCTGGTTTAACTTCGGTGATGATTACGGCGGTGCGAGTCTGGGCGGTCTTGCCTATGCGGATTTCGGAATTGGGGGATTTGTCTTTCCCTGCGAAGCATGCGCGGGTGTAATAGCGGAACTCGGATTCGACGTCGAATTCCAATGGGTACCCGAGACGGATTTTTCGATTTCGGCGTGCGGTGCGATCGGTTTATATGCATACATCTGCGATCTGGGATTCGATGAAGCGGCGCGGCTCGATCTCGCCTGGAGTTCAAACGGCGGTTTCGATGTCGGCGTTACCCTCGGAAGTACATGCTCGGGCAATGCACTGAAAGGCGATAAAGGTTGTAACTAAGTTAAATGATTAAATAGCCGGGAAAAACTATGGTAATAAATAAAACTTTCTTCTTTATGTTCATCACAATGTTGACGTCAGGCAGTGTTGCCGGTCAGGCGGTGCTTGAAGCCGGCTACGGGCAGTTCGGGGCAATGATATACTGGCAGGGCGATCTGCCTCCGGCAGATGGAGCGGAGATAGTGCGGACAACCGAAGGTAGTCCGGACGATGAAATGCGATGGCACATCGTAACAGCGGGGACGCCGGAGGAATTTCTCTCCAATGCAGAGAACGTACCCCCCGTCTTCAGGGATGTATTGCCGTTCACGGAAGAGTCCGCCGGTTATTTTCTTGAGAAGCTTGTGGAAGAATCAACCGTAGAAATGATTCCGATGAGCCATATGCCCAATGTGCTGTATGCACTCGGGCTTGCGGTCTGGGATACAACCGTGGTGCAGGGAGAAACCTATCGCTACCGGATTATGGTGAACGGAGCGCCGGTAGACGACGGCGTAACCCTGGTAACAACTCTCCGCGAAGAGTACGACTGGGTGCCCGGTTTCTATAGCACGACTCATAACCAGCCGGTGATCCGGAGCAGATGGCGTATACCCGGTGAAAAGATCGACGAGGTATACACCTTTCTCGGATACCGGACTGCACCATTTGCACCGGATTATGAACGTGTCGACGGCACCCGGGGATTTATGGTCGTGGAAGATAATCTCCTTGCTGTGTTTACCGATACCACCGCAATGGAAAAACCGGGTGTGTATCATTACGTTATCCGTCCGGTAAGCCGTTTCGGAGCGCTGGGGCCGGTATCGGAATACGCACAGGGTGCAAACTTCCCCACGCACACGGAACCTCTGCTTGTTTATTTCAAAGCGGAAGGCACGAAAGAAAAGCCGGAAATACACCTCGAGTGGCGTGTGCAAAACCCGTGGCGGTTGCGCACCATGGCATTGTACCGGGGGCGAACATACGACGGCGACTATGAATTGATCGGATATGTTTCACCGCACGACAGCACCTATACGGATTATGTTGACGATGTCATGGAGTCTTATTTCTATTACATGGAGATGGAGGATATCGCCAGACCGGATCCGCTGATATCTGCACGAATACCCGGATTGACCGAATACGCCTGGCCCGCCGAAGTCCCCGATTCGGTGGAAGCGATCGTGGACGGCGCAGAGATAACCGTCCGCTGGAAACGCGCCGGTTTTCAGGATCGCGGCTACTATGTGCTGCGAACCGAGGGATACGGCGAGCCGGAAACGATCGTTTCGGAGTTTATCCCGGTAACGGACGGACAGGATTATTACGAGTGGAGGGATACAACCGCGGCGCTTTCGCCCCGGTACACGTACGGCTACGGTGTCGTCAGCGAAAGCATCGGCTATGTGAAGAGCGAACTCTCGGAAGTAGTGCATGCCCGTCCCGATGTACCCCTTTTTGTGCCCGCACCTGCGGATTTACAGCTTACCCGAACCGGAGATACGACATTTCTTTTACGCTGGGCCGATCACTCCCAGGATGAAACCATTCACCACGCAGGATATCATGTTTTCCGGAAGGATGTCGCCGCTGAAGACGGATACCGCCGGCTCACAACCGAGATGCTTTTATTCGATACGAATTGGCTTGAGCTGCCGGATATCACACCGCAGGATACCTTCGTTGTTAAAGCATATAATACATTCGGCGATGAAAGCGCATTCTCAAGACCTGTATCGCTGCACGATCCGTTTTTCTACCGATTCGGGCCTCAATACCTCATGGGACAAAATGAAGATGATGGTATACATGTGAGATGGAACCGTCCGCTGCGATCTAATATTACCGGTTATATCCTATACCGAATCGATGAGGGTGAGGAAATGAAGCAGATAGCCACACTTGATGTAACGGAGACAAGCTACCTTGACACGGAGGTAAGACGGGGGGAGACGTATTACTATTTTATCACCGCACACGAGAGCACCGGACTGAGCAGTCAGGCAAGTGAGGTATTGAATATTACCAGATGATATTATACGGAAGGCATTGATTATTGTAGTGTAAAATGTTATTCTATCGTAAACGAAGTCGATCCACAGTCGATTATAGTAGAATATACACAGGATAATTTTCATGCCAACCCTCCAGCAAGCAGCGAAGGATTTTCTCTCTCTCAAACGCATAGCCGTAACAGGCGTTTCACGGAAAGGAGATGCAGCGGCAAATGCAATATATAAAAAACTCCGTACAGCGGACTATGATGTTTTTCCTATTAATCCCAATGCAGATGAAGTAGAAGGTGATACCTGTTATCATAGTATTACGTCAATCCCCGGCGGTGTGGATGGCGTTGTGATTGCTGCTCACCCGACCGCTGCGTTACAAATTGTGAAAGAATGCAATGAACTCGGTATAAAACATGTTTGGATGCACCGTTCGTTCGGAAAGGGAAGTGTTGACGATGAAGCGGTGATCCTAGGCAATGAACTCGGACTCACCGTAATACCCGGAAGCTGCCCGATGATGTTCTGCGAGCCGGTGGATATCTTTCATAAATGTATGCGGTGGTTTTTGCGGGTAAGCGGAAAAGAAGCAAAACCGGTGAATTAGTTTCTATTAAAAAAGTAATAAATTTCAGCGCACCGTGTTTCGACCGGTTCACCAAGACCCCATCGCGCGAGTGCGGACATCCTGAGCGCAGTCGAAGGATTGTGTGGTGGA
>PWTU01000420.1 GCA_003562775.1 Ignavibacteriales bacterium
ATCCGATTCTTTTGGATGTATGTTCGAATGTTTTTCCAGTTCCCGAATAAGTTCTTTTTCCTTCGACGAAACTTTCTTCGGCACCCAGACATTAATACGCACTAATTGATCGCCTGCGCCGCTGCCATTTAAATGTTGAATTCCTTTTCCACGCATTCGAAGTATTCGACCGGAAGGCGTTCCCGGATCGATTTTCATTCGTACACGCCCGTTTAGTGTCGGAACTTCAACGTCGCCGCCCATGACAGCAGTCGGATAGCTGACGAGCAGGTCGTAAATAATATCGTCGCTGCGCCGGATAAATTTGTCATGATGCGCTTCTTCTATGACTACAAGGAGATCGCCTGCCGGACCGCCTCGTCTTCCTGCATTACCCTGATTTCGTAATGTCAAATATTGTCCTTCGGACACTCCTGCGGGGACACTTACTTCTATGGTGTCTTCTTTTTGTTTGCGTCCTTCACCATCGCAGGATTTGCAGGGTATAGATAAAATTTTACCGCTGCCGCCGCAATTTGCACAGGGAGTAATATTGACAAATTGACCGAAAACCGAACGGGATACCTGTCTTATTTCTCCTGACCCATTGCAATATTCACACCGTCTATAGCCGTCGCTGCCGCTCGCGCCCGATCCCTCGCACGTTGAACAACGGACATATTTTTTAATTTTAAGTTTCTTCTTTGCGCCTTGAGCAATTTCTTCGAGTGATAACTTGAGCCGGATCTTCAGATCACTGCCGGAGGTGCCGGTATGGGTTCTACCTCTCCGGCCTCGTCCGCCGCTAAATACTTCTTCAAATATCGATCCGCCAAAACTACTGCCAAAGATATCACCGAACGCACTAAATATATCCTCAACATCCCGGAAACCGCCAAAGTCTGAAGATCTCATTCCTTCGTGTCCGAATCGATCGTATCGCTGTCTTTTGTCCGGATCGCGCAGTACTTCGTACGCTTCGGCGCATTCCTTGAATTTTTTCTCCGCTTCTGGATCATCCGGGTTTTTGTCTGGATGATACTTAACGGCAAGTTTTCTATATGCTTTTTTTATTTCTTCCTGTGACGCATTCCGGGAAACTCCAAGAACTTCATAAAAATCCCGTTTCTGCATTACTTACTCTCCTTCTTTTTTACTTTTTCCCGGGTTTTCTCATCGTGGACCGATTCATCGGTCTCAGGTTCTTTGGCAACAACAACTTTTGCATGCCGAATAACTTTATCATTGTACATATATCCTTTTTCCACCTCTTCAACAATTGTATTCGGTTCGATATTATCTTTTGGCGCTTGCATAAGTGCGTCGTGAAGATCGACATCAAACGGTTTTCCTTCCGATTCAATCGGCTTCACACCTTTTGACTCGAGTAGCTTCATTAATTTATTATATATCAGTTCAACGCCTTTGTAAAATGGCCCGAACTCGCGCCGTTCTTTGCTTACATGCAACGAGCGTTCAAAATCGTCGATAACAGGGAGGAAGTCTACTATCAGTTGCTCATTTGCGTATTTACTGAACGTTGCAAATTCCTGTTCGGTACGTCGCTTGTAGTTTTCAAACTCAGCGGCTTTCCGAAGGTACTTATCTTTTAATTCGTCTCTTTCTTTTTCGAGTACATCTATCTGTGCCTTCAATTTTTCAACGGCCGCCTCATAGTCGTTGACTTCTAACTCCTCTGCTTGAGACGTTTGGACGTCACGGTCGTTTTTTTCTTCTTCGGTAACAGATTGTTTACGTTCTTCTTGTTTTTGATTCTTTTCACCCATATTCTGCTAACTACACCTCCATTTAAGTTTTTTACGATGTCCCGATCGATCGTGAAGTAATCGCTTTCGCAATATGGTCTACTAACGGGATTATTCGTGAATAATTCATACGTTTCGGGCCGATGACACTTACCGTACCGAAAATATCACCTACTAAATAACGTGTGCTGATAACACTATAATTCTTTAAGCGTTTTTCCGTGTTTTCATTACCGATAGAAATTGCCAGATTCGACCCCATTTCTCCTTGACTTTCGAGTACGTGAATTATAATTTCTTTATCGTCGATTAGTTCTATAACACTGCGAATTTTATCCGGAGAGTTAAATTCCGGATTTTTAAGAATATCGCGCGTACCGCTGATAAAGAGACGATCGCGTTCTTTTGCATCGTCGAATAATTCATCGACAGAATCGACAAACAACCGGATAAGTCCGGTATCTTCATTCTGGAAATCCTTTACCCGCTCGGAAAACGTTTCTCGTATTTGCTTCAGTGTTAAACCATGAAGCCGCTCATTCAATACTTGTGCAATTGCGTCGAGTTTATCACGTCCGACCGCAGACTGCACTTCCATAACGAGTGTCTTTACAAGACCGCTTTGCACGGTTATAATTATCATAATCCGGTTGCTTGAGAGCGAAACCAACTCGAGGCGATCGAGTTTTCCCGTTGCAAGCTGAGGATTCGTGATGATGCTCAGTTGACTGGAAATACTTCCAAGTAAATCGGAAGCGTGAGCGAGTAATTCCTCCCGGTTATCGATTTCGTTAAGTTTCCGTTTAATTTTATCAACTTCCCTAGTCGATAGCTCCTCGATATCCATAAGCATATCGACGTAAACACGATATCCTTTGTCTGTCGGAACTCTACCGGCAGATGTATGCGGATGATTCAGATATCCCCGCTCTTCGAGATCCGCCATAAGATTTCTGATAGTCGCAGGCGATAAATTCAATCCGCAATGTTTTGCAAGGTAACGTGAACCGACGGGATTCGCCGTTAAAATAAAATTTTGTACAACATGGCGCAGAACCGTCCGGTCCCTTTCACTTAATTCATCCTTTATAGCTCTGGCACTCATTGTTTTTTTGTTATTTTTTTTATTGCATTTTTTCTCATAATTCGACAAAACTAATCAATCTAAAAAAATAATCAATATAAACTTGATTGTCAATTAAAATTACAACATTTAGCATTTTGAAATAATTTCGTATATTTAATATTCAAAAGAAATTATTAAATTGCAAAGACCGTGGAAAAGGCAAAACGCAGAAAATCAGAAGCCATTCTTATTTTAATAACACTAATCTGGGGTGGAACCTTTGTTGTCATTAAAGGTGCGCTTGATGATGCATCGCCGTTGTTTTTTGTTGGGATTAGATTCACGATAGCTGCGCTTATCCTTACCCCCTTTATTCTTGCAAGGTTTCGGGGATTCACTAAACCGGTGATACGGGCGGGTGTAATTCTGGGAGCGATCATGTTTCTCGGCTTCTCAAGCCAGACTCTCGGATTGCAATATACGACTGCATCGAAGTCGGGATTTATCACAGGCCTCGCTGTTGTGTTTACACCATTGCTTCAGATGGCGATAGAGAAAAGAATGCCACGCCCCGGGAACCTTATCGGCGTCGTTCTGGTTGTGATCGGGTTATATTTACTAACGTCTCCGGCCGGTGCATCATTTAACATCGGAGATGGGTTAACCCTTGCATGTGCCTTCTTTTTTGCTTTATATATTGTATACATTGATGTATTTTCAAAAAAGTTTTCTATTATTCATCTTGTGTATTTACAAATATGTACGGTGGCAGTGCTCAGTTTTACGTTTGCAGCGGGTTTTGAAAATATTCTATTTACGCTGAGCGGTAATCTTATTTTCGCACTTGCATATACGGCTATACTTGCAACGGTAATCAACACCTATTTGCAAACCGAGTATCAAAGATTTACAACGCCCACGCGTGCTGCAATTATTTTTACGCTGGAACCGGTATTTGCTGCATTTCTCGCATTTGTAGTACTTCACGAAATTTTAGGATTGCAGGGTGTGATTGGAGGAGCTGTAATTATTAGCGGACTTATTGTTTCCGAACTTTCTGATGTTCTTGATAAATGGGGACTTAAGCTATGGTACGGGCAAGAGCAATTGTAAGTGGTGTTGTGCAAGGAGTAGGATTCAGGTTTTTCGCTTCACGACTCGCACAAAGGTATGGAATTACTGGTTTTGCAAAAAATTTACCGTCAGGGGATGTCGAAATTGAAGCTGAAGGGGATAAATCGGCAGTATCGGGGTTTTTAGAGGAAATCAGTATTGGCCCGAGATATGCCCACGTTACGGATGTGAACATCGAATGGCTTGAGCCAAAAAATTACAAAGTATTTTCAACGTATTGAGATAAGATATGATAACCCGCTCGGGAATCGGTTACGATATACACAGATTCAATAAAAATCGCGAACTATGGCTCGGAGGTGTAAAAATTCCATCTGATTCCGGTCTTGAGGGACATAGTGATGCGGATGTACTGTTACACGCCATAGCAGATGCCTTACTCGGCGCTGCCGCATTGGGAGATATTGGTCAACATTTTCCTGATGACGATCCGCAATGGAAGGATGTTCGAAGCATTGTGCTTCTGAAAAAGGTCCATCAAATGTTAACTATACATTCATACATAATCGTAAATATCGATGCAACAGTTATCATGGAAAAACCAAAAATTGCGCCGTTTACAGGGGAAATGTGCGATACTATCGCCAAATCGCTTGGTGTTGAGTCTTCTCAGGTGAATATTAAGGCAACAACAAATGAGCACTTGGGAGCATTGGGGCGTGAAGAGGGAGCAGCGGCGATGGCAATTGCTACACTGCAATTCAGATAGGGGATTAATTAATTTTTGAGTCAATCCTAATGTAGTAAATTTAATGATTGAATTTTTTGTTTATATTGATAGACTGTTGTTTTCGTTCTTTAACCAGACTATCGCGAATCCGGTATTTGACTATTTAATGCCGTTCATAACCGACTTGAATAAATATACATTATCTTTTGTCATTGCAGGAGTTATATGGATTGCGCTCATAATTTGGGGAGGAAAAAGAGGACGCATCGCGGCGGCAGGATTGGTGCTTGTAATCGCACTTGCCGATCAATTCAATAGTGCGGTGTTAAAGTCTATTTTTGAGAGAGCTCGTCCGTGTCATTTTGTCGATGGTATATATAATATCGAAAATGTACGGCTGCTTGTGGGGTGTGGGGGAGGTAAGTCTTTTCCATCATCACACGCTGCAAATAATGCAGCAGTTGCTATGTTATTAAGCTGGTATTATCCAAGGTTAAAATGGTTGTTTATTACATTTGCAGTTGCCATCGGATTTTCACGGATTTACGTTGGTGTTCATTTTACCTCCGATGTACTCGGGGGATTCATAGTCGGCATCGTCTGTGGTTTAGTCGTCATCGCTGCATTACATGCGGCTGATTGGATATATACAAAGGTTTTCATAAAAAAATCAGGAGTTAAATCAATTGAAGAAGAAAAAAGTTAAATCTACTCGATCTATAGAAGATATACGAAAAAGGAGATTCTTACTCTTTCTCGCATTGCTCACCGGTGTTGGATTGGGAATATCATTTCCGCCTTTTCCGCTGGGAGTGATCGCCTGTTTTGCTCTTGTTCCCTTATTGTTGGTGTTTGAATATACCGATGGCTTTGCCCGTCCGCTCCGGTATACCTATATTGCATTCCTTATATTACAGGTGATATCCGTGTACTGGATGGGTGGATTCGCTCACGCTCAGCATGGGTTACAAATGTTTGCCGGTGTGCTGCTTATCCTCGCTCATCCGTTTTTCTTCTTTGTACCCATAATCGGCTATCTGCTCATCCGTCGAACTTATGGGATAGTGTATGCATTAATTGCGCTGCCGTTTATCTGGGTAGGATTTGAATATTTGCACAGTATCGGTGATCTGGCATTTCCCTGGCAAACACTCGGCAACACACAAAGTTATGACATCGTACGGTCCCAGTTCATAACATTTACAGGCATTTACGGTCTATCATTTTGGATTGTTACCATAAACGCAATAGCTTTTTACTTGGTAACGAAAATCGCATCAGGAGACTGGAAAATTAAATCGCGTCCTGCAATAGGCACCGCGATTGTAATTATTATTATTCATTTTATTCCATTTTTTTACGGTTCGGCAGTAGTATCCGACGAGCGGGAGTATACCGATACCGTTCGGGTCGGGGTTGTCCAGCCGGACTCGGATCCATTTAACAAATGGGAATATAGCCGGCTGTTTATTACAGACCAGCTTCTCGGTCAATCACAAAACCTGGTACCCGATGCTCCCGATTTGTTAATCTGGCCTGAAAATGCCATAACATATTACATGATGATGCCACATAATTGGCTCTACCGGAATATGGTACACGAATTCGTTAACAGAACAGAAATTCCCGTTTTTACCGGATTACCTTACACAAAAATGTACACATCCGATGAAGAGGCGCCCCGAACTGCAAAGGAAATTCCTGAAACCGGTCAAAGGTACGAATCATTTAATGCTGCAGTGCTATTCAGACCACACGAGCTTGAATATAGCTGGTACGGTAAAATTGTACTTGTCCCCTTTGTCGAGCGAATTCCATTTGCCGACATATTTGAATTTGCGGTAAAAATCCGCCGGAGTATTGGCGTCGGCGGTTGGGATGTAGGGCCGGATACAACACTGTTTTCATTCCATGATCGTTTCGGGAATGAAAAATCGTTCGGTGCTGTAATATGTTACGAGTCTGTCTATCCGGGTTTCGTCCGCCACTTCACAAATAAAGGTGCCGACTTTCTTGTTGTCATAACGAACGATAGTTGGTGGGGAAGGACTCCCGGTCCGAGGCAACATCTTCAAAAATCGGTCTTTCGTGCTATAGAAAATCGCCGATCGATTGCACGTGCAGCAAATGGCGGTATTTCGGCATTTCTTGATCCCTACGGTCGAATCTTGTATGAAACAGAGTTATTTACCCAAACTCAAACTGTTTTTGAAATTCCGACCTCAGATTATCTGACTTTCTATGCAAAACACGGAGACGTTTTTGCGAAACTATGTTTACTGCTTGGAGTTTTACCTGTCGTCGCGTCTGCAGGTGAACGGATGAGAAAGCGAATATTTGCAACCCAGGATAAATATAGAAAACAATATGAAAATAATAGATCTTCGCAGTGATACGGTAACCAAACCGTCGCGCGCAATGATTGAAGCTATGAGCAGTGCAGAGGTAGGAGATGATGTATTCGGTGAAGACCCGACGGTAAACGAATTACAGGATGAAGTTGCAGCAATGTTTGGAAAAGAGGCCGGATTGTTTGTTCCGACCGGTGTTATGGGAAATCAGCTTGCAATAAAATCACAAACAGATCCCGGCGACGAAGTGATCGTGGAAGCGGAATCTCATATTTTTCATTATGAAACCGCTGCACCGTCTATTCTTTCAAACGTACAATTGCACACTCTTGAAAGTGAAAACGGTAGTATTGCGGAGGAAAAACTTGCCGCTGCAATACGCCCTCCCGACTATCATATGCCTCGATCCCGCATGCTCTGTCTGGAGAATACCCACAATAGATATGGCGGCGCCGTATATCCGTTCAATGAAATGAGATCGCTTTGCGAATCCGCGCAAAATTATGGATTACGGCTTCATCTCGACGGTGCGCGTATCTGGAATGCATCGGTGCAATCGGGAGTCTCGTTTAGTGAATACGGCGCGTTGTTTGACACCGTGTCGGTCTGTTTTTCAAAAGGGCTCGGTGCACCCATAGGTTCAATGCTGCTTGGAGATAGTGTGACGATCAAACGGGCGCACAAATACCGCAAAATTTTCGGTGGGGGAATGCGGCAGGTAGGAATAATTGCGGCAGCAGCATTGTATGCAATTCACTATAACATAGATCGAATGTCTATGGATCACGAGAAAGCCGTTGTATTCAGGGAAATCGTCCGGGAAGTGGACGGATTGAGCTTTCTCCCGGTGGTGAATCCCACAAATATGGTTATAATCGACATAAGAAAACGCAGTAAGCGTTCAGTCGACGAAGTGCTTGCCGGGCTTAAAAAAAATGGAGTGCTGCTCACTCCTTCGGGCGCGGGGCAATTACGGGCAGTAATGCATATGGATGTTTCTATGGATGAGGTTCAAACTGCGGCAAGCATTGTGAAAGAAGTCGTAAAATAGTAAATGATGGACAAAAGGAAATTCAAATTTAAAACGACGGTGCGTGTCCGCTCGTACGAAGTTGATTGGCAGGGCATTGTTCATAACACCGTTTATTTGCTCTATTGCGAGATCGGGAGAGTCGAGTATCTAAAGCACATCGGCGCCGATCTTGA
>PWTU01000503.1 GCA_003562775.1 Ignavibacteriales bacterium
CACAATTCAGTGAAGGGATCACTGGTGGCCGGTTTTCGACTCGAACCCGTAATACGAATTCAAACTATGGATCGTGCAGGCAACATCAGCGGACGGGTTTCTCCCGTACAAGCTCGAGCTGTTGTGGTAGCATCACAAGAGGGAGAAGTTGTAACATCAACATACGCTGATGAAGGTTCTGGTGAGTATAAACTTGTTGGTCTGGCTGAAGGAACGTATGATATTGAAATTGTCGCGCGAGCAGGGAATTATGAAACTGCGATATATTCAAATGTGAACGTACAAGCGAGACAAACAACAAATCTTGGCCACACCGTATTGGAATCTGAAGATAACGCTAATGAACCTCACTGATTATGCGACCCGGAGCGAGGACGAACTGGTGGAGATGGTGGGGATTAGCTCCGGGAGCGGCCGGTTTCTCATTGTTTCAATGAGAGACCGGCTTTTATTAAAAATTATCAATGTCTAAAGATAGAGGAGAATAGTCAATGTATTGGTTATTATTTATGATAATACTGATTATATGGTTGTTTGGATTTATAAGCGGTTTAACGTTTGAAGGGTTATTGCATCTGCTTCTTGTAGTAGCATTAACCGTTGCATTTCTTGGACTCATCAGGGGAAGACGTCACCTATTATAAGTAACTCAATACCACTTTATAATCATTATGAGGAGGTGTATTATGAAATACTTCAAATTGTCGTTGTCAATAATTGTGATATTGTCGTTCATACTGTCCGGCATTTCATTTGGGAATTTCCAGGTGCAGCAACAGGATGACCACGAAAGAGAAACTGCACTTCAAAATGATGAGCCGGGGTATTCATATGAGGAAGCATTGCGATTGTTGCAGGATGGAGGAACTGAGCAAGCTGCGTCAATGTTGGAAACGGTAATCCGGAACGAACCGGATAATTTATCGGCACATATCCATCTTGTACGTGCATACCTTACCCTGGGTGATTATGAAAGGGGAGAAGAGGTAATTACGGCTGCACTTGAGTTGGAACCCGGTAATGCAGACGTGTATTATCTGCAAGGCAGGATTTATCATTCAGCAGGACGATATGATGAAGCAATACAAACATATCGTCGGTCGATAGAGTTGAATAATAACAATTCATTTGCAATGAATAATCTCGGCTATGCATATATTCAAATGAATCAATATGAGGATGCCATTCCCGTTCTTGAAGAGGCAATTAATCAGCGGAGCGATGTTGCCTTCTTTTATAACAATCTGGGAGTTGCATATATAAAAACAGGAAGACTTGATGCGGCTGCGGAAGCGTTTCGAATGGCGCTCGGAATTAATCCTGAGTATAACAGAGCAAGGGAAAACCTGACGATCGTGGAGGAACAGCTTCAAAATGACGAGGATGCCGGCATTAGCGAACAAAGAGAAATTGAATAGTTCATAGCTTTTTTTTGTTAGAATTTATAGTACTTCACAAAAATTTGAGGAGTATATGAAACGGATTTTATTCCTATTGATCATTGTTACAGTGTTGGGCAAGGTCGAAGCGGTCGCTCAGCAGTTTCCGAGGGCCTCCGGCCCGTCGCCAAGCCGCGGTTTATTCGGTCTTGGTGTGGTTTTTGGAGAGCCGACGGGATTAAGCGCAAAATACTGGACACGATCAAGCCGTGCACTCGATTTCGCATTCGGTGCATCGTATTACAGCGATTTTAGATTTCATGGTACATATTTGTTCCATATTGATGCATTTAACGCACAGCGATTCCCGCTCTACTATGGAGCCGGCTTAAGTGTTGCCGGTAAAGGAAACCGTACAGTAGTTCTCGGGAGAAACACCGTTACCCGGCGGGGGGAACTTGGTCTCGGTCCAAGGGGAGCACTCGGAATATCATATTTGTTTCCATCTGCTCCTTTTGATGTATTTCTTGAAATAGGGGCAACAATGTTTATAATCCAACCTGTCGGCCTCGAACTTGATTTATTGCTCGGAACTCGATTTTATTTCTAATTAAATATTTCCACACCCATAATGCCGGGATTGTAGCGAACATTAGTTTATTCTAATAGCTACAAATCCCGGTTTTTTATTCCAACCAAACTGAATTTTCGTTTTTTGAATTTTTTTTCAAATTTGAATGTTTAATATAAAATCAATACATTTTAGTAGCTACCATTTCGAATATAGATTCGATAATCGTGCAATAGCTGGAATAAATGATTTTAACTTCACAATTCCCACGCTTCTTAGTTATTTGTATAGTTTATATTTTTATTTGGACGGGGCTTCCTTTCAATATACAGGCAAACCCACCGAACCGGGATGAAAACGGAGTTTTCATTAATCCCTATGCCGATGAAATACGTAAAATTGGACTTTTGGAGAAGTTTTGGTGGAAATTCACTTATTATGCAATTAAAAAGCCACTAATTAGTGAGAAATATGAGTATGAAATCATTCCTCCCGAATATGTAAACCCGCCGGAAAGATTTTACAGCGGCGCCGTTACCTGGGTAGGACACGCTACATTTCTAATACAAATCGACGGTTTAAATATCCTCACCGACCCGGTTTGGAGCGAACGCGTTGGAATTTTCAACGGTAGAATCGGGATACAAAGATACACGGCGCCGGGGATACCGTGGGAAAAATTGCCCCCAATTGATGTTGTACTTATTTCACATAATCACTATGATCATCTCGATTATCAGACAGTGATGGATCTGGATCAAGAACATCAACCGCTTTTTGTAGTTCCGCTCGGTGTCGACAGTTTATTGGAAGAATGGGGAATAACTCGAGCTATTGAGAAAGATTGGTGGGAGAGTACGTCGTACAATGGTGTTGAATTTATTTCGGTACCGGCGCAACATCAATCGCGCCGGTTTCTTCATGATCACAATACCACCCTCTGGTCGGGTTGGGTGATTGACGCTTCCGAATTGACATTATATTTTGCAGGAGATACCGGGTATTTTTCCGCTTTCACAGAAATCGGTCGGCGCTTCGGACCGATAGATCTGGCTATGATTCCCATCGGAGCGTATGAACCGAGGTGGTATAACGCTCCGTTTCATCTGAATCCCGCCGAAGCGTTACAGGCATTTCTTGATCTCGACGCGCGTTATTTTGCTGCAATGCATTGGGGAACCTTCGATCAATCCGAGGAACGTTTAAGTGATCCGCCCCGGGAATTACTCCGTGCCGTTCGAAGAAATGGAGTCGATCCGGATAGAATCTGGATATTTGCTTTTGGCGAAACACGCGCAATTCCGGCAAGACAGGCACATAACATAATTACTTTAGAAGATGAAGTAAATTAAATTATGGAACATCGATTACTGGATCAGGGAAAAATGCCGCCCACGCAAACCAATACGCCACGTATGATCGTGCCTGCCGTAATTGTTCGCCCGCACGTGGTCCTTCAACGGCATATCCGAAAATATCCCACATTGTCCCTTCATTATCTTTCATCACGACAGGTAATTCATCCTGTACAGGCATAAATGTCAAAACGGCGCCGTCGTCTAATGTTCGCTCGTATGCTGCGACAAAATTTAATACGCTGCTCCCCACAGTGACAAGCGGATAGTTTTGATATGCATCATTGATTGTATGAATAGAATCCGGGAATTTATTGACTTCAAAAACTCGCGTTCCATCATTGAATATTGTACCGATTACACGTTCTTTTCTGTGTAAACGGTCGTCACTGTTGACAACGGGAAATAACAACCGGTTGCTGACTTTATAATCTCCATACGGATACACTCCGTATTGTCTGCTAAATCCGGTATTTGTAGAGAGCACTTTTGAATCGGGATATAATTTCTTCCAGGTATCCCATCTTGTTTCAACTGCTGTCATTAAATCTGCATGATCGCCGATAAGCTGACCGTGAACCGCTTGCATCATCATTTGAGACCAATTACTATCGGTTGCACGATCGTATGCAATCAGGTTGGAGTTGTAAAGTAAACCCGATACTCCGAAAGTTGTCCTTCCGGGTTCAAGTAAGCGATCCCAGGTTACTGCGCTTCCCGTTAACGGGCAATAGGTGACAGAAAATGCAGTTCCGCCGATTTCATCATTGACAATTTCATGCCAGTCTAATATCGGATGAGGATATGCTCTTATTTCATCGCCTATTCGCACACCAACAACGAGATCGTCATCCCGCAGGTATCCCGGCACTTCATCGATCGAAATAAATTGCGGATTATCTATAGACGGAATTCCATCTTTTCCGGGCCCGCCGTCGAATATTTGGTCTACCGGAATCAGCCATTCTTGATTTCTAATTTCGCGGGTATCCATCGATGAATCTACACATCCGCTAATTCCGATCATTATCAAAAAATAAAAGCTATATTTAAAGTTTATTAATATCTTCATAGCATTTCCTCATAAAGTGTAAAAAATAGATATTGAAGAAGTAAAAGTAGTAGTTAGTTGAGATCCATCAAGGTTACGGTACAGAGGTAATTGTCCGTCGATTCTCATCTGAAGAGTATCTGAAATTTTGAGATTAATACCGGGAACTGCATAGAGCCAGTGTCCTCCGGTATTCGGGACAGAATTTCCCTCGAATTTGTCTTTCGCTGTGGTTCGATAGCGAATTAGCAACGATGCGTCGAACAGCGTGTCAGTCCTGTAACCTGCTCCGAAGGAAGTCTGAAATTCGTTGCCGAAAGCATAGCCGCCGTTTCCAACTCCAAAGCGATCGTTGGATCCGGTGTGCCGGTAGGTTAAACTTCCGAAGATACTAATAGGTGACCGTGGTACAAATCCCTTAAAACCGTATACCCATAAAATGATGTCCCACGCACCGGTTCCCGGTTGAAGATCAGCGGGAAGAAGTATATCATTGTTTCTTAACTGCGAATTTCCAAGTGGCATTTTTGGACCGATACCGATACTTAATTCCCGTTGGTCGACAATGGTCTGAGGGTGAAGGGTGTATTTGAGAAGTACTATTCCATCACCGACACCGCGTGTTCGAACCCGTTCACCCGGTATACCGTCGAGAGCAGATCGTACCCGCCGTTCCTGTTGTATTGCCGTTAACATAGTCGATACCGATAACCGGTCGGTTATTCCGTATGATATTTCGAGCAGGATTGATTGAGAAATCCGGCGTCTTTGTGACTCTGTAAGCCGTCGCGAACCGGCAACAACGTCATCAAGGTAGTTGTAATCGTAGGTAAGCACAAGTTGCCATTGCCCAGCCGGGGTTCCCGGTAGCTCCATTGTACTTAGTAACGGCGTGCCGGATGAGCAGCATGCCTGGGCTTCTACTGACTCCCGACCGAAAATCATAAATAGTGTTATCAATATTAGGACTTTATTCTTCATTGCAACCTCCGCGTTAGTAATATACTATACTATCGCGTCCCTTGCTGTCATTTAGCTGACATATTCTTTCGCTTCGATTAGTCAAAAATGCATAAAAATAATGTTGCATTCTCATTGCATTCGCGATTTATGTAATTGTCATATTCCTGACTGATATCAAGAACAATCTGCTTTATATTGACAACAAAGCTAGCTACCCATTCATAAATAACAAATGGAGGATATAATTATGCAACTCACATACAAAACAGCAATGGCTGCTGCTATAGCCGGAATTATCGGAACGATCGTCTTCGATCTTGTCGGTCTTATTGCAATGGGACAATGGTGGGATATTCCTGGTTTATTAGCGGGTAAGATTGGTACGGGATTAATTAGCGGGGTCCTATTCCATTATGCAAATGGAATATTATTAGCCGTTATATTTGCAGGGCTGCTTCCATTATTTTTCGGTCCGGTGTGGGCGCGTGCATTGCAATTTATTACATTGCAAACCATTTTCGGTGTATGGTTTTTTATGTTCCCGCTCCTGGATCTGGGGGCGATGGGATTGGAAATGGGTGCAATGATGCCTGTGATGGCGTTAATCAGACACTGGGTGTTTGCTCTCGTTGTTGGAATCCTTTATCCGGTGTTGTCGGTAAAAATAGCACCTGAAGTTCGGTTTGCTGAGGTGAGGTGAAGTTAAAAGTAGGGATTGACTCTTAATTCGTGCCGACCATTCCCCCTCATCTTTGTTTTTTATGGAGGAGAGGGGGTTTTTAATTTTATAGATAATTACAGATATGTTAATTTGTATGTGTACTCTAAATGTATTATGTTAAAAATGCAAACGGACAGTGTTCTCTATAAAAACTTCTTTATAAAACCTCCATACCTTTTCGAAAAATAGAAAGGAATTGCGATGCCTTGGATAAAAACGATCGACGAATCCGAAGCAACCGGTCGTATTAAAGAGCTTTACGACGAACTTATACAGAAACGCGGTAAAGTTTCAAACATAATGAAAATACAAAGCTTGAATCCGGAAGCGATGAAGCAGCATCTCGACTTGTATATGACGCTATTATTCGGGAAATCGGGACTTAGCCGTGCGGAACGGGAACTGATTGCAGTCGTTGTATCCGCCGCGAATGAATGCGGCTACTGCATATCTCATCATGCAGAAGCGCTGAAGAATTACTGGAAAGATGAAGAGAATGTACGGCTAGCAATCGAATCACCCGAAGCACTCGAGCTTTCTGAAAAAATGCAGCGTATGGTAGAATATGTAGTTAAGATGACAAAAAATCCCGGACAGGTAAAACAGGAAGATATCGATTCATTGCGCGATGCCGGTTATTCCGATGAGGACATATTAAACATTAATTTGATAATGAGCTACTTTAATTTTGTAAACCGTATTGCACTGGGGTTGGGGGTTGAGTATAGTGAGGAGGAAGTGAGAGGATATAAGGTATAGTTAAGCTTGAATTTTACTATATCAGCGGTCAGCCGGTTATTAAAACTGTTTTTAATTCCGATCGTTTTGCTGCCTCTATCTGGCGATTATCCGAGGACACAAATAAGTCAGCTTTCCATTCTAATGCACATGCAACATGTAATGAATCCATACCCCGCAATACATATTTTTCCAGAAGTACGGTTGATTTTGATATAACTGCCGGTGTAAGAGTTATGATTATAGAATCGCTAACTTCAAGTTGAAAACGGGATTTTACTGTCGAATATTGTTTTTTTGTCAACTTTTTTTCTCGTACCTGTCTATTTAATGCAGATATTATTTCAGGAATACAAATAATGCTTACTCCTAACGTTGAGGTATTCTGGCAGATTCTATCGACCTCATTGCTTCCTTCTTCTTCTATATATCTTTTTGCAAAAGCGGAGGGATCAAAAAATGTTTTCATGTATGATTAAAAGATTCTCGTTCTTCCATTATAGCATTCGACAAACTCGCCCCTTTTATAGCGAGTTTTAAACCGGGTTTCTTCCAAGAAGGTGTCTTCAACTCCGTACTTTCCGCAGGTGATATTTTTGCTATTGCTTTTCCGTGGCGAATTATGACAATAGTTTCACCTTGTTCAACCTCCGAAAAATAACTGGAAGCTTTTTTCCTGAAATCAGTAAAATTAATTATTTTCATTATTACATACTCCTACACAATTATGTGCATTAATGTACATAATTATGTGCATAATTGCAACAAACAAGGCAAAAAAAGGAGATATATAGATAATTTTTCTAAATTTCGTGAAACGGGGCATCCAGCGTACCCGGATCATCGATTATCCGGTACCGTGAAACCGGATGCCCATATCGAAGTATGTATTTATGATTCTACCGCTCCGGTGTTTACACCATTCCCTTTTATTAATAAGTAAAGCGCCATAAAGAGCAGCGTTACCTGGAACTGCATACCGCCCATCGGATGGGTATCGGTTGCCATGAAGTGCCACTGTCCCCAATGTACCATAAAGATTGCACCGAGCATCACCGGTATTATGGCGAGCGCTCCGAGCCGGGTAATCCAATCTTTTGTGAATCCGCCGACAAAAATGAGTATACCGCCGCCAGTCTCGGCAAGAGCAACCAGTAATGCGATGAAGACCGGTAACCCCATCATTTCGGCAAAGCCGCCGAGTCCGGTGAGTTTACTCCAACCGTGAAAAAGAAATACACTTAGTAAAGTAATTCGCAATAACCAGTGTGCGTGAGGTGCAAGACCGTCTAATGCTTTCATGTTTTCCTCCGATATGTTGTTTTAGATTTATGAATTAGTTAATTGTTAATAGTTATTGGTTTATCGTCTCGTAGCACGATTAACCATTAAC
>PWTU01000019.1 GCA_003562775.1 Ignavibacteriales bacterium
AGAGAATCGAGGACGCATTCAACCGTATAAACTCAACCAACCGTTTGAGTTTGAGATAACATTTCTCAAAAGCAGCAACGCGGATAACCCGTCGCTGGTCCCCGGCGTCGAACGCATCGACAGAAGGACGGTACGATTTACCGCCAATAACGTTCCGGAAGGATTCAAACTGATGCGAGCCCTTATCGCACTTGCGGGTACGGGATAGATTGGAAGCAAGCCCGGATCGGTGCGACATGTTTATATGAACTAAATATGATGATCGGATATTCAATATCGATAAAGCTGCATTTTCAGGATAAGATCGTATTTATGCAACGGTTAACGTTATTATTCCTTTTGTTGACTTTACTTATAAGCTATCCTGCACATCCGCAAAATCTCCGTTCGGTACTTTCAGAGAATGAACTGATTATCTGCGTACATAGAGCAGCCGTAGGGCCTGACGTCACAGAAAACAGTTTATTCGCAATGGAAATAGCTAAAAAAGAAGGATTTTTCATGCTTGAAATTGACCTGAGGGAATCCGGAGATGGAGGATTATTTCTTATGCATGATGCAACATTGGACAGAACAACGACCGCCTCCGGCATCCTGTCCGATTACACTGCTAAAGAGCTTGAGGAAATCCGACTGAAAGGATCCGGAGAGCCGATTCCGGTTTTTTCAAAAGTTCTTGAGTGGGCAGCAGACAATGATATCCTGCTTATGCTGGATGTTAAAAATGTGTCCCTGAATAAAGTATATGAAGAAGTACTAAATGCGAATATGCTCGACAGAGTTTTTGTACTGACCTTTACAGAAGAACGCTCCAGGGAAGCCCTGAGTCTTGATGCCGGGTTGATGGTTTCTGTCTTGATTACGAGCCCCGGGGATATTCAGGAATATCGGGAGTATGCACAAAGCCCTGAACAACTTTTAGCATATATTAATAAAAGGGCGGAATTGAAATTATTCGAACTGGCGCGTGAAAGCGGTATTCCTATCATCACCGATACCTTGAATGATATAGATACCCGGGCGTTGAATCACGGAGTTCAGGTCTACATAGATTTTATCGGCAGCAGAAAACCAAACATTCTGGTTAGTGATTACCCTATTATGGTAAGAGAGGCGCTGCGGTAACTTCATTCTAACAACCACCGCTGCATGCTGCGACAGCAGCTTTTCATTTCCTCACAGTATGAGTGCCGGACCTTCCATATGTCCCGGCGGAAAACAATATTTCACCTGTCAGGGTATCATTCTTTTTATTCGTGAATATAATACACCCAGCTTGTAATGCATTTCCGTAATAGGAAGGAAACGAGAATTCTGTAAATCATCCTTTAAATTTATAATTCTGCGGAGTATTTAATTATGAATAAAATAAACGGAAACGGGCATGATAGAAGAACATTCTTAAAAAAAGGGGCATTGTTCACTACCATTTTGGGTTCCGGATTATGGTCGTCTACAGGTTGTGGAATCGGTAGCAATGAAGGGGACTCCAGGAACATAATATTTCTGGTCAGCGATGGTATGAGTTCAGGAACTCTTACAATGGCTGACGTAATGCTTCGCCGGCGGGATGGCAGAACTTCAAATTGGTTGCGGCTTTACGAAGAAGGGCGCGTGCAGCGGGCTTTAATGGATATGGCATCGGCAAACCGGATTGTTACCTGTTCCGCTGCCGCTTCATCATCATGGGGTTGCGGGCACAGGGTCAATAACGGTGTGGTTAATGTGGGACCGGACGGAGAAGAATACCCCCCGATATTATCGATAATGCGGGATTCAGGAAAGTCTACAGGATTGGTTACGACGACCCGGATCACCCATGCAACGCCGGCAGGATTCGCAGCGAATGTTGAAGCCCGTGGTCTGGAAGATGAGATTGCTGTACAGTATCTCGACCGGAAAGTGGATGTCCTGCTGGGCGGCGGAAACCGACATTACGATCCTGAACAACGCGAAGACGGCAGGGATCTCTATTCCGAATATCGTGCTGCCGGATACCACGTTGCACGGCACAAGACCGAGTTGTCGTGGAGAGGAGCGCCCACAGACCGTTTACTCGGAATCTTTGCCGGGAGCCATCTTCCGTTTACTCTTGATCACATGAACGCTCCTGACCTCCGTGAAAAAGTGCCGACGCTTGCGGAGATGACAGACATTGCACTGCAGAAATTGTCAAAGAACCCAAATGGATTTATAATCCAGATCGAGGGCGGAAGAGTAGATCACGCTGCTCACGGAAATGATCTAGGAGGTCTCATCTATGATCAAATTGCTTTTGATGAAACTATAGGTGTTGTACTCGATTTTGTGGAAAACCGGAACGACACTCTGGTAATCATCACGACCGATCACGGTAATGCAAATCCCGGTTTCAACAGCTCGCCGGATGCGGGTTTTGACCGGATCCAACGGTTTCGACACACGTCTTCATGGATACAAAGTGAGCTTGATCATCAAAGTACCATAGCGCAAATACGGGATCGCGTCTATGCCGCAACGGGACTGGAGATTACGAGAGACGAAGCCGAGGTCTATCTCCAGGCCGTGCGGGGGACATATGCACCTGTTTACAGGAGAATGTCCGGCAGATCATCCGCGCTGGGACAAATATTGGCAAACTATACGCATGTAAATTGGGTCGGTGGATCACACACTGCAGATTATGTGGAACTGTGTTCTTTCGGACCGGGGAGCGAAGCGTTAAAAGGATTTGTGATGAACACAGCGTTGTTCAACGTGATGACAAAGGCGGCAGGCGTTTATGAGATGGAAATGCGACTATAATCTCCTTTATTACAATACCCGGAAAAGAATTCATATTTTCCTGTCAGGATATGAGTTTTATTATTCGTTGTATAAGTAGATAGGAATGATACCAAAATCACATGAAATAAACACAAAATAAATTTTCTTAATATTTATGAAAAAAAGTAGTTTCTGGGAGAAATACGCACGATTTCTGTCGGGAGAGCATAAACCGCCGGATGAAAAAGAGGTTCGCCGCTGGCTCGGTTCAGACAAAGAGAAACAGCATATGCACAAGGATCTGGAGTCTGTATGGAAGAATCTGAAAGTAAAGGACGGACAGTGGGACTCTCAGCGCGCATGGTCAAAAATAAAACAGAAAATTGAAGAGAGAACGGTAGTCGAAAAGAGAACACACGGCTCATTTGCCGGGGACAGGAGACCGGCTGCCAGAGAAGAACAACGTTTTTTCCAGGGAAGATATGCGGGATGGTTCGGTTCAATCGGTCGTACAGCGGCTGTAATACTCTTCTTAATAGTTTCTATCTATACAATCTATTATCTGGCGGGAAGCAAGCATGAATTAATAATAGAAAATAATGGATATGATGTATTAATTCACACGGGGAGGGGACAGCAGGGTTCCATAACAATAGACAATGAAACCAGGATCAGTTCCAACGTAGACACACAAATATTACATCGTAACACTTCGGAGAGATCCGATTGGAGACTTAAATTGGAGGGCGAGGCATATTTTGAGATAGCTCCTGACATATTTCGTTCGTTCCACGTCTCCACCAGACATGTGACGATATATGTGGTCGGGACCAAATTTAATATCCGTGATTATCCCGAAGAAGAATTTACGGAGGTTGCTGTTGCTGAAGGAAGAGTTGCTATATATCATTCCGATGAGTATGCGAAACCGCATAACGGCGGGGTGATATTGGAAGCATCGGATTATGCGCGCATTTCAAAAGATGGAGAATTAATCGTAAAAAGAGGTATTCCCATCGATATTCATCTTGCGTGGCTGAACAAGGAGCTTGTCTTTAAAGATGTACCTCTTGAGAACATTGCACTGCAGATAGAGCGCTGGTATAATGTTGAGATTAACTTCGATGACGACGACATCACGGGGCGTCGATTGACTGCGCGTTTTGAGAATGAACCGTTAATCGAAGTTCTTGAGGTAATATCCCTCGCCCTTAACCTGAAATACGACATCATAAACAGGAAAGTTGTTTTTTATAAAGTAATAGATGGACATTTAAAAAAATAATACAAAGTAACTTTGGAGCCGATTATGTTATATCATAGATCAAGAATAGTGGTAAAGGGGTTTCGGAGAATTATCTATCGTTCAGTAACTATATGCCTGCCATTTTTCATTTTCGTGTTTGGTATATGTGCACAGGAGTATGACCAGAAGATAGCAAAATATCTTGAGGTTCATTTTGATGTGACGGCTTCGGAACACAACGAAAATATACGTGCGCTGAGTCAAAAAATTTCTGTGAGCCTCGATGATATTTCTCTTGATGAATCACTTAGATATTTGGATGATCTGAGTCCGTTAAAGTTTGCATACAGCAGAGACGTGATGCCCATGCATAAACGTGTTACTCTTCATATGAACCAGATATCATTACTGGAAGTGCTTCACGAAGTGCTCGATGAAGAAAATGTGAGTCTGAAAATTTCTACGCGGGGGCAGTTGGTTTTTGTACCTTCCACCATTAGATTCATCCCATACCAGGATCAGGCTGTACAAGAACCCGGCCGGATTACCGGTAAAGTTATCGATGCCAGAACGAATGAAGCTTTACCCGGGGCAAATATCCTGATCGTTGGAACTACGATCGGTGCCGCTTCTGATGGCCAGGGATCCTATTCGCTGCGCAGGATACGCGAAGGTACATATACGGTGAGAGCTCAATATATGGGTTACAATATCGAAGAGCAAACGGTTACGGTAAGTCCCGGTGAAACCGCAACCCTGAATTTTTCTATGGAAAGCCGGATCATAGAACTGCATGACGATATTGTCGTTGTCGCAGTAGTGGAGGGGCAGGCGAGAGCATTAATGGAACAGAGAAGATCACCCACAACCAGAAATATAATATCGTCGGAATTAATGGAACAGTTTGGAGATTATAGCCTTGAAGGTTCCATAAACAGATTGCCGGGAATTCAACTGGAATATTACTCCGGTGAACCGTATGCAACCCGGATACGAGGAGCTTATTTTGGTGATAATACCGTAACATTAAATGGAATACCGCTTCCGGCAAATAGCGGAGATCACGGCGGCGGGCATAGAGGAACTCGACTTACGTCTGTATCCGCCGATGCAATTGACGGTCTGGAGTTAATTACAGGGCTTACGCCGGATATGAGTGCTCATAATCTCACGGGTGGAATAAATTTGAGGCTTAATCCGATCTCACCTCGTTCGAGAACCCGTCTTACTTTCGGTACGGATTATGATCATTTCTCCGGTAAATACGATCCACGCATTTCAATCAGACACAGTCAGCGGTTATTTAACAATCAAATTGGGTTTCGATTACAGGGCGATTGGCGGCGTACCAATCGGTTGTCAGATTTTGCGGGATTCCGCTGGGATTTATGGGATTTTGATACGGGCCCGGATTATACATTAGTGTCATACAGTCCTGCCTATGAAATAGTGAAACGTAATCGATATGGTTTCAGTTCACAGGTGGATTACAGATTCAGCGATGATGCATGGATTTATGTGTCGGGATTTTTCAACCGGCAGCATGATTATGATGAACGATCATGGGACACTGCCGAGCTTTCCCGCGGAACGTATCTCGATAAGAATTCTGTGACTAATTATCGGTATAATAGAACCGATAGATACCGGCCCGATAATTTTCGCGGGATGTATCAGGTTCAATTAGGCGGTGAATTCTCGTTATTTAACAGGCTGATGAACGTCGATTACGTTCTTAATTACGGACACGGGTACTGGGAAGACAAAGGCGGGCATTATTTCGACTGGAGGAACAACAGAACCGGGTTGACAATATTCGATGTAGGAAATTTTAAAACCCCGATACTTCACTCTCCTGAAACCCCCAGTGATGAAACAGGTTTTGCATTTAGATATTATGAACAGAGCTATGGAAAAGTAACTGACGACAACTGGATAGCTGACCTTAATATTAAAATACCTTATAGCGTTGCGGATTTTCAGGGAGAATGGAAGATAGGCAGCAGGTACCACCGCCGCGATAACGATGCCTATCATCCTGATTATCGTTATTATTATAACGGGTCGCTGACGATGGATGATTTTGTTAACGGAGGCTCAGAATATTCACCGCGCAATAACTCGTATTGGATGATTGGACCGAAATTAGATCTTGACAAATATATCAATTTCTTCCAGAATAACCGGGATGATTTTGATCTGGATTATGATAGATATAAGAGCGGATATGCAAGTTATTATACTACACTTGAAGAAATATATGCTGCATATATAATGACGACAGTGAATATAGCCAATTGGACGCTGCTCGGCGGAGTCCGGATGGAATATTATAGTGCGCTTGCTGAGTCATGGGAGATACTGAACGATGATAATGGAAATTGGATTGAAAACATACCAACATCGGCCCGACCCGATTATGTCGATTTTTTCCCATCGATTCACGCTACCTACGCAATAAGTCCGCTTTCACTTTTCAGGGTATCATGGACAAACTCTATCGGGCGTCCCAAGTTTTCATATACTGGTATTTCATCGGCAAGAATCGTCCGACCTGATCGTCAGGAAATACGAACGGGGAATCCGGATGTAAAACCTGAACGATCGACTAAATTTGAATTTACTCTGGAGCACTATCTGGAGAGCGTCGGCATCATATCCGGTGGGTTATACTTACTTGATATGAGAGATGTCATAATCGATAAAAGAGAACCGATCGTAGGTGGAGAATACGATGGTTGGGAGCATCGTATTGTGGATAATGCCCAAAGGGCGCTTACCTATGGATACCATCTAACCTGGCAGCAGCAGCTCTATTTCTTACCGGGTTACTTGAGTAGTCTCGCAATATACGCAAATTATACATATACAAATTCGGAGATGGCTATAGATTCTCCCGTTCTTCGGGTTATTTCTCGTGAAGATCTGGTACCGCACAAAATAAATTTAGCACTGTCGTATGATATCGGAAGTCTTTACTGCCAATTATCAATGACCTATACCAGTAAATATTTAACGGACGCAAATCAGAGAATAATTGGGGGTGAGTATTACGATCGGTATCAGGATGTCCACCGGGCACTTGATTTTTCGGCTATATATCGCATATCGAGATCTATACGATTGTCGTTCGAATTCAAGAATATTCTCGAGAACCCCTACAGGGATCGATATGTTATTCCTTTCCATGATATTGATGGTCCGCGGTTTTATGAGAGTATTCGCAATGCCGGCAGGAATGGTGCTCTTATGTTGAGGGTTGATATTTAACATTTATTATCAGTTGTTCGTAAAGAAGGGAGTTATGAATACACGTGTGTATATTTATAATTCCCTTCATGTATTAATTCTCGGATATTGTTTTCGATGTTTGACCGTAGTATATTATGTATACAAATATTGTGCTCAATTTTAAATCGTGCCTAAACCAAAGTTATTATATGATAAGAATCGTATATCCGAGAATGAAATTATCGCTAATATCCGTAATAGCGATGTAAGACAATTTCAATTACTTTTCGAAAATTATTATAGTAAATTGTGTGATTTTACAATAGGTTTTGTACGATCTTCCGATGTAGCGGAAGATATAGTACAGGATCTATTTCTTAAAGTGTGGGAACTGCGTCATAAATGGCTCCCGGGAGGATCCGTACGTTCATTTCTATTCAAATGTGCGAGAAATGCCGCTATAGATTATCTTCGAAAACAAAAATTAAAAAGAACCTACATGTGTGAGATATATGTAGATATCGAGGATATAAATTCTTCAGGACCGGATAAACAGTTAGAGAGTAAAGAAATCCGGACGCGCTTACAACAATTGGTGAATGAAATGTCCGAGAGACAAAGGACTGCTTTTATATTAAACAGAATTTATGATTTAACGTATCGCGAGATAGCGGATATACATGGCATCTCGATAAAAACGGTTGAAACGCATATGGCTCGCGCCTTGAAAGTGATTCGTGAAAATCTATTCGAGGGAAATTAAGGATTAAATTTTTATAATCGAGAAGTCACATATCATCCACGAGATTCTTCGTCGACCGCCGCGGCGGACTCCTCAGAATGACAACTTTCCGCCTCACTATCTCCATCCAATCCCAAACTCTCTGCGCCCTCTGCGTTTAGATCAATACCCCGATTTCATCCAAG
>PWTU01000032.1 GCA_003562775.1 Ignavibacteriales bacterium
ATTTTCTCCGCCGGAAGTTGACAACGGTGAACTGGCAATAGGAAGTCTGGGAGGAAGTTTGGGGTTATTCAGTGTTTAATTCCTTAAACGATTAAAGGGTAAAGCTATGATGAGACGGTTTATATTATGTGCGCTGATTTTGTTATTCGGTGCATCTTTGATTGCAAGTGACAATTCCTCCCCTAAACGGGAATTCCGCGGTGCGTGGATTGCAACGGTCGTCAATCTGGATTGGCCGAATTCGCGGCTTGACAATACCAATAGTCAAAAACAACAGCTTATTACCATGCTTGATAACTTGTCCGTAGCAGGTATTAATGCGGTGATGTTCCAGATACGAACGGAATGCGACGCCCTGTATGATTCTCCTTATGAGCCATGGTCTTACTGGTTGACGGGAGAGCAAGGGAAAGCTCCCGATCCCTATTACGATCCGTTGGAATTTGCCATTGAAGAGGCACATAAACGGGGGATGGAAATTCACGCATGGTTCAATCCATATCGCGCCGAAAGAAGAGTCGGAAATTATAATCTTGCCGATACTCATGTTACCGTTGAGAATCCCGGCTGGGCAATCCAGATTAGCAGCTTCAAGTTTCTCGATCCCGGTTTGCCGGAGGTGCGTGAATATGTTACAAAAATCGTTGCAGATGTTGTCCGGCGTTACGATATAGACGGTGTACATTTTGATGATTATTTTTATCCTTATCCGCCGAACCAAATTACCGATCAGGACGATTCTACGTTTGCGGAACATAACCGCGGATTTACGAACCGGGGCGACTGGCGACGGGATAATATAAATCTTCTTATAGAAGCAGTTCACGATAGTATAAACGCACTAAAACCTCATGTCAAATTCGGCATAAGTCCGTTCGGCATCTGGAAAAACGGAGTTCCATCCGGTATAGTAGGTCTCGACGCATATAATGTTATATATGCCGATGCCGTTGCATGGATGGAGTCAGAAACGGTTGATTATATAGTTCCGCAGCTTTACTGGCCGTTTGGCGGCGGACAGGATTATGCAAAACTCGCACCCTGGTGGGAATCAATGCGGAATGGCCGGCACTATTATCCCGGCCACGGTCTGTACCGGTCCGATGGTAATACATTTTCCGGATCATTGTTTTCATCTAACGAAATCCCGCGTCAGGTGCGATTCAATCGTGAGCATGATGGAATCGACGGAAGCGTGTTTTTCCGTGCGAAAAATATAACAACATTCCATTCAAAGGGATTTGCAGATTCACTGAAAACGGATCTATATTATCATCCTTCCATTATTCCGTCGATTGCCTGGAAGGATTCTTTATATGCACCGGTGGATCCGCCTGAAAATTTTACTCACACATGGATAGATGATCACGCAATTGAGTTCGTGTGGGATGCACCGCCTCCGCCTGCGTTTGGCGATGATCTTGTCCGATATGCCGTCTATCGCATCAACTCCGCTTCACCTCCCGTATTCCCCGACGATCTTGAGTATGGTGAACACTTGCTTTCGGTTCAAATGGACAGGACTTTGGAAGATACTCCACCGATTTCCGAAAATCCGTATTATTATGTCGTCACGGCGCTTAATCGTAATTATAATGAAAGCGAACCGAGCAACGAAATTGTACTCGACGTGGTAAGTGTACCCGGTGAATATATCGCCGGAACCTATACATTACACCAGAATTATCCGAATCCGTTTAACCCGGAGACGATAATTCAGTTTAGTATTCCGTCGGCTCAGCACGTCACTTTACATATTTATGATATGCTTGGACGTGAGGTAGCCATTCCGGTGGATACATACCTGTCAGCCGGAGAACACCGTGTAACTTTTAACGCTGCCGGTCTTGCAAGCGGAGTGTATGTGTACCGCATAAAAGCAGGTGCGTTTGTTGAGTCAAAACGTATGGTGGTCGCGAAATAATCTGAATCGAATACTAATAACACAGAAAGTAACTGAAATGAAACCAAAAATTATAATTAATCTATTTGTCTTTACAATAATAAATCTTTTTGGATTATATTATTGTATGGCAGACGAGGCACATGGAAACGGAGATATTGATAACCCTGTTCTGCTGATCCGGGTCGATGATCTCGGAATGTCTCATTCGGTCAATTCGGCAGCGAAAGCATTGTTTGAGACCGGTATGCCATTGTCGGTATCGGTAATGTTTGCATGTCCGTGGTATCAGGAAGCGGTCGAGATCTTAACCGGGTATCCTGAAGTGGCGGTCGGGGTTCATCTTACATTGAATTCCGAATGGAAGTATTATAAATGGGGACCGGTTGCCGGAAGAACCGTTGTTCCCTCCATCGTTGACGGGGAGGGGTTATTTTTTCCGACAACAGCACTGTTTCTTGAGAATAATCCTGACCTTGGCGAAGTAGAAATAGAATTGCGTTCGCAGATCGAGCGCGCGTTGAACGCGGGAATACGCATTGATTATATCGATCACCATATGGGAACTGCAGTCAGCACGCCGGAATTACTCGCATTGACGGAGCGGCTTGCGGAAGAATATAACCTGGCAATGGCGGCTTCCTATATTCAATCGTCTGACAGCGGTATCTATGCAGTACCGTATGAGGAAAAACAGGATAGTTTGATATCTCTTATACGTCATCTTCATCCCGGTGAGAAACGCTTATTGGTGTCGCACGTTGCGTACGATACACCGGAGATGAGTGTATTAGTGGATCTCAACCCGCACGGACTTGCGGATATGAGCAAACACCGCGAGGCGGAACTCAAAGCATTGAAAACAACCGCCTTTAGAGAAGCACTGAAAAAATTCAATGTCCGTCTCATTACGTACAGGGATTTAATAGAGTCTTATTAAACCAAATGACAAATACTAATGTAGCTAAAAGCCGGCAAGTGGGAGGTCCCCCTCTAAGAAGCTTACCTTTACACACACTTGACACAATGTTTCAAGAAGGTGTGTGAAGATAATTTGTTGTAAACCCCGTCTTTAGACGGGAAGATCTTTGTCAGCTTTACAAATAAAATGATAAACCTTCCCCGATAGCTATCGGGGCTTAGTAACCAGAACAAAGAACACGTAAAACCTTATTACCTTATGGAACAAAAGTCATTAAATTTAAATATAACAACCTTTATACTAATAACTCAAAACCGTCTTCCTCTCATTACTGAAAGAACGAGTGCGGATAGAAAAATACTTTACAGGAATGGTCGATAATAATGTAATAAGGTTGGGTAATTGGGGGATACTACATTGTTACTAAGGTAATAAGGTCTATATAATTTTTATCAGTCCTGACTGGTCGGGATGATTCACAGCACACACTTTTTTGAAGATAAAATTTACTTATAACATTATTAAAAGGACTCAACAATGAACGAACCAACCATAAGTGTCGGTATAGTTTCGAACAATACAATTACATTTAATTTCAACGGCAATTATAACATTCGACAAAACGGAGCTGATACCCCGTTTACCGGCGAATTTACCGCCCGGCGATCCGGCGATGAAATAATTATCGAAAAAGAGGGAAATACCTTTACTTCAAAAGATGATTTTGTATTTACTCCCGTAGAATTCACAACCGACTCGTTTGTTCTCCGTGATGTCGTTATCGGCGTCAAGTTTCACTGGGAGCGCAAAGAAGATCAACAGTTTGTCGGTGCTTTGAAAATTATTAAAGAAAACGACACGCTGACTGCGGTAAATGTGCTGCCGGTTGAGCACTATTTGCTGAGCGTTATATCGTCGGAGATGAGCGCAATGAGCAATATGAATTTGCTCAAGGCACACGCGGTTATCTCCCGCGGATGGCTCCTTGCACAGATAGATAAAAGTAAAAAATTAAAGGACGCTCCCGAATCGTATTCTTCGTATGTGGAAAAAGACGATGAGTTGATACGGTGGTACGACCGCGAAGATCACACGCTTTATGATGTATGCGCCGACGATCATTGTCAGCGATACCAGGGGATTACCAAGGCATATACGGAAAATGCACGGAAAGCCACGGAGCAAACTCATGGAAATGTGTTAATGTACAACGATGAAATATGCGATGCCCGTTATTCCAAAACATGCGGCGGTATCTCCGAGAATTTCGAGAATGTATGGGAACCGAAAGTACATCCGTATCTTACCTCGATTGTGGATAATTCGAAAGATCCCGAAGGTTTTGAGCTTGATCTCACACAGGAACATAATGCCGAAAAATGGATACGCAATGCGCCGACGGCTTTTTGTAATACTTCCGATAAGGAAATTCTTTCGCAGGTGTTAATGGATTTTGATCAGGAAACACGTGATTTTTTCAGATGGAAGATAACATATACGCAAAAAGATTTATCTTCCCTTATAGCTGAAAAAAGCGGTGTGGATTTCGGGAATATCCGCGATCTTGTTCCCGTTGAACGCGGTCGTTCCGGCCGGTTGATCAAATTAAAAATCATCGGCAGTAAGAAAACGATGACTATCGGCAAGGAGCTGGAAATACGCCGTACGTTATCGCCGTCGCATCTCTATAGTTCGGCGTTTGTTGTCGATAAAAAAAATATGAAGGACGGTATCCCGCAGGAGTTTGTTCTAACCGGTGCCGGATGGGGACACGGGGTCGGTTTGTGCCAGATAGGCGCCTCGGTAATGGGCGCGAAGGGATATTCGTATGAAGAAATATTGCGTCACTATTTCAGGGGAGCGGAGTTGCAGAAGATATATTGAAGCGGCGCCCGTTGCTTGACAATTGATTTAAAAAATTTATATTTTATTGTATGGAATTTCAAAGTTGTTTTTTCGCCACCAAAGCACGAAAAACACCAAATTCCACTTGGGCGGATTTTGTTCTTTAAAGAATGTAAAGATCAATAAATTAATAAAACGGGAAACGATGGCTGGAGACAAAAAAGACATACCGGCTGAATTAAAGTTAACCTATACCGATATTCTTTCGTTAGGTGAATCAAATCGTCCGCATGAACTTATCGATGGGGAACCTGTTATGGGAGCAATGCCTTCTCCGCAGCATCAAAGAATCGCAACTAAATTAGGCAGCGCACTTGACAATTTCGTTAGTTCAAATAAACTCGGAGTTGTGCTCTCCAGTCCCGTCGATGTCTATATTTCGGAAACAATTGTTCTTCAACCCGATATTACATTTTTATCCAATGACCGACAACACATAGATGATGGAACGAAATACAATGGCGTTCCCGATTTGGTCATTGAAATTCTTTCCGATGCGACCGAAGATAAGGATCGTACATTCAAATTTCGTGAATACGCGCGGGGAGGAGCGACTGAATATTGGATTGTATCACCAAAAAATAAAGAAATCGAAGTTTATTGCAATTCAGAGCGTGGATTTCAATTGCTAAATACCTACCGTGTTGGTGATGTGCTGAATTCTTCCTTGTTCCCGAATATTCACTTATCGGTCTCAAAGGTTTTTGGATAATTTTTAAATTACAGCTCGTAGATGGAACTCAGCTTATTGAAATTAAATGAAAATATTCATATCTATAATTCTTATATTTATTTTTGTTCACTCCTCTTCATCACAGGAAACCTATTTATATCGGAATGCGACGTCAGGCTTTTATGGAGCGGATAATAATGCATCACAGCCATTTGTTACAACAGGCAATGTTGTCGGACAAATATTAAGCGGGGCAGTCTTCGGTGTTGTGGGTGGAATAGTTGGAATATACGCCGGTGCGATAATTATTCCGGGCGAAGGGACAGGCACGCCTGCAATACCGCCCGGTGCGGTTTTGGGAGCACTTTTTGGATACACATTGGGAACGTCTGGGGGGGTATATATTGCGGGGAAACGGTTCACTGATGATGGATCATATGTGATTACTTTAATAGGTAGTACGATTGGAATCATCGGAGGTCTGTCTATACTTTTACTGACGGATACAGCCGCACCGCCGATTATTTTCTCGCTCGCAATACCGGTGACGGCATTTCATCTTAGCAGGATATTTTGACCGTATATGGCAATAAAAAATTTATTGGTAGGGAAATAATGAAAAATAATTTTCAAATTCTATTTGTCATTATATTCACCCATTTTGGCGTGATGCACATCTCTGCAGATGATTCATTGCATCCCGTCGATACGCTTCGTGTGATGTCATACAACATTCATACCGGCGTCGGCGTTGACGGGGTTTTTGACCTTTCTCGCATAGCAAACATCATAACCGAGCACGACATCGATATTGCCGGATTGCAGGAAATCGACCAGGGTGTGGAGCGAACCGAGCGCGTGAATACGATGAAAATTCTCTCCGAATTGACCGGTATGCACGCCGTTTTCGGCAAAGCAATTGAGTTTCAGGGAGGCGAATACGGCAACGGTATTCTTTCCCGTTTCCCGGTTATCGAAAAACGAAATCACGCTTACACATTCACTCAAACGGGTGAGCACCGGGCTTTACTGTATGTTTTTCTGGAGTATGAACATGATACGCTTCTCGTGATGAATACCCATCTTGATCACCGTCCCGATGACGCCGAACGCATGAAAAGTGTGGAGGAAATATTGTCGATTGCATCAAAATATGAGGATATGCCGATGTTCCTGCTCGGGGATATTAACGATATACCCGATAGCAGAGTTGTTGGAAAGTTACAAGAAAGATTTAATGATGTGTGGGAGGAAGCGGGAGAAGGAACCGGGTATACATTTCACACCGAAGATTTAAACAGGCGGATAGATTATATCTTTTATCCGGGGACTATGGATACTAAATCAGCACGTATCTATTTTAAACCGGTCAATGCATATACCATCCAGACACCCGCATCGGATCATCTGCCGGTTGTTGTCGAGTTTGAGGTGTATTATGTTCGATAAATTACCAATATACCTGTACTCCATACTCATAAAACACCTGATCTTTTGTGATAACAGGTAAATTTTCGATTTTACTTTGTGCGATAAGCATCCTGTCAAACGGATCCCGATGCGGACCGGAAAGGCTCCCTGCTAAGATTGCATGTTCAATTGTGATATTAAGTTGGTTCAATCTCGATCTGGCAATCAGTTGTGGAAGATTGTCAATTAAATCTTTTGCTTTCTGTAATTTACCTAACCGGTGTTTTGTGGCTATTTCCCATCCGGACGCTGAACTGACAAATAAAATATTTTGCGGATGAGCGATTGCATTACGTGCGGTATCCGATAAATACGGTTCATCGAGAAGCCACCACACCAATGTATGAGTATCAAGTAAATATCTTATTGGTTCCATGCATCAAGTTCGTCATCGGGTAGTGGATCTAATATTTCAAGTCCAACTTCACCTTTTGCTAAACCGGGTATTCGCGGCGATTTATAATCCAATGGTACGATTTTGGCAATAGGTTTTCCTGCTTTAGCAAGTATAATTTCCTTGCCAGCTTCTATTTCTTTCAATAGCTTTGAAAGATTCGTTTTTGCTTCATGTATGTTTACGGTTATCGACATCTCACACCTGGTAAACTAAACTATACGACTTAGTTAAATAATTATACTAAAAATTATTCAATTAACAAAATTTAAGACCTCTTATTGCATTCTTAGACAGCTCAGGAGGGCCGTTAGATAAGCTTTTCTATCCTCTCTACCGATTCATTAATCCGTTCTTCACTGATATTATTGTTTTCTACCAGTCCGATAATGATTCCTGCAATCCGCCCGCAAATATCCTCGTTGTACTCCATATTATTTCCGACGTTTATAATATCCGCACCTGCGTTGAGAGCAAGCTCAATCGATTGCTCTAATCCGAAATGATCTTTGATCGCCCGCATTTGCAGATCATCGGTCATCACAACGCCGTCGTAACCGAGTTGTTCGCGAAGTATACCGGTGATTATTTTCCGGGAGAGAGTCGCGGGATAATCAGGATCGAGGTTTCTGTTGAAGACGTGCGTGGTCATGATCATGTCTATCATATTTTCATGAATGAGAGTCCGGTATGGGATAAGTTCTGCTTCACTCCAGGTTTCGGTGACGTCGACCATACCGAGATGTGTGTCGCCGGTGGAGCTGCCGTGACCGGGAAAATGTTTTACTGCAGTAAGTACCCCGTGCTTGCGGTGTGCGCGGATGTATTCACGAGCATGCTCGGTTACCTTCC
>PWTU01000275.1 GCA_003562775.1 Ignavibacteriales bacterium
CTCTCCAATCTTACCGGACCCGGGAAAATTATAGTTGCCGCTGCTGGCAACGAGGGGTTTGATTTGATTCACGCAGGGGGTCAACTCCCGGCATCGTCGCAAAACCTTACTCTTTTGCTGCCTCATAGCGATGACGAAGCAGTTGTAAATATGTGGTATAAACCCGGGGTGATTTCACAGGTTGCGGTTGGAGCATTTTATCTTGAGAACGGTCAACTGTATTATTTAGGAAATACCGATTTCGTACCTGCAGGTTCGTTTCTGAATTATCCTCCGTTGATATATACCGATGAGGATACCGGAGAGGAATACACCCTTGGTTATGTTGGCATCGATGCTCAGACAGTAAACCACCCGCAAAATGGTGATGGCAATGCTCTCTTTCATATAGTAGGCGATCCGGATGAAGGGGTGAATTTAACCGATTATATCTGGGTCATTTTATATACTGCCGGTAATGCAGGACAGTTTGATATGTGGTCCTTGTTCGGAGAGTTTTACGGATGGGAGTTGGGTTTTGATGGATACAATGAATTTCCGGGTAATACGAACTCGACGGTGGGTTCTCCCGCTACGGCAAAGAAAGTTATAGCCGTCGGTTCCTATGTTACGAAAAACACGTGGACGGATATCGATGGTCTGGGTCGACAGTGGCTGAATCCACATCCTGATGGACAACAAACGGTTGTCCCACAGATAGGTCAACGATCTTACTTCAGCAGTAGAGGTCCCACACGTGACGGACGAATTGCGCCGGATATATCGGCACCCGGTGAATTAATATTTTCACCACGTTCGTCACATCTCACCGAAGGTATAGGGTATCAGAGAGCGCTTGTTTTACAGGGAGGACAATATCTTGGAATGCAGGGAACAAGCATGGCTTCACCCCATCTTACCGGTGTTGTAGCGCTCTTATTGCAGAATGATCCGACACTCACGTATGATAGGGTACTGGAAATACTGCAGAGCACTGTGCGGTCGGATTCTCACACCGGTTCATTGCCGAACAATCTATTCGGTGCCGGAAAAGTTGACGCACACGCCGCAGTTGCGAGTATTGCGGGTGATACGGGTGGTCCCGGCGAGCCGACAGTGCTGCGTTATTTCGATCCGCAATCCGAACAGAAAATGTGGACTTTAGACCGGATCCTTCCCATTGATAGTGGTTTTGTGTACGGCACGAATAGGTTTCTCGATAAAGGAAAAGCAACCGCCTTTACACTTCCTGCCGGTCAGACCACGGGTGAGATAACTGAAGTTAAAGTGTGGTTCGGCTATAAAAAAGATGGTTTAACCGATGAGACATACCGGATTACGGTATACACCGGTTCGGCATCCTCCGGCCCCGCGGGTGATCCTGTAGCAAGCAGACAATATCTATTAAGAGATGTAAACGCAGATGCCACGTTCGGTACATTCCGGGAACCGACGGTACATAATTTCTCCGAACCGATTGCCGTCGGTTCGTCGTTTTTTGTCGGAGTAGACTTTGGTGATTATGATGCAGACGATGTTGACAGAACGGGGATCGTGGCGACCGATCTTCTTGGGGTCCGTGTCGCGGAAGTTTGGGAACAATGGGACACCGGTGCGTGGCATAATATATCGGATGCCTGGTTCGGACAGCAGGGAGCTTCGGGGTCGGGTACGAACGGTGCGCATATGTGGATAGAAGTAACGCTCGGCGGAACGGTATCAGTGCCGGGCGACGACAGATCGCTTCCGGTGACCCTTGCGCTGGAGCAAAATTATCCGAACCCGTTCAATCCCGCTACGGTGATACAATATTCTCTTCCCGAAGCGGCGCATGTCTCGCTCATTGTATATGACATACTCGGACGTGAAGTACGAACATTGATAGATGGTGAAATGGATGGGGGTATTCACCGGGTGCATTTTGAAGCGAACGACTTAAGCAGTGGACTATATTTTTACCGTCTGAAAACAGGCGACCGGTCGATTGTTCGGAAGATGATGCTGATTCGATAAATATTCCTATTCAAACCCGGATAACAAATTGACATAGTGAGAATATTGTTCGCTATTGCCGGTTTCTTCATATAATTGCATTAACGTTTTGATCATTTTTTCCAATGATTCACGCGGTTGATACGGTTGTGAGGTGAATGTGTGATAACTATTGAGAAGATGTTTTTCGGCGTTTTGTAACTTTCCTTTTCCCAAAAGTGCCCGACCGAGTGTGAATTCGGCGGATGCGGTCCGCCAGTGTGAACTGCCTATAGCATTCGTAAGGATTTCAAATGAAGAACGGGCAAATGTTTCCGCACTATCTAAATCGTTTTTTTCAATGTAGGCGCGCGCCAATAGAAATTCAACTTGACCGATAAAATAGTGTTGTGGAGAAAAATGTTCCATTCTCATAGTGAGCACTTGATGGAGGGCATCGGTCGCTTCATCAACCTTATTCATCTCCAAAAGGATGCCGCCGATATTCAGTAAAACGTTGGATAATTCTATATGATCCTCGCCTAAAATATCCTGTCGTATTTCATACGCTCGTTTAAACGTATCGTATGCGTGATCCATTTCGTTCCTATCGAGAAATACAAATGCAAGGTTATTTAATATGACCGATAGATTCCAGCGACCTTTCTCTCCGAGGTTTGAGTAACGCCCGGCGGCAAGTTGATAGAGTGAATCGGCCTTGTTCACGTCTTCAAGATAATGGTAGTAAAGACCGAGGTTCGAATAAGCGCTTCCGATATACTCATGGTGGTTCGGCGATAGCTCGAGAAATAATGCAAGCGCTTTTTCCTGCAATGCTGCTGCCCGTTGATAATTGCCGAAGTCGGAATTCAGAATACTGTAATCATTCAGGAGAACTGCGTAATCCAGATTGCGTAAATTGTTTGTTCTGTGAATGTCGAGCGCTTCCTTGAATAAGCTGTCGGCGGTGGTATAGTTACTCAAATAATGATTTATCAGAGCGAGATCTTTTAATGAGATTGCGATCTCTTCAGCTTCGGCGCCGTTACTTGAGTAGAAATTGAAAATGATTTCGAATTGTTGTAGCGCTTGTTCATATAAACCGAGATTTTGATATGTTCGGCCGATTGTTCTGCGAATCATCGCCTCGACATCCGGTGTATCGGCAAAATCAGATTCCAATCGCTGTACCGCTTCATCGATTACCTCAACCACGGTCACATCCTGTCCGAATTCATACGGATCGGGAGACGACAACATATTTTGGAGAAAAGAGATCACGCGCTCGGCTTTTTCGGCTTCAAGTTGAGCCCGATCGCGTTCCAGTGAAGCGATATGTGCTTGCCGGCTTGTAGCGATAATTCCGCTCAAAAGGAGAATCAGGATTATGATTGCGGCAGCCACTCCCAAAAAATGACGTTGTACAAATTTCGAAGTGCGGTACCACACTGTATCGGGTCTGGCAAGAATAGGGAGGGTACGAGCTGAACGGTGAATATCATTCAACAGTTGTTCTGCTGATTGGTATCGCCGGTCGGGTTCTTTTCGCAACGCCATCATCACAATATTATCAAGGTCGCCCGATAACTCGCGCCGCAGCCGGTCGAAGGTCGTTGAACGTATGCGGCAAATAATATTAAGCTTTTCCCGGTCGCCTTTCTTGGACATCAAGTGGGTGCTCGGTTTCTGCGTCGTTTTTGTAAATACGGTGCGCTCTATCTCCACAGGCGTCCTGATTGTAATCTCATAGGGGCGGTATCCGATAAGTAATTCATATAAGATCACCCCGAGAGAATATACATCGCTCGCGGTGGTAATCCGTTCGCCGCGTATCTGTTCCGGGCTGGCATACTCGGGTGTCATAATAGGAAAACTTACTGCGGTGAGTGTTACTGCATCGGGAGCGTCTTCGTCGGTGGTAAGCATTTTCGCTATACCAAAGTCGAGAAGTTTTACCGTGCCATCGTCGGTTACCAGAATGTTCGACGGTTTCAAATCGCGGTGAACGATAAGGTTCCGGTGAGCATATTGCACTGCTTCGCATACTTTCCCGAATAATGATAATCGTTCTTTAATACCGGCATGTTTTTCATCGCAATACTCCGTGATCGGTTTTCCATCGACGTACTCCATTATAAAGTAAGGAAGACCATCACCGGTCATACCGGCGTCGATAAGACGGGCAATATTGGGGTGATTGAGATTGGCGAGTATACGCCGTTCGGTAAAGAATCTTTTAAGGATTGCTTCGGTGTCGAAACCGTGTTTAACGATTTTAAGGGCGACAATAAGATGGATCGTTTTATCTGTTTTTTCGGCTCGGTACACCGTTCCCATACCACCCTGACCCAATACTCCGGTTATCCGGTATCCACCTATATGTGAGCCGATCCGCTTGTCGGGGACTTCCTCTTTAGTATTTATCATCGGAACAAGTGTAGGCGACTTTTCGAGAAAATACCCGGATCCACGATCCGCTTCAATCATTTTCAAGACAGTGGATTTTAATTCATCGTTGTTTCCGCATTCGCGTTCAATATATGCCAGGCGCTCCGACGGTTGTAACTCTATGGCATACTGGAATATTTGTTTAATGCGACTCCACTTTTGAGGATTCATCATCTATCCTCTCATACACTTAAAAATTCATAATTTGCTTTATTATTATGAACGCGAAAAAATACGACCGAACGGCTCATTGATTGGAACTTAGATCCTGCAGTAACCATGCTTTTGCCGTCCGCCAGTCGCGTTTTACCGTGGCCGGAGATACATCCAATACTTCGGCAGTTTCATCTATGGATAATCCGGCAAAATACCGGTATTCAACAATTCTTGCCAACCGTTTGTCAAATTGTTCAAGGCGTTTCAATGAATCGTCTACTGCGATAATATCTTCATCATAGGAATTCCCCGGAACTAATTCTTCGATAAGGGTAATTTTTGGCGTCCCTCCGCCGCGCTTTTCGGTATTTCGTTTTCTTGCGTAATCTATAAGAATCCGCCGCATCGACTGAGCGGCGATGGCGAAAAAGTGTGCTCTGTTTTGCCAGTTGGTCTGTCTTTGATCGACGAGGTTGAGGTACGCTTCATGAACCAGGGCGGTTGTCGTGAGGGTGTGATCTTTTCTTTCGTAAATGAGAAAACGATGAGCTATATTTTGTAGCTCATCGTAAACTATCGGCATCAATTGATCAAGTGCACCTGATTCCCCTCTTCCCCAATTGATAAGAAGCTGTGTTGCATTTTCTTTGGCACTCATTATGGAAAACCTTTACCTATGGATATTTTTCAATTTAGTGGAATTACCCGTTATTTGCAACCATTTTCCGAAAGAGGGAAAAACGTAAATGTAGAGATGATGCTATCGGCTTGTTACGAACAAAAGGTAATGAATGAAGGCTCTCGAAATGAATTATCATTGAAAATCCAGAATGGAAATGATCCTTTCTCTCCCGGTAATGCGCGTATAGTGTGTAGAAAGTATTTACCGAATTCATAATTTATCGGAGGTATATTATGACATACTCAATGAACATCATAAAATTCTTTGGTTTTGTCTTATTGGCTTCTTTGCTTATCGCCGGATGCAGCAAAGATGATAATCCGACAGGACCGGAGGCGCCTTCCCCACCCAGTTTTACAATTTCTTCTCTAAAGGTTCAATTGCAAGGCGGCGTCGACGGCATCCAATTCTTTGCACGCCCTAATATCGATCTTAGTCTCGTGCGTGTGAACATAACAAATCCTCTCGGAAATCAGCAAGTTTTCAATGCCGGAGGCAATGTTTTTCTAACGGACGAAGTAGTAGCGCTCCAGGATGCAAACACGGGTTATGTGCGGGTGAGCGGTACCTGGAATTTCCGGTTTGTCGGTAATCACGAACCGACAAAAGAAAGCTTCGATGTAACGCAAACATTAAGTGTAAGCGCCAAACTTATACCATAATGAGGAGAAATCAATATGAAAAAGCTCATAACTTTTTTTGCAATAATTTTTCTTCTGGCCTTTTCACAGCCGCTTATCGCTCAGTTCGGACTTAAGTTATCACCGACGATCGGTGTCAATTATAATATCGGCAACGGCAACGATATACGAAACTCCGGTTCTGGTTTTGGAATGGTTCTCGGCGCTCAATCCGATCTTCGATTTACATCGGTAATAGGGATTATTGCAGGACTTCAATTTTACGACGATCGATCATGGTCTCATTCACAGGAGTTCATATCACAGGGACGTCCTGGAACATTTGATGAAGATCTGAATATTGCTTATTTTATGATCGAATCTTTGCTGAAGATATCGATACCGAATACTATCGTGTACTTTATCACCGGACCTGCATTCGGTTTTATTGTTGAGGATTCCTGGAAATATACCGAGGAGGTAACCGGATTTCCGCCGCAACGATTAAGCGGGAGGATCCAAAACCCGAATGTTCGGTTGGAATTTAAAATCGGTGCCGGGTTGGAAATACCGGTTTCAAATAGTATCGAATTATTTCCACAGCTATCCTTTGGCTATGGTTTAACGAACATGGTCGAGAACGTGTCGGTACGAATTATGAGTTTTCAATTTACAACCGGTGTAAAATTTAGAATTATATAACACCTCCATACACATAACGGAAATGCTCTTATGGTATTACGATCAATACCTCTCCTGATTATCTTGACAATGTGCAGTTGTTCTTCCGGAGATCGATTTGATACTGCCGATTGGCACATCCACGAAAGTAACGGTATAACGCTTAAAATGCCCGAGGGCTGGATGCTTACCGCAAAGGATGACGGAATAATTATCGGAACCGGACCTGCGGCGGAGGAAATACTTCTCTGGCCTGTTTTTATTGCAGGGAAATTGAGTGCACACGCTTCCCGTGAATTATTGCAATCTCTGGTTCTTAAGGTATATCCCGATGCCCGATGGGGAGCGGTAGAGTCTGTTAGCAACGACATGTTCAAAATAACCGGAACCAGGCGTGGGAGCTACATTTCTGCATTAATTCTTCTGCGCGAACAGAATAATCGCACCGGCGGGATGTTATATGTGGTATCCGCTCCGGAGGATACCTATCCGATGGTAGAAGAAACCTTTTCCGGCATTGTTAATACCGTGCAGGTGCGCGGACCGGTTGCAAGCGATGAATTTACAGACCGGCAACCCATTCAATATCGTTTCTTCGAAGACCCCCGCGAAGGTGCATTTAAAGTACAGACGCCACAGGGGTGGAATGTAACCGGTGGAACGGACCGGTATGCCGCCGTTGATGTCAGACCTTGGTTACGCATGACGGATCCGTCCGGTGACGTGACGGTTTTTTACGGCGATACCAATATACCACCGTTTACTGTTCCAACGCAGATGTTATCGTGGACCGGTTTCGTGGAAGGGACGTGGTATTCTCCCGGTTACGGCGTTAATATGTATGTTTCACGCTATCTTCCGGGGGAACAATTCGCCCGTCAATATATATCACAGGGAAATATCCCCGGATGCCGGGTTGCAAGAGCAACCGATTCACGTAACAGAAGTGATATTATTGAAGATGCACAGCGGCTTACGGCAGGATATGGACTCGCAGGAATACGTTACGACGCCGGAGAAGTACGGATTAACTGTGGGGAAGGGGAAAATGAACGTAACGGGTATGTGCTCGCTGTTACTATGTTGACTCAAACGCCCGGAATGGATGGAGGAGTATGGGGAGTTTGGTCGTTAAGCGGCTATGTTGCGGCCCCGGAAAAAGAGTTTACTGCAGAAGAAGTGTACGGAAATATGGTTAATACGTTTGAAATAAATCCCGCATGGCATCGTCAGCAGCAGCAATTGGCTGTGAATGTTTCGGGAATTGTTGCAGAAACCGGAGCGGAAATCTCCGAGATTATTTCAAGGGGGTATGAACGCAGGTCGCGGTCGCAGGACGAGATAATCCGTAGATATTCGAACTATCTCCGAGGAGTGGAAGATGTGCGCGATCCTGAGTATGGCAACGAGTACAGAGTTTACAGCGGGAGCAATTATTACTGGATGGATAATTCAGGCACTGTGCTCGGAACAGACCTTCATATTAATCCGGATATAAACAGTTTCAGGGAAATGATCAGATTGGACTGATCGGACCGTCCTCAATCAGCGGGCAAATCATCATAC
>PWTU01000093.1 GCA_003562775.1 Ignavibacteriales bacterium
TCCAGGTAACCATTAATATAAACGCTCAATAGTGTACCGGCTACAATAGGGGCAATAATAGAAGTCAGAAATGGTGCCCTGACCATTTTTACGATGCTGGGTTGTGAACTCATAATAAAAGTAAGTAAGTATGAAAGATTAAACATCATAAAAACATCCGTTTATCTAAAAGAGTTCATATGCAGATAAATTTATGGGTAATTGGATTTATTTTATGATGCGGAATGGCGGTTAACAAAATTCTTTGAAATTCCAGAGGATCTGGTTCCCGTAAGGGGTCACGAACGACTAGATCGGTACTCACTTGCTTTGCGATATCAAAAATTAATTGATCAGGGTTACGTCAAGAACCAGGCCGATCTTGCCCGTCATCTCGGAGTGAGCCGGGCATGGATTACGAAGGTTATGAATGAGTTAAAAAGATAATAATATGTGCCGAAGTACATATCATTTGTAATATAAACCCCACAATATAAAGAAAAAACGATTAGGGGTAACCCCACCACTTATCTGTAAAACATACACAAATTAAACAAAATTTATCATATTTATAAAGGGATTAACTAATGAAACATTTAAAGGTAGTATATTTTGCGCTCATTGCTGCAGTCGTCCTGGCCGGTTGTGATCTGATTAATACTTATGAGGATGATGCTTCCCGGGTACAGCTTCAGATGAGAGCCAAGACAAATGATATTGCCGCAAAAGCTGCACAAAACGTACTCACGATAGAAGAGGTGAAATTCTTCGTTGAGGAGTTAGAACTTGACGGAACGTGGGGCACGGAAGATTTTGAACTGGAGAACTTTATTGTAAATCTGCCTCTTGACGGTACCCCTCTTGTTCTAACCGAAAAGACTATTCCTGCCGGTTACTATGATGAGTTTGAGATGGAAATTGAAAAGCCCGACGATGACGTCTATATCGAAGACCGGGACTTCAGAGATGAAACCGGCAAATACTCAGTCGTTGTAAAAGGTACCTTTAATAATGAGGATTTTACATTCAGATCAAGAGAAGATTTTGAGATTGAAATTGATCTGAAACCGCCGTTAAAAATAGAAGAAGGGGAAACCTCAATCCTTGTAATTTCGATTGATGTCACAAGCTGGTTTAAAGGAAAGGACGGAGAGTATCTCGACCCGAAGGATTATAGAAATACGGAACGAATTAACGATAATATCGAAAAATCTTTCGAAGCGTTCGAAGATAAATACGATGATGATGATGACGACGATGATGATGATGACGACAAATAATTTATAAGCATTTATTATTAAATATAGAATGTCCGGCCGTTATCTCCTGCCGGACATTTATTTTATCTAAAGATTGAGTCTACCCTAAAAAGGTTACTTTATGTACAAAATCCATGGAATCCCTGCCTGCCTCAGGCAGGCGTGACTAATAAATTCAACCAATACTTATCGCAGCAGACGCTGCATTTAAAAAGTATATTGCACTTTAAATGAGGGATGAAAACCGAGATCAAGCACGTCAACCGGCACCGGTATAAGCCGCGGAATAGATCGGGTCTCGTCGAAATTGAAAGCATAGTTTCTGTACCAGACGTTATCCCTGTTAAGTAGATTAAAGATCGATAGACTAATTTCAAGATTCGACGATCCTGAAAATTGTGTCTGGTAGGAAATGGTCGTATCAAACCGGTAATAAGCATCCAATCGGTCTACCGTATCCACTCCGAACATAGCAAGCGCATTCGGTGCTCCGCTCATTGCTATTCCCGATAGATAGATCTGAAGGTTGTCGGCCAATTGAATTTCCAGAACGGCGTTATAGGAATGCGTTCTGTCCCAGTCGGCAAAATATTCTTTTCCATCGAAGAAAAATGGATTTGTAAATGTCATTTGTGAAAGGGTGTAGCTTTGTGTGAGCGTACACCGCCTCCAGCGGTTTTTAACAAGCAGCTCAACACCTCTCGCGGTACCTTTGTTCTGATAGAACCACGGTTTGCCGGCAAAGGTACCGGCAAGCGACTGTGTCTCGAGTTCGTGCATTCTCAGATTATCATAATCCTTTACATAACCGTTTAATTGGAAAATGAAAAGGGGATCAGGTATGTATTGAATTCCTGCCGATATCTGTGTCGAGGTTGCGGGCGGTTCAATACGTGTGGATAAGATCCAAACGTCGGTGGTTGTTGCATTTGCCAGAGATATTCGATGCAGAAACTGGTGGTTGATGGAATATCCTGCACTTAGTGTAAGAGAGGGTGTGGGTGTTACTCTTATCTGTACTCTCGGTGCAGCTCTAAACCGTTTATCAAGGTGGTAATAATAGAGTCGTCCTCCGACGTTCATTTCAAACGAGTGTAATGGATTCCATGTTGATTGGAGATATGTATATGCAATATGGGCATTTGTTTCCGAAAAAAAACCGGAATGATCGAACGATAGTTCACTGTATGATCCGATAAGATATTTCCAGCCAGCACCCCCGGTGGCTGAAAACCGGTCGCGCCGGTATTCAATATCCTGATTAATTTTAAACTCATTCATTGTACTTCTATTCCGAAAAGGGTACGTAAAGACGGTAATACTTTCGGTGCCGTTCACGTAATGTACGCGGCTGTAAACAAAATCATCCTTTTCAAAATCGGTTTCGTATGAACTAAATCCCGCCATTATTGAACTGTATATGCCGTCTGCAATTTCGTCCTCATACGTGATGCTTATAAGTGCATTTCCCCAGCGATTAGATGTTTTTACGTCTTCGAACGTAAATTGTCTGTCTGCATCCGTTGATCGAACTCTGCGTTGTGCATCTTGTGAAGTCCGGTCGCCTCCAAAATATCCACTAAAAATGAATCTACCCGCATTCACCGTTTCGATGTAAAACTTGCTATGAACATCAATGAACCGGGCTGATGCTGAACCCGGTCTTAATACCAGGTCGGTGAAATCGGGTTCATCGGATGCAATTCGTTTCGGTCTGTTAATATCAAGACCCCACTGAATCAGGTCGGAGTTATTAAACCAGGAAGCAATATCCATATACGAGCCCCGGGCAGAAAGCAGCCAGCTGCTGTGCTCTCCGAGAGGGCCCTCGAATGTCCCGTTGATGCTTGTGTTGCTCATTCCCACGCTGTAACGAAACTCGTTGCGCGATCCCGTACGTGTTATCATGTTGAGAGTGCCGCCAGTAGGACTGTCGATGTTTGCGGGAGGGACGTTAAAATAATATCCGGCTGTTTGAATTGCATCGGCATTGAAACTGTCGAGGAGTCCGAAAAGATGGCTCTGGTTGAAAATAGTCATTCCGTCGAGCAGGACAAGGAAACCGTCCGGAGTACTTCCCCTCACGTTGATACCGTTGTTTAAGGCGGTTCCCGCTGAAACCGAGGGATGTCCCTGTAATGCACGGATCGAATTGGATTCACCCAGAGGACTGAACCTGCGGGCATCGAGTAATCCGGTCAACAATGTATCGGAGGGATGTGAACCGATAAATTCGGATACAACGATTTCGTTTAGTCTCAACATTTTCGGTTCAAGACGTACCGTAAGATCTTCTACCCTGTTCGATTCATATAGTTCGATTGAAATCTCCCGGCTATTATACCCTACATACGAAACGGAGAGGGTCAGACGCGGTTGATCGGTGGTTGTTTGAATCAAAAAATATCCCGACGAGTTGGCGGCGACACCGCGTACGGAGTCGTTTATCTGCCACATCACCGAAGCGAACGGAAGCCGTTCACCGGTTTCCGCATCCACAACGTGTCCCTTTATTTGTACCGATCGGGGCGGCAGAGGAGCTTCTTGCGTACGGGTTAGCAGAACCTGGTAGCGGGCGTGATCAACGGTCAGATCGATTTGATAACCAGTCAGAATACTTCTCAAATCATTGATAATCTTATCGTCTGTCGATTCGAGTGTAATTCTTATTCCTGCTATCTGTGATTCACGGTAAAGAAAAAAGTAGGGCGTTCTGTTTTGGATCTGTTGTATTACCTCTTTCAGAGGAGTATTCTGGAAAGTTATATCCGAAAACGAAACTGCCGGGAGTACTAATTGGAAACAGAACGCAGACAGCAGCACTATTCTCATTAATAATATCGGTACGTTTCTGTTTTTCGAAATCACTTACTGTCCTGACCTGAATTGATATGTATATTCCTCCGTTTGAACGAACCGGCCTTCAAGAACGGTGCCGAGATCCTGCAGACTTTCGTCGACACTATCAAGCGGGATCGAACCGCCCAACGATTCCTGTCTAATTTCTGCAGGCGCTTCGATCCTGATATTGAAATGAAATTCAAGTTCTTCAAATATCGAGCCGGCCTCTCTTTCTCTGAACACCAACCTGTTTTGAGTCCATCCGGTTATCTCGTCGGGTTCGAATGTAAATGGTTCCGTTAACCGCTTTGTCCTGTCGACAATTGCTGCCTCACCGGGTGACAGACGTACAGATTCCTGTCTGTCTATAGTCTCAAATATAACTTCACCTTCGATAAGATAGACGCTTGCTCTTTCACCCCGGTCGTGTATATTAAATTTTGTGCCTGTTACCACGACTCTTCCGGCACCGGCCTCTACCGAAAATATCCGTTCGGGAATAGATTCCACATCGAACAGGGCTTCACCGGAAAGAGCATAGTTATGGCGGGATTCGGAGATGGAGACTTTATACAGTTGCGTGTTCGGACGAAGCGTTGCCGTGCTTCCATCGACCAATTCGATTACAGAAATTGTGCTTCCGCTCTCTGCAATAAGTTGAGGATCCGGTTGTCGAAGTAAGAGGATCGAAAGGAATACAAGTAATGCGATGGCAGCGGCGGCAGCCCAGTACACCCGTTGCCGTGCAGGAAACTTCCAAACTTTGGCGGCGGTCTTTTTCGTCGAAGGTGCAATTGCATCCTGGATACGATTCCATCCCGCCTCCTGCCCCCGAACAGGAATAGCTGCTTCAATCTGTTCGGCCGCGTCACGCGTTTTTAACAGCATCGTAAGCAGCGGATCTTCTATGTCAGCCGGACTTTTTTCGCCGCTTACGATTTTACCGTACGATCTGGCGAGCAGCAGATCGGGATCGTTATCCGGTATGTTATTTTTTTCGGTCATGTATATTATTCAAGATTCAAATTCGACTTCCACGGCTATCCAGAATCCGCTGGTATAGTCGTAATAAAATTTCCCTTCTGCTTCCACCTGTCGTCCTTCATCAAGTGCTTCGGCGACTTCTTCCAGAGTCAGATAATCGCCCTCATCATCAATGATTGTATCCTCCGTAACCCTTACATTCTTTCCGCTTTCGAGCGTAAAGTAACTCCCTGCAAGATCAACGGATACGACGTATTCTTCGAATTCATCGAATTCCAGTTCAAATTCCACCTCGGTGACGATTCGCTTGCCGGTAGCCGGATCGATAATAAATTCGCCATCGGCTTCAATGGGCAATCCAGTATTGACGGCATCTGCAACATCTGTGAGGGATTCGAGCCCATCGTCAAATTCCACTTCGCTTTTCTCTGTGATAAAATATTGGTCCCCGTTCACGAGCGTAAACGAATTTTCGATAAGATCGACTGAAGCAACAATATCCTCAAACTCATTTGATTCAAGCTCAAACTCCACTTCGGTGGCAATCCAGAGATTTGCGTTTTTATCCGGATGGAAATAGTCTCCTTCTGCTATAATCCGCACATCGTTGTCAACGGCAACCGCAACTTCTGCCAGGGTAAGAAAATCGCCGTCGTCTATTTTCGTATGTTCATTGATCTGAATTCGCTGTCCGTTCGCAATAGTAAAGATGTTATCGAGCAGGTTAACCCGGATCACTCTTCCCTCGAACTCATCGTCATCGAATACCTCTCCGCTTTGGAGTTTAAGTCTGAAGATATCGAGGGATTCGGTGAAACGCAGCAGCGCCGTCCCGTCGCCGTTGAATTCAAGGGTACCGTTCACAATCTTTGTTTCCGGCGAACCGTTTCGGTTTTGCTTCATAGTCGATTCATAACTGAGCGCACCGGTAACCCCTTTTCTGAAATTTCTATTTGTTTCAACAACGGACTTATTAATGCGAATATCCAGAAAATTCATTTCAAGCAGGTATTCCCGATCGAAACGTCTACCGTCAGAATCGATTCTGATAAACACGCCCTCACCCGAGTGGTAGCCGTCGATTGACAATATGTCTGAAGTCGATAAAAGGCCGTCTATAAAGAGCCGGTCTGTTCTATTGAAGTACGAGTTCTTTGAACCGGATTGGATCTCTCCCGACCGGGTCGCACTAAAGTCAACGGCATGGATCTCATTGCGCTGTTGATTGGGATCGTCCAGAATATTTTGATTTCGATCGTAGAAAATGTAGTGCAGCGTGAAATTCGAAAGAGAGGTGAATTCCTGATTTTCAATACGCTTTGAAAACGTTACCTGATGGATTCCGGTGCCGGGATCAAAATTATATGTATAATTATCCAGTTTCCTGAATCTGCCCGTTGAAAGCAGCGATGGGCCGCTGACTAAGTTCGATGGTGTCGGTATTGCAAATGCCTCGGAAAAAGTTGAGAGCAACCCGTTTTGATTTTCGGATACGGATTCGCCGATTATTTGTCCGGTTAGTACCGTCTCCTCATCGGTAAATGGTATAAAGTCCTGTTCGAATTCCTCGATTATGCAGCTCTGAAGCAGGAAACCGGTTATAATCAGTTTGGCGATTATTATAGTATGGAGATTGATAAATATTTTCATATAAGTCTTTATTTGTAATACAGTTGAGGCGTCTAATGTCCCCTAATCAATGTATATAAAATCATGAATATTTTTTTATTTTCGGGCCATAGTATTCAATTATCGCTTTTCGTAAATCCTTGAATGCAAGGGCCATATGATTCTCAACGGTTTTAACGCTCACGTTCAATGCAACTGCCGTTTCTTTATAGGTGAATTGTTTCATAAAGCAGAGTTCAAAGACCACCTTTCTTTTTTCGGGCATCGTGGCAATGGTTTTTCTGACTATGTCGAGTAATCGGAGATAATCGATATCCTGGTCTGGATTGCCGGCGGTAATTTTCAAGTCCTGCAAATCTTCATCCCGGAATTTCGAATGATACTCGATATGGTTGATCATTTGCCTGTAAGCGATCTGAAATAAATAGGCTCGAAGCGATTTGGTCTCGTCGATACCGTCTCTTTTTTCCCAAATCGTGATAAATGCTTTCTGTATCAGATCTTCGGCTTCATCATGGCTCATTCCCCGGCTTATCAGAAATCGATAGAGCGACGCATAGTGAGCGTCATAAAATTGACTGAAGGAATTATGATCACCGTCTCGTATGGCCTTTGAAAGACTTGTAAGATCGATATTCTCATCTTTTGCAAACGCGAGAATGAGTAATAAAATTTCTATAGACATTATTAATGGTCAGAAAAATAAAATCAATACCAAAAGAATAAAGTGTGGTATAGATTACTGAATTGAACCTGTAAAGTCAAGATTGCCAGGGCTATGTAGAAAGATGATTTTTACACATTGGTATTTTCGAAACAGATTCGTCTGTCGGGATTGGTAGTTCTGCCGATGTAGTATTTATCAGCAATGAGGGATTTCAGGATGTGGACATAGTGAGGCATAGCATATGCCTCCAAAATGAAAAAGCCGGATATTTTATCCGGCTTTGGCTCCGCGAGCGACACGGTTTCTCGAACTTTTTTATACTTAAAATTCCCATAAACATCGAAATTTATTATGCAGGGAGAAAAAATTGACGGTCGATGGACCGTTCGTGTCGAATTATTTTGAAATAAATGATGAGGTAATACACAGGTTAATAAAATTCTTCAGCATCCCCAGAAAGCTCGAACCGGTGAAAATTGTTGCCAAGATAGATCGGCGTTCACTTGCCATACGGTATCGTGAACTAATTGACCAGGGGTGCGTCAAGAACCAGGCCGATCTTGCACGTCATCTCGGTGTGAGCCGCGCATGGATTACGAAGGTGATGAATGAATTGAAGCGGGGGAGAGCACGGTGATGGACTACTTTTTTACTCATACTTCCCAAACATTGCTATTCATACCCTAAATACCTATCTTCAAAAAGAACCATCCGTTACATAA
>PWTU01000307.1 GCA_003562775.1 Ignavibacteriales bacterium
CGATGTTATCCATCCCCAAAAAACCGCCCTGAAATAAATTTCTTCCGTCAGGGTCTTTACGGTTTACCCACCAGGTAAAATTCAGCAGCAGTTTATGAAACACTTTTTCCAGGAATTGTCGATCGGCTTTGCCTCGTATACGTTTTTCAATTTTGTATACCCGCCAGCATGCCCACGCATGCACCGGTGGATTAACATCATCGAAATTCCATTCGTATGCGGGCAGCTGACCGTTCGGGTGCATATACCATTCGCGGAGGAAAAGCAGCAGTTGCTTTTTAGCGAAGTCTGAATCCACTAACGCAAGCGGGATACAATGGAACGCAAGATCCCATGCTGCATACCATGGAAATTCCCATTTATCCGGCATTGAAATTACATCCTCATTATACAGATGCATCGCCCAGTTCTTGTTCCTGATCTTCCGGCGTTCGGGAGGTGGAGATATGTTTGCTGAATCACCTTTCAGCCACGTACGCACGTCGTAATAGTAAAATTGTTTTGTCCAGAGCATCCCGGCAAGTGCCTGTCGCTGTATGCTTCGCAGATCCTCCGGTATGTTTTTGGGACAGAGTTCGGAATAGAATTCATCTGCTTCGTTGCGGCGTTGTTCGAAGATTGAACCGAACAATTCGCCAAACACGTTCGGATCCGGCTCGCGATCCATAAAACGCAGATGCAGGGTAATTGGGTCATTCGGCTCGATTGGGATTTTATAAAAAGCGGAGACCTTGGTTCCGTCGTGACTTGGGTTGACAGCATGTTGGTTATTACGAATGACGAAGTCGTTAATTCCGTCCTTGACAAACGCTGTTCGATTTTCGGTACCGAATATTCGCTTGAAATTCGTTTCATTTTCCGTGAATAGTAAATCTGGTGTACCGTCGCAAGCCAACCACCGTTTGCCGAGGTGAAAATGATCGATTTCGATGATGGAAGATCCTCCGACGTTCCTTAATGACCCTAAATTTGGTCTTCGCTCATCGATTCCCCATGACCACGTGTTTCGAAACCACATCGTGGGAAGCAGATGTAATTGTGCAGGTTCTGAGCTGCGGTTATGTGCGGTAATTCGGATGAGAATATCTTCCACATCCGCTTTTGCATATTCCACAAACACATCGAAGTACCGATCATCGTCAAAAATTCCGGTATCTATCAGTTCGTATTCAGGTACATGCTTCTCGCGTTTGCGGTTTTCTTGCGTAAGCTGCGTATATGGAAATTCCTTTTGTGGATATTTGTAAAGAAATTTCAAATAAGAGTTGGTGGGGGTGGCATCGAGGTAGTAATAATATTCTTTGACATCCTCGCCATGATTGCCGCCTCTGTTGGGCAAGCCGAAAAGCCGTTCTTTGAGAAATGGATCTTTTCCATTCCAGAGTGCTATGGCGAAACAAATAAATTGTTTCCGGTCGCATATACCGCCTATTCCATCTTCACCCCATCGGTACGCCCGTGAACGCGCATGTTCGTGCGGAAAATACTCCCAAGCATCGCCGTCCGGACTGTAATCTTCACGGACGGTTCCCCATTGGCGTTCGCTTAAATATGGACCCCATCGTTTCCAATCGGCTTTTCGGTGCCGTGCCTGTTCCAGGCGTCGGTTCTCTGCAGTCATAGATAGTCTCTCGACCAGAATGGCCAAATTATATACATAAAAACCCATTTCTTAATTAAAAGTTCCGTTAAAAATTGGTAAAATTCGGAGTTAAAGCTCTTACTTTTTCATTTTTCTTGTATTATATTATTTCGCCATTATCGTTTGGACCCGGATGTCGAACGGGTGAGAAGATCTATTGATAGAGACGAAACAAGTCGATCCGACGCCAATGACAAATCATACGTTTAAATTTGATGAAGTTGAGAAAGCATTTCATATGATGCATAGGAAAGAAGATAATATCATAAATATAATATCATAAAACCGTTGATTATTTTCGATTAATAACCGATATTGCACAGAATAGATTACATCTAATTATCGCTGATTGAATATGCCACGAAAAATTTTTCCCGGACAACCTTACCCCCTCGGAACTACGTGGGATGGGAGTGGCGTTAACTTTGCATTGTATTCGGAGAATGCAGCAAACGTAGAACTCTGCCTCTTCGATGATAGAGATGCGAAAAAAGAAAAGGAACGCATCCCATTAAGAGAAGTCACCGCGCATGTTTGGCATGCATATATACCAGGAATAAAACCCGGACAGCTTTACGGTTACCGTGTCGATGGACCATTTGAACCCGAAAAGGGAATGCGATTCAATAAAAATAAACTGCTCATTGATCCTTATGCAAAAGCAATTGCCGGTGAGGTAGATTGGAAGACGCACGTCTTTGGATATCAATTCGACAGCGATCAAAAGGATCTCTCCTTCGATGAACGCGATAGTGCACCGGGCATGCCGAAATGCGTCGTCATCGATCCGTCGTTCGATTGGGAAAACGACCGCCATCCGAAGACGCCGTGGCATCGAACGGTCATTTATGAAGTACATGTAAAGGGAGCTACAAAACTTCATCCTGCAATTCCCGAAGAGTTGCGGGGAACGTACGCCGGTTTCGTTTCGGAGCCGTTTCTCAATCACCTTAAGGAACTCGGCGTAACCGCCGTAGAGTTGCTTCCAGTGCACGACTTTCTCAACGATAAACATCTCGTCGATAAAGGATTGAACAATTACTGGGGATATAACACGACGAACTTTTTTTCTCCTACATCCCGCTATGCAAGCTCGGAAGATACCGGTGAACAGGTTCGTGAATTTAAAGAGATGGTAAAGACATTACACAGTCACGGTATCGAAGTAATTCTTGATGTTGTGTATAACCATACGTCCGAAGGAAATGAACTCGGTCCTACGCTGAGCTTCCGGGGCATCGACAACACGGTGTATTATCATCTCGTAAAAGACGACCCTCGTTCTTATATGGATTATACCGGTACGGGCAACAGTTTGAACGTGAATCATCCTCAGGTACTCCAGCTTATAATGGATAGTCTGCGATACTGGGTGAACGAAATGCATGTCGACGGGTTCCGGTTCGATCTTGCCGCAGCTCTTGCACGTGAACTGCACGAGGTCGATAAGCTGGCAGCATTTTTCGATATTGTTCATCAGGATCCGGTTATTTCGCAGGTGAAGCTTATCGCAGAGCCGTGGGATGTCGGAGAAGGAGGCTATCAGGTGGGTAATTTCCCCGTTTTGTGGACTGAATGGAACGGCAAGTACCGCGATACGATCCGGCGGGCGATAAAAGGCGATGAGAATCAGGCAGCGAAGTTTGCCTACAGAATAACCGGCAGCAGCGATCTGTATCAGAATGACGGCAGGCGTCCGTTCGCAAGTATAAATTTCGTTACCGCGCATGATGGATTTACATTGCAGGATCTCGTAAGCTATAACGAGAAACATAACAATACGAACGGCGAGGATAACAAAGACGGCTCGGATAATAATATGTCGTGGAACTGCGGCGCCGAAGGTCCGACCGATGATGAAAACATCATTAATTTAAGAGAACAGCAAAAGCGAAATTTCATCACCACCTTGTTTTTATCACAGGGCGTGCCGATGCTGCTCGGCGGCGATGAGCTGAGCCACACCCAGCAGGGAAATAACAACGGATACTGTCAGGATAATGAGATAAGCTGGTTTGACTGGAACCTGGACGATCGTAAAAAAGAATTCCTCGATTTCACGAAAAAGATCATACACTTCATGCACGACCACCCTGCATTCCGGCGAAGAAAATTTTTAAAGGGAGAAATAATCGACGACTCGGAGACAAAGGATATCCAGTGGCTCCGGCCCGACGGCAATGAGATAACTGAGGAGGAATGGCAGGCACCCGATACAAAAACGCTCGGATTTATTCTGAGCGGCGATGCACTCGACGAATATAACGAGAAAGGAGAACCGCGGGTTGACGATACGTTTCTTGTGTGGATTAACTTTCATCATGAAAAAGTGGAGTGTACGGTTCCCTCGGCAATACAAGGAGCAACATGGGAAGCGGTAATCTCTACCGATCTCGGTGTAAATACTTACGGTGAAACCATTCTCCCGGCCGGCGATACGTTCGATCTTCCCGCACGGTCCATCGTGGTGTTGGTAAAAAAGTAAATTAATCGTACCTTTATATTCGATGGACCAGACTATTGTTTTCATTACTCTCGTTATTGCTCTATTCCTCTTTGCCTGGGGAAAAGTCCGGCATGATATCGTCGCGTTGATTGCATTATTCTTGTTGGTTCTCGCAGGTATTGTCCCGAAAGATCACGCGTTTACCGGATTTTCCCATCCCGCCGTTGTCACCGTTGCAGCAGTGCTGATCATAAGCCGTGCATTGATGAATTCCGGTCTCATCGATGTCATTGCATCCTGGGTGATGAAAGTCGGTAAAAAATTAATTGTTCAGATATTTGTACTCACCATTGTCGTTGCGGTTGCGTCGGCATTTATGAATAACGTCGGTGCGCTTGCAATTCTTATGCCGGTCGCGTTGTATATCGCCCGGAAAAGCGGCAATGCACCGTCATATATTCTTATGCCGATCGCTTTCGGTTCGCTCCTCGGGGGAATGACGACCCTTATCGGTACACCACCCAACATAATCATCGCTACCTTCCGGGGGGATGAGCTTGGTGCGCCGTTCGGTATGTTCGACTTCAGCCCCGTGGGGATCGGCGTTGCAATAGCAGGTATTGCATTCATATCTTTGATCGGCTGGCGCCTGCTCCCGAAAAGACAGGGTGAAGCATCGCCTGAGGATCTGTTTCAAATAAATGATTATATAACCGAGGTACGGGTTACGAAGGATTCGAAGCTCAAAGGACAAGCGGTAAAAGAGATACAAAAACTGACCGACGCCGATATTAAAATTCTCGGGTTAATACGGAACAAGCGGCGCATCCATGCTCCCGATCCGGAAGAAGATTTAAAAACAAACGATATTCTCATACTCGAAGCAGATTCCGATGACCTGAAGACGTTCGTTAACAACAGCGGCGTAAAGCTCGTCGGCGGAAAACAATTTCGAAAGGATGCAATCGGCTCCAAGGACATCGCAATTACCGAAGCGGTGGTCACGGCAAACTCTCCGCTCATCGGCAATACAGCGGCAGGTATTGCCATGCGCTCGAGATACGGACTCAACCTTCTTGCAATAGCTCGGCAGGAGAAAAAGCTGCGTCAGCGCATCGATAACATCCGGTTCAAGGTGGGCGACGTATTGTTATTACAGGGAAGAGTGAACAATATAAACGATGCAATCACATCGATGGGTAGTCTGCCGCTTGCCGAGCGGGGTATGAAAATAGGGGCGCCCCGTCAGATCTTCCTGGCGCTCGGAATTTTCGGCAGCGCCATTGTATCGGTCGTCGTCGGATTGTTGCCGGTAAACATCGCGTTTCCGCTTGCCGCGCTTCTGCTCGTGCTTGCAAGCGTTATATCCGTTCGTGAGATATACACGAGTGTGGATTGGCCCGTTATTATACTCCTCGGAGCGATGATACCGGTCGGCGAAGCGCTTGAGACGACCGGCGGAGCTGAACTTATTGCCGCACAGATCATGAGCATCGGTACCGATTTCCCGCCTTGGGTAATACTTGCAATCGTTCTCGTTGTAACGATGTTTCTTTCCGACGTGATCAATAACGCAGCAACGGTTGTTCTTATGGCGCCCATCGGTATAAGTATCGCAACCGGGTTAAACGCTTCGATCGATCCGTTCCTTATGGCTATCGCGGTCGGTGGCTCGTGCGCTTTTCTCACGCCGATCGGTCACCAATCGAACACGCTCGTGATGGGACCCGGGGGATACAAATTCAGCGATTACTGGAGGATGGGATTGCCGCTGGAGATACTCATTGTTGTTACCGGCGTTCCGTTGATTCTCTATTTCTGGCCGCTGTAGGGATAAAGTTTAGTATAATTGATAATTTATCAAATATATTATAATTGTAAACAGTTAATAACGGTTATTACCGGTTAATAGTGGTTAATAACGGTTGCCAACATACCAGAAAGAGTTATGTAGATCGGTCTCAAGATGAAACCGATCCCGACAGCTCATGAAATCTATGATCAGGATATTTACGGGTGAGGAATCGTATACCGGGATGTTCAGGCAAATAAAAGGGTACCTGAAGGAATCGGCGTGATTGATCCCCGGCTCACCAATTGCATATAATCTCCCCAATCAATATCTTATTACAAAATCATGGAGGACGCGTATGGATAATGACAGATCGCTCATCTTTTCCTATCTGGCTCTCAGGAAAACCATCGGTATTCTGGGAATAGCCCTTCCGTTTGTCCTTTATTTCGGTGCGCTGTTGGTCTTTCAGACCGGCATTCAAAGCTCCCTGAGCAGCTATTATCATACGGGCATGCGCGACGTGTTTGTCGGCACGCTTTTCGTCATCGGCTTTTTCCTGTTCGCGTATAACGGATACGACCTCGCCGATAAGATAGCCGCATACGTTGCCTGCATATCGGCCGTCGGATTGGCGCTCTTTCCGACCGCACCCGGCGGGGCAACGGCGTCAAATGCCGTGGTCACCGGATATATACATCTCGGGTTTGCCGCGATATTTTTCCTGGCGCTCATTTATTTCTCGCTGTTCTTGTTTACGAAAACCAATCCTTTTAAAGCGCCTACCAGAAAGAAGCTTCAACGAAACAAAGTCTACCGGGTGTGCGGTGTTACCATGGCTCTTTGTATCGTGCTCATCGTCGTCTACTTTCTGCTTCCGGGAGAAACCGCCTCGCGCCTGAAATCGCTCCGCCCGGTATACTGGCTTGAAGCAATTGCAATCGTTGCCTTCGGAGTTTCCTGGTTCGTCAAGGGTGAGGCGATATTGAAGGATGAGGATTGATATCCGAAACAGCAGTACGTTGGTTCTCCGTTTCTCAGATACACCGTTACCGCCTTATGCGGTTATGCAATCATGTAGCAATGCCCTTTGATATTCCTTTTATACAACGAGAGGAGTATCTTGTTGCTTAATAATAATAGTAACGCTTGACAATACTAACGGAATTCGTTATTATTTATGATAAAGACATTCGGCACGAAAGAAACAGAAAAAGTGTGGAGTGGCGAGGGGTCACGCAAATTACCGAGAGTAATTCAAAATATTGCACGGCGGAAACTAAGAATGCTTAATAATGCCGCAATGCTTGATGATCTTCGAATCCCGCCGTCCAACCGACTTGAGAAGTTACGTGGAGATAGAGAGGGACAGTTCAGTATCCGTATAAACGATCAGTGGAGGATTTGTTTTCACTGGCATCAAGGTGATGCCTATGATGTCGAAATTACCGATTATCATTAGGAGTAAATATGGCTCGATTACGTAATATCCATCCGGGTGAGATACTCGAAGAAGAGTTTTTGAAGCCGCTTGGTATATCTCAATACCGGCTTGCGAAGGAGACGGAGATTCCTCAAACACGGATAAGTGAAATAATAAAGCGCCGTCGTGGAATTACATCGGATACGGCTCTCCGGTTTTCAAAATTTTTCGGCACGACGCCGCAATTCTGGCTGGGACTTCAAATAGACTACGACCTTGAAGAGGAATCAAAGCGTCTGCGGAGTACGCTTAAAAGGATACCGAAATATGAAGAAGTGATAGGATAAAAAAATCGCATGCGACCGGTGCGAGTATCATTCCATTGAATACGAGGAGTAACGGCGTGAATGGAAACGGAGGTACCAACGGGAATCGGGGATTCAAGAATTTTATGCGGTGCTATATATTGAGGAGCTTTGATTGTTTCACGCACATATTCGGATTGACCGGGATTGCAGGAGACAGAAGCTGGTTTAATTCTCAAAAGCCGATGATCCGTAAAACAGAGTTGTTCGATGCTGTGGTGGGGGAGCGGGGAAAGGATGACCTATGTTGAGCACAACTATCCGGAACTTACAAGGAGCGAAATCCCAACCCGCGGGAACATCAGGTGTTTTTGAAATAGGTTCTCTCCTTGCCCTTGACGGTTTCTGGAATCATCTTGAAAAAGTACGAATTGAAACCACATTACCATCATACG
>PWTU01000007.1 GCA_003562775.1 Ignavibacteriales bacterium
TCTGCATCGGTCATCATCGGATTTCTGCGTACACCGGGTACATGTGCATCTAAAGGTTTGTCTTCTTCTTTAATGTTAACAGGTTCCCATTGCCATGCACCGGCAGGACTCTTTGTAACTTTCCAATCGTATGTGAAAAGTAAGTAGAAATACGTATTGTTCCATTTATCCGGGTAGGTTGTCCACGCCCCCTCTAATCCGCTTGAAACTGTATGCTCGGCATTTCCTTTCCCTGTCGGGTTTTTCCATCCGAACCCCTGTTCTTCAATATCAGCGCCTTCGGGCGCCGGGCCCAAAACTGATGCATCACCCTGTCCGTGAGTTTTTCCGACAGTATGGCCCCCGGCCGTTAAGGCCACGGTTTCTTCATCATTCATTGCCATGCGGCTGAATGTCGTTCGCATATCCTGGGCAGTTTTTAACGGATCGGGATTTCCATCCACGCCTTCGGGATTGACGTAAATTAAACCCATTTGAACGGCAGCCAGCGGATTTTCAAGCGACTCGCTTTCTGAACTGCTTGCGTAACGGGATTTTCCAAGCCATTCCTTTTCCGCTCCCCAGTAAATATCTTTTTCGGGATGCCATATATCTTCTCTGCCGCCACCGAAGCCAAATGTTTTAAATCCCATTGACTCATAGGCCATATTTCCGGCGAGGATAAATAGATCTGCCCACGAAAGTTTGTTGCCGTATTTTTTCTTAATGGGCCATAACAGTCTGCGTGCCTTGTCAAGATTAACATTATCGGGCCAACTGTTGAGAGGAGCAAAACGCTGGTTTCCGGTGTTACTGCCGCCGCGTCCGTCGGCAATACGGTATGTACCGGCACTATGCCATGCCATTCGAATCATTAAGCCGCCGTAGTGTCCCCAGTCGGCGGGCCACCAGTCCTGACTATCGGTCATTAGTTTTTTCAGGTCATTCTTTAGTCCTTCAAAATCGAGTTTCTTAAATTCCTCCCGGTAATTAAAGTCTTGGCCTAAAGGATCTGTTTTAGCGTCGTGCTGATGTAAAATGTCGAGGTTGAGGGCATCGGGCCACCAACTCATGACAGAACTATCTGTATCCGTGTTTGCCCCGTGAGTTACCGGGCATTTTCCTTTTTTTGTAGTGTCCATATAGTCTCCCTTTTATTGAAACGTTACTGTTAAAATTAGTGTATAATGATTGTTCTTGTGCCGCCAGTTGGGGCATAAATAGAGAAATTTTTATAAACTTTTAATATACGAGAAAAATTATAATTATGAAAATGGAGCTCACCTACAGGATTTTGATCATCTTTCATTTCTGTAAATAGGATGAGCATAAACAAGGAGATACAGATTTACTTCGGGAGAAGGATGTTGGGAATGGGGTGGCGGTGAATTTGTGAGGTTTGCAAGTGGGTATTTATTTAAAGTTGATTGAATACATAATTTAATGGACAGTAGATTTTGAAAAGTATAACGCCTTTATTCACGCACCAGCGCAGCTGGTCGCGTGCAATTGATTGTTATGTGCGGACAACGATCTTTCCTTTGTGGGCGGCCGCATCGAAGTGATGAAATGCATTGCGGACATCATTGTCTGTGAATTCAAACTCCGTATCAATTACTGGCTTAAATTTGCCTGCTTCGAAGAGTTCGTTAAAGTAGGTTAGATCGCGATTGCTCTGGAGTCCTATAACCTGAAGCTTCTTGTCTCGCGCACGGTTTATGCGTAAGCCTGAGAGGGTGACCTTCAGCAAATTGGATAGTTGCCCACCTACGGTTGCATAAACACCATTAGAGTTCAGAGCACGCTCGTAGTCCGCTGGCGACCGATCGGTCTTGACATCGATAATCAAGTCATAACGCTTGCCATTGCGTGTGAAATCCTCAGTTCGATAGTCGATCACATGATCGAATCCCCACAAGCGCATCACGTCCAGTTTTGCTGCGCTATCAACGCCAGTCACCTCGAGGTCCTGGAGCTTCAGGAGTTGAATGGCGATACTACCTACACCACCCCCGGCACCGTTTATCAGAATTTTCTGTCCTGGTTTAGGCTGGCCACCCGCCGTCACTCCTTGCAGTGCAAGCATGCCCGCTTGTGGGATGGCGGCGGCTTGTTCAAAACTCATATTTGGAGATTTAAACCTCACGGCACTTTGTGGTGCACACACATACTCTGCAAATCCTCCGAACCCGCAACCAGATAGATCACCGTACACTTCGTCGCCAGGTTTGTATGAGCTGACTGCACTACCAACAGCTTCAATTACTCCTGCAATATCGGAGCCTATGATGATGCGCGGTTTAAACAGTCCCGCCATAAAGCGATTTGGTACAAATGGTGAACCGTGAAGCAAACCCAAGTCCCAGTCGTTGACCGAGACAGCGTTTACTTTAATCAGCACCTGATCACCAACTGGACTGGGTTTCTCAACATCTTGAATTTCTAAAAAATCAGGTGACCCGTACTTTCGTATAATCAGTGCTTTCATGTGTCCGGTTCCGCGCGACTTTGTGTTCCTTTTGAATAGTGCTCGCAACACCCGTCACCCTAGCTCACTCTGTCTCGTAACGTGAGCACTGAACGAGCAGATAACGGCGCATGAGTTCAGCGGCGCCACCCTGGCTCCGGTGATGGGTTGCAGTGTTCATGATGAGCCCCAACGAGATGTCGGTCGACAAATAATACCGCCGAGGGTGGCGTCCTCTGCAACGAGGGGTTAGGCGTCAAGTCGCATTCAATCGGACGTAGGCGATGCGCCTGCTGGAACTCTCGCCAAGTATGCGACGGAGCCAAAGAGAACTCCACCTACTAGAAACGTGGGCCACCACACGGGATCAGAGGTACCATCAACAACCAGGCCAGCTACACCTCGTAGCGTAAGGGCTGCACTACCGACCCAAACTGCACCACGTAGAACTGACCGCGAGACAAGCTGCTGCAGTGAGGGCCGAAGAAGTAGGATGGTGATGAGTACCGCGAGACCGCAAAGACCGATGACGGAGAGGTTATAGATGTACCGCCAAGTGCTGGACATAAATACATGATAGTTAACTTCGCCACCCGGGAATCCGTACGGAACTCTGAGTGCCCACCAAGTGTGAGGCGCTGCGAAAAGTACTGCCCAAACACACGCCGCGCAGCTGATCCATCTTTGATGACGCATTGACGCCTAACTATTGTTTATATTGATCCGCATAAACGCGGAATGTTGATTAAATACCTGTATAATAACCAAATAATATAACTTAATACCCCATCATAATATCAGTAAAAACAACAACTTATCAGAACAATAGAATTTTATCAGGGGGCTTATACAGATCAATATAAAACCCCGAATCAATTATAGCAGTTCCATCGGGCTTTGAACACCTGCGGGTCCACGGTTCGACACGTGAGCCCCGTTAGAAATTTCGGTTTTCAAGATAGCGTTTTAGTCTATGTTGATCTTTTGACGACCAGATCAGCTTGAAAGCCATTCACTGAATTCTTCCCGGACCTGTTCATGAGAAATACCCTTACCTTCGTCCAGCTCACGAAGACCTTTACGCACACCGGCTATGAAATCAATTCTTTTCACGCGATTACCCGGAGCGTGAGGATATACAGAGTTATTACGGGAGACGGACGGTGGTGTTTGGGATGGCGGTGAATTTGTGATTTTCACGGTGAAGTCCATTGGAATGGAGGTGGAGAAGATGTATCTACTTTGTTAACCAAGGCGACCACATACATGGTATCGATAAATATTCTATCCGCCACTTATTTCTCTGCTTAGGTAAGCGTCAATATTTTTTGAAAAATCTTTTGGGCCCTGAATTTTAATTTGTCTTAATTTTGCCATAAGATTTCCTTTATTCCGGGCATTTTTCGACTTGGTGAATTCTTTGATTAATTGATGGAGTTCACCAAGACGCTCTTCGGGGATGTTATCGATTTCCTTTTTAATCACTTCTTTTGAAATCATGGTCTACCCTGTAAAGTTTGTGTCAATTATTTATTTAGAATTTAACGAATGTATGTGAACATGTCAAATAGAATTTCCGACCTATCTGTCGCAGCACGCAAACGCCCATGGTGCACGGCAAATCGCTTTTTTTGGACAAGTATGATCATCTATAGATTATAAATGTCTTGAATATCAATAATTGTTTTTTAATCACTGGAGTTACACAGGTAGGTGTGACGGAAGTAATCTGTTCGGCCATCCATTTCTCACAGAAGTCCGGCGATACCCTGAGCCAGAACGGATGCTGCCGGTGGGTGGTATCGCAACCACAGCTCCGGCTCGATCAATTCCAATTCCATCACGGCGTAATGACCCTGATTATCCTGAATCATGTCCACGCGACCATACGTCGGCACCGAATGACAGGCGGCCATGGCGTGTTCCGCCAGCTCGATCTGTGCCGTCGCCGGCTCGTAAGCGTGTACCGAGCCGCCGTGATCATCCTGCACCCGGAAGTCTCCGGGTTTGGCCACTTTCCGGACGGCGTGCGAAAACCGCCCGTTGAGCATTATCAGTGCATCCTCGCCATGTTCGACAATCCCCTGCTGAAACGGCTGGATCAGGAAAGATTCGCTGGCGAGCAAATGACGCACTACGGCTTCGACCTCTTCGATGTTCTCACGGTGAACGCGATAAGTGTGCCGTGCCGCACCTGAAACACATGGTTTAATGACGGCGTCGCACCAACCCGCCTCATCGAGGAGATCCTGTAAACAAACCGTCGTTCCGCGCTCGACAAACCGCGACGGTACGACAGTAACACCCCGCGATTCGAGATCGGCGAGATAATGCTTGTCCATATTCCATCGAATGAGGGAGGGCGTATTGCACAGTTGTGTCAGCGACTGAATCTCATCGAGCCAGGCAGAGAATTCGTCGAACCGGTCGAAATAATCCCAGGTCGTCCGGAAAACGGCGCAGCGGTACCTCGACCAGTCCTCGTCCGGGCAACTCCAATCCACCCGCACCGACGAAATTCCGAGTTGATCGAGCGCCTCTTGAAGTAGCTGATCATCGCGCAGGATGTTCCTTCGATACCAGTCGCTCTCCGGAACGTCCTGAGCGACGTACCGGCGTTCAGTCAGGAGAGCCACATCAGCTTTCATCTGTGCCATCGCTTTCGTTTCACCGCGGTTGAACTATTAATTATATGGTTTCCGGATAATATCACTATCCGGTGTTGTTTCAAACAAATATACACAAATAATAAAAATATTAAAAACAAGAATATTGTATTGGATATTAATAATTTGTTTGGGTAGAAATATTCGAGGGATTACTCTGAGTGTGAGGAGATACAGAGTTATTTCGGGAGGCGGACGGCGGTGTTTTGGGTTGCGGTTAATTTTTGATTTTAATGGTGGAGATCATCTGGAAGAAGGTGGAAGAGAGGGAATGGTGGTCTCCGGCTTCAGACAAGCGATTCTTGGGTTATGGCTGCAAACGAACTTGTTCAGGATTCTTTTACCTTTTCAAGTACCGATCCAATCAACTCTTTCGAAATTCGAAAATTCGTTTCCTGGATTTTTTCTAAAACTGGTTTAACAGCTTTTAAATGCCCCTTGTTTTTAGCTGCAATTAATACACCAAGTGATCCGGTTACCGGGATACCCATTTCTTTAGCTGCTTTTCTCCCTTTGTTTTCATCGATGATAAGAAGTGATTCTTCATACACTGAGGCTAATGCTATACTTGTTGCTTCGCCCGGGTCCAGGTATCCGGATAATCCTTTATGCACATCTGTTTTCAGTTGTACAATTTCAATCCAATCCGGGACAGGATGATTGAACTCTTTTAAAACTGTATCTGTGATGTGAAGTTTACCAAAAAGCTTTTTAAGAAGCTCAAGCTCTCCGATTTTATAGAATAGAATAAGGCAACTTGTGTCAGCTACTGTGACGTTGGGCATTTTCTATATCTTGATCAAGTTCGTCTGCCGGATAATTGATGAGCGGTACATTATAGTCAGCCAGCAATTCCATAAATGTTTCTTTGGAGTACCCTGCTAATTCAGCTGCCTGGCCCATGGTTAATTTCCCTCTTTCGTACAGTTTAGACGCCAGGGACATTCGTACCTCTTTATCATCTACATCGGCTGTACTCGGTATGTTTATCGTGAGAGTTTTCATACATGTAATGTAATTAATTTTTGGTTTTAAAGCTAATCAACTGCAAATATTCATTTTAAAAAGATTTATTAGAAGACTCCTAATTGCACGTGCCGGCATATATTAACGAGGAGTATTCACGACGCTCATGCGACATGACGCATTACCTGTCACTCATCGCAACCTATCGATTATCCGATGCATTTCGTACGGGCGTCAATTTTAAATATGCAACCGGAAGACCGTTCACGCCGGTTACCGGTTCGGAGTACCGTGTAGAGTACGATGTTTACGAACCGCTGTACGATCCGGTAAATTCCGACCGGTACGCCAACTTCCGCCGGCTCGATCTTCGTTTTATGTGTTTTCATCAACTGTATAGTAAAATAATAACGCTGTATATAAATCTATATTTGGTTCATAAAATCCTGATAGTCTTCTTGATTATATATGAAATTTGCGTTAGACTCCATTTCACGAATTAATTTTTGCAACCATGAAAATATCTTATTGCCGTGTTTGTTGTATGTCGAGTTCTTTTATTATCCGGCGGGCGTCGTACAAATCTATTCGTAGATAATCGGCAAGCTTCCCGACCGATATTCTCATAGAGCGGTACGCTTCGAGGGCGAGTGTAAAATATCGTTCAGGAAATCTTATCTCTTCTGGCTCCGAATACTCTAACGACGAAGTGATCGGATTTTGTAACAGTTCATCGCGGACTTTGTTGCCAATATAATTTAGATTATATAATCGGTATACCATTGCCGGATAACTGACACCAAAATAATGACAAAGATATCTGATAATGTGCCTTGCTGATGTATCGTTTTTTTTAAACTTACTATTTTCAAGTAATTTTTCTATTTTTTCTTTCGGCATAAGGAACGCAGCAGCAAACACGTTTGCCCGAACTTCAGGAAGACTTGTTTTAGCTTGTTTAATTTCGGCGCCCGGTGAATTGCCTTCGCTGAATATTGTTACGGAATGTTTATGATCCATATATATATGCCCGAGTTCGTGAGCAAGGGTAAATAATCGGCGCTCCCGTATGCATGATGAGTTGATGAATATACAATGTCCGAGTTCTTTGTTTGATATCGAAAAGCCCCACGCGTGCGATGACTTTAAAGATCGGTAGATAATTTTAATACCATGATTTTCAAGAATAGCCGCAAGGTCTTTTACCGGACTTGCGCCAAGCTCTAATTGTCTTCTCAAAGATGTCGCAGCACGTTCGCCGTCTTCGATTGCTTCCCGTTTTGAGCGTACAGGTTTTTTCCAGAAAGGGAAAGGAAGATGCTTATCAATATCGTTGAACTCTTCGAGTTCTATATAATCTTTACAAATCTTCAGGAAATCGTCGATGACAGGTTTCTCGTTCTCCGAAATATCTTCAGCACGATACAAGATATTTATTGGATTGTCCTGTTCTTCTGCATCCTGATCAGTTTCCACGAAAAATGATAACGGTTGCTTTAAGATATGCGATAAAGCAACAAGTTCAGTTGTATCAATCGCTCGTTTACCGCTTTCGATTTGCGATATAGTTGGACGATGGACGCCGAGCTGCTGAGCTAGATTATCCTGGCTAAGACCAAGATTAACTCGTGCAGTTTTTATTCTCTGACCAATATATTTGGGGTACATAATAATGATTTGATATTATAATGAAGATATTAAAAATAGGTATCTTAAATATTTTAGGTATACATTCTATTCAGATGTTATAAATCTGTTGTCGTTGCTTGCTTTCAATTTGCTTGAGTTTGCTTCTTAGCTGCGATGGCGAAATTTTTCTTGGCATACTCGTCTCGTCTTGAAGTGTAATATTACCTTACAATTTAAATATATATATGAAATAATGTAATATAATCGTACATAAAAGTCAAGGGTGAGAGTGTATGATATATATTATTTTAAATCCCCAAAAATACAAAGGAA
>PWTU01000191.1 GCA_003562775.1 Ignavibacteriales bacterium
CCGGTAGCGGACAGAACCATCGAAGCTTTCATAATACACCCATCCGGGTTGATCAGTTATATTTTTATAATACGCCGCAAGCCGCAGCAAAAACTTGTCGAAAATATTTTGTTCGAATCCCAATTCATACGCAACGGTTTTTTCAAGATGCAGCGCAGGGTTCCCAAGATGCGTAACCAAACCGCTGTGTTCACGCTGCAATCTAAACCGCAGCGAGGAGGTCGGTTCCGAACGGAAATGACCGTAGTTGAAATACAATTTGGAATTTTCCGTTATCGGGTGCGAAATGCCAAGTCGTGGACTTAGCGCCCATATCGCCTGGGTAGGTGTTTGTGAGACTTCTTCTTCTATTCTATGTCCAAAACCGGGTGCAAGGAACTCATCAAACGGTTCGAAATCATACCATTGGGTATTTGGATCGGAATATTCCAACCGAACACCGATATTGGCTATAAAACCGCCGTACTCCATTTTATCCTGTACATAGACACTAAACCGATAGGGAAAGATTTCATATATCATTCTACGATTCCACGTATCCATTGAGGGACTTTCGGTAAAAGAACGTATCCGGTAGTCATTATAAGTAAAATGAAACCCTGCTTTCACCTGGTGATTGGGTGTCATCTGATTTGTTATATCGAAATTAAGTGCGGTGGTAGAATTACGGGATCTATCTCGTCCAAGGTTCATCCAACCGCCCAAAACCACACCGTCAAAACTCGTCATCGAATACCCGTAATATCCGAACGGGGATTCATCCACAAAATACCCCGGAAAAATTTCATGCCGCTTTGTGGTATCACGATCGGAAATCTGAAAAGTGTTGTACTTATTCAGATTATATTGAAACCGCAATTCATAAAACGTTCTCGGCGAAATAGCATTCGTGAGCCGAAAACCGACCATGTTCCTGTATATAGTCGAAGGGCTGTAATAACCCGGCATATACAAAACCGCAGCATCAGTTACTATATTTGCAATCTCATCCTGATTTCTGAGAACATATCCCGTCGGCGTTGTAGTCCAGTTGTATGGAGAAACAGATCTCAATTCGCCGTACAATCCGGTTACACTCAGCTTCATTGACGGAGTGATGTTGGAAGTAAACCGAATCTGACCGAATTGATTGGTAAAACTATCCCTCGAAAGCGGGAAAACAAACATCTCACGCTCTTCAAAATACGTGGCATAAAAACGTAAATCGCCCAATATAGACGAAACGCCGGGAACCGGACCGCCTAAACCTACATCGACAATATAATCCGGTTTTTTAATATCGCCGTCGCGGCGGCGGTGCCATTGCCATATCCGATACGCTTGTTCCGGTGTAAGATCCGTTGTCGGATTACCGTCTTCTATGGTTTTCTGCGATACAACATTCCATCCCTCGAAAGATGGATATTGTCTTCGTGTATGTTCGTCCCACGCGCCGTCGTATGTACCAACCCACATCACTGCAGGATCGGTAAAAGGTCTGTTAAAGTAGGAATCGGATGCGTAGACGGAATGCCCAAAATTCTTCGCTTGCGGGTGGCTGTAATGGACGATCGCACGAGCGGTATACCTTTCTGTCGATCCTTCCTGAGTCACAACATTTACGACTCCCGAACGAACATTACCATATTCGGCGTTAAACCCTCCGGTTTGTATCTGCACTTCCTGTAATGCGCTTAAGCTGACTGCGGTATAGGGAACATTTGTTCGTTCGTCATTCAATGATAACCCATCTACCAGGAACATCGTCTCCCGTGCCGAACCTCCGCGAACAAGTATCCCCTCCCGTCCCATTTGAATACCTGCGTGCAGCGATAATACTTGATCGATCGATGTCACAGGCATCGTTTCTATTGCATCCAACTCAATAGCAACTACACTTGCCGATACGTCCCGCTGCACAATCGGTCGTTCTGCAACAATGGTAATTTCATCCAATTCCAAAGCCATCTCCCGCATCTCTATATTAAGAGTTGTGGTTTGGTTAATATTGACACGGACATCGAGAATGCGAACATTATCGTACCCAACCATTGTTGCAATCACGGTGTGAGTTCCGGGAGGCACATTTAAAATGCTGAAATGCCCGCCGCCATCGGTTGCGGCGCCGAGAAAGGTACCTTCGATTACAACATTTACACCAACAAGATCGGCGCCGGTTTTAGCATCCGTAACCGATCCTTCAATTTTCCCGGATTGTGAGAAAAGAGTGAACGGGAAAAATAACAATAGAAAAACCCCTGAAGTTAATTTAAACTTCATCGAAGTTTCCTCCTGATATTAAACAAAAAAACTATTTTGTCGGACCGGAATTACAAATTACGGCGATATTATTCCTGTAACTTTTCCGATCTTAACGGAACATCATACCCCTTCACTTCCGTAAACATCCCTGTTTCGACATCCACTGCCTCATCCCGTTTCCAGCCGCGATGCCGGTTATGTACACGCATCTTTCCGGCTTCCACTCCGATCACCGTGCGTTCATCCGGCTGATCATACACCTTCATCGTCTCGGGGTCCAATAATCCCTGATTAATCGCCAACGTTCCAACCAGTTGAAGAGCCATCTCCCTTTCATTATCGTCAAGGTCTTTCAGATCACGTCCCTGAGTCATCATCGCCAGCGTAGATTGAATCTGGGGATTCTCCATGAATCCCTCCGCATCAAGATCGATCAGCCCCATGTTTATGGCTGCCATTGCCGCTTGTGACATAATACCATCCCTTTCTCTGGGACTGAGATCGTCAATGCTGCGCCCCATGAGAAGAGCCGTTATTTGTTCACGTATTTTTGGATGCTCAATAACCGGAACCTGCCGCCGTTGTTCGAGACCGCTCACGATTGCTAATGCAATCATTTCTTCCTGCGTACCGCGGAGCATCCGCGCCACAGAGTTGGGTGTCTTCAATTCAATGTTATATGAATACGACACACCTTCGGCAAGCTCAATGTGTATTCCACCGCGAAGCACTTCAAATTCGATTTCCCTCGCGGTCCAGCGACCTTCATCTGCTTTCGGACGCAGATCGCTGCAATACAGGCCTCCCGTCACAACCACCCGGGAATCAAAAACTACCCGGAGACGGCTTAAACGATCAGCAGTACCGTCTTCGAATGAAAGTACCGCCTTGTCGGTCGCTCCGGTAATAATCGTCGAGCCCGCCGGAATAACAGAATCTTCCTGTACTTGTATCTGTCGCCCGTCGGCGTCGTAAACTGTAACCGTGCCTTCAACGGAAATTATACGCGCAGCATGACCGGTGCTTCTATCCGGATCGCATACTTCACCGGGATTCTGCGAATACAACTCCCCGTGGACTGCGACAAAAAGCAGCATTATCGCCACAACACATAACATTATTGCACTTGTTTTCATAATAATTTTCCCTCATGTAATTAATACCCGATATTGATCATAGCATTATTTACTCCTCCCTGTTTTGCTGCGTGATAGCACCCTCTTAGTACTGTTCATCTTATAACAACAAACTTCCTGAACGCCGTATCGCCCGCACGATACAACAGGTCTCCGGTATCGGGATCGATCTGGTCTTCGGTGACGGTGATATGCGCAATGTAAATACCGCTCACCACAACCTGGCGCGAAGATGTTATCGACTGCCATGATGCATCACCGCTACCATCCGTGTGTTGAATGGTTTCGATTAAATCTCCGCGTTCTGTATAAATTCTAATAACGCAATTCCCCGGAATATTTAAGAACATAATTTTATCAGGTTCACCGGGATATTGTAAGTGGCGCGCTCTAATGTTATACGGATTGGGAACTACCCGTATATCGTCAAGGGATTTACCGGGTGCACGTTGCAAATATGCCGGCTCTCTTGTCATTGTATAGAATTTCCCGCTGTGCAATTCTCCGGTGGGATTTGTTTCTCCTGTTGTGTTATTACTTCCATCATTATATGCTCTTATATAATAGTAATATGCAGTGCCTCTTCGCGGCTCGGTATCGTCGAATGAACGTGCGCCGGGTCCGAGTGTAGCAATTTTTTCAAATACCGTATCCGGTTTACCAACGGCGCGGTATATTTTATATCCCGCAAATCCCGGCTCACCTTCCGAGGGACTGACGACCCATTCAAGCGATATTCTATCCCCGCCGGAATTTACTTCAAACAGCGGCGGGGGAAACGGCGGCTGCGGTATATTGTAGCCGCTTTTAATGTTTCTATATGCCCGGCCGAACGTTTTCATAATCGAATCTTTGCCGGTAAAGACCCATTCATTTTTAAATTCATTCATGTCCGTCGTCGTTGAACCGTCGGGAAGTTCGAACGGCCCATCGTCCTCCCCCCGAAAAGCACGTAACCACTGGCGACCGATTCTCGTTGCCGTTTGTCTGTCCAGCCCGTTAACACCTTCCGCTAATACTATTTTAATGCTCTCTCCGGGTTCGAGCGTAAACGGTCCGAATCCGGTCCAGACATTCGTCCCTCCGCGATCGCCATGAACAGCATACGGATTCGGATTCTGATCGAAATATGCTTCATCCATACGGTAGTTGCCCCCCTGCCCCTCATGTGGATTTCCCTTGAGCATTTCGTAGACTCGAATCATTTGAGGTTCTGCTGCGATAGACATATCGCCTACAGACGGGTATGTATCTCCCGCATGCCACCCGAGCGTATGAGGTTGATGAGGATCATCGGATTTATCTGTAGCGCTTTTATCCACATGGAGAACGACAATGCCTGCATGCTGAATTGCACGCAACCTGCCATCTCCATCCCTGTTCGGCCCGCCGATATTGTCCCAATCATTCGAAGGATTTTGTCCTGCCCAGGAAAATCCCGCCCTCAACCAGTGCGGTATAGGGTCGTCTTCGGTGATCGTTCTGCCCGCATTCTCAGGATAATCTTCTCCCCGTTTCGTCACCCAGCTAAAATGACCCCACCGTTGTCCTCCCATAATGCTGAAAGACCCTTCACGGCTCACGCTGTACCGGACCTGTAACGATATATAGAGATCTTTCAGCGTTTGTTCGAGCTTCACTTCATCGGTATAATCTACTTTTCCCGTATTCGTAAATATTAATTTTTTAATATGATAATTATCGTGATGCTCCTGGCTAAAAGCATAGATTACACGCGTGACGGTTAATCCCATTGAAGTATTTACCACATTGGTCAAAATTCTGTCCGGGATCTGGTCCGGATCATAATGATCTACATCCTGTAGATACGGTGCAGTCACGTTAATTCCGTCGACTATAACGGCAGGATGTTCGAATTTTGCGGTCTGTTCAAGCTTAACCGGAAAGAGAGAATTACCTACGTATCCGGCCGTTGAATGAACTCCGTACGCTTCAAACTCATTTCCATCTTTATCCACAAAATCCCTGACACCGAACCAAAATCGTTCGATTACCGAATTATCCGTATCGGGATATTTCGCCGGCCATTGCAATCCTTCATACCATGGACGCGGTGAGGTAGAGGCGCGTTCCGAACCGTATGCCGTATAGTGATTTTGTAACGCTCCTATTCTTACATACCGTACGGTCATCCCTTCTACTTGTGTAAATGCATATTGAGCAGGCAGAAAAATTGAAATTATAAAAAATAAACTTAATACCGCTTTTAATAAACTTTTTTTACGCGACACCATATTGTTACTTCCTCTATAAATATAATGAATGCATTACCAACCCATTGAACGGTTCATAATCTATATATCGATTCGTATTCCGAAGATAATTTGCCTTGGGTTTAAAAATGTCAACGATCTTATACTCGGATTATCTATATAAGAACGATTATTGATTCTCTCTTTATTTCTGGCTGCAATTTCAGGATCATTATCATGATTCGGTTCGAGAGGGTCGTATGCAACATTCCACGGACGATAATCGCCGATACGGTCGTTGCCTTTAAATATACCCTCCCGGAACGGCAACCGCAGCGATCCAAGATAATCCTCCCAGTCGAAAGTCCCTGAAAAACCGGCAGGATTCATATGCTTAAAGTTGAACACATTTGAGATATTTATAAATACCTGAAATCCCGAATTCATCATCGTGAAGTCACGGGAAATCCGCATATCGACATTATACCAATCTCTCCAACGTATATTATCAACGACACCCGGTAAATTGCCCGGATTGTATGTTTCGTATTGCCCGGCTTTCCAATTTGCAAGAATGCTTATCGTCCAGTTTCCGAGAATAGGAATGCCCAAAAATTCCGGTCCGAAATCAACAGGTGTCCGTAAATTAATATTTAACCTTGCGTACGGCAACGGTCTCGGTCGTGATTGCCCGGGATTGGTACGCAGGTAATTTCGCATATCCTGGGGGTTTTCAAAATTCTGAGTAAAGCCGAATAATCCGCTTGTTCTGACATCATAGGTATAATTGATAAAGCCGGTTATCCATCTCCCGGTACGTTTTTCCAGTGTCGCTTCGAATCCGCGGATATCTTCATAAAAATTATTTTCCGGCACACTATATCGAACGGAACCGTCGAAACTGGTGTAGCTCACCCATCCCGGCTGACCGGTAACGTCTTTGTAATAAGCAGCTAACCGTAATAAAAACAAATCGAACAGATTTTGCTCGTAGCCCAATTCGTAAGCAACGGTTTTCTCCAAACCAAGATCCGGATTTCCCAGGTGGGTAACTCTGCCGCTATGCTCTCGTTGTATCCGGAAACGCAAAGAAGACACCGCTTCGGACCTGAAGTGTCCGTAATTAAAATAAATTTTTGAATTCTCGGTTATCGGATGCGATATTCCAAGACGCGGACTTATATTCCAAACGGGGTTAACAGCTTTTGTCGGCGCTTCCTCCTCGAGATGGCGACCATGACCGTCGGCCAGATTGCGGTCGAATACATCCAGCTCAAACCAATCCAGGTTGGAATCCGAATAATCCAGCCGGATGCCGACATTCGCAATGAACCCGCCGTATTCCATTTTATCCTGTATAAATATACCGAGACGATACGGGAAAACATTATAAATCAGATCCCTGGTCCACGTGTCCATCCTCGGGTGTTCGGAAAACGATCTGATGCGAAAATCGTTATAGGTTATATCGAATCCGGCTTTCAATTGATGATGCGCCTCAACCTGGCTGGTAATATCAAAGCTTAAAGAAGTGGTTTTGTTACTTGTCCGATCCCGTGCCAGATTCATCCACCCGCCGATGATCATACCATCGAGCCCGGTCTGATCGTCCGCACTGTACCCGAATGGCGCTTCATCGACAAAGTAGCCGGGAAAGATCTCATGTATCTTCGAGGTATCACGGTCGGCAACCTTAAACGTTTTATACTGATTCGCATTGTGTTGAAAACGAGCTTCATAATATGTTCTTGCGGAAATTGCATGGGTAAGTTTCACGCCGACCATATTTCTGAAGACAGAACTCGGACTATAAAATTGCGGCATAAAAATGATCGCCGGGTTGTAAACCATATTTGCAACTTGCGCCTGCGTCCTGACGATTGTACCGGTCGGTGATGGAGTACTTTCATACGGTGTTACCGAATGTATCTCACCGTACAATCCGGTTACATTCAGCTTCATAGAAGGCGTTATATCGGCGGTAATTCGTAATTGTCCATGCCGGTCGCTGTAACTATCACGGGAAAGCGGGAAAACAAACATATCCCGCTCTTCGAAATATGTCGCATAAAATCTCATATTCCCTATATTTGAGCTCAAAAAGGGAACGGGTCCGCCAAAACCTACATCGACGACATAATCGGGTTTTTGTATCCTGCCGTCGCGCCGCCTATGCCATTGCCATAATCGATACGCTTGTTCGGGCGAAAGATCGGTCGAAGGATCGCCGTCCTCAATTGTCCGTCTTGAGATTGCATTCCACCCCTCAAAACTCGGGTATTGCCTTTGCGTATATTCATCCCACCCCCCGCTGCGTGTCCCCGTCCACATAACGGCGGGATCAGTATAGGGTCTGTTAAAATATGAATTGGGATCATACACCGAAGGACCGAAGTTCTTTGGGGAGGGCGGACTATAATGA
>PWTU01000357.1 GCA_003562775.1 Ignavibacteriales bacterium
CGAACTTTCAGCCGTTTGTGAACAAGCGTGATGTTAAGGACGGCAAAGACGAAGACCTCACCGCCGAGCCGGAAATGATAAAGGCATTCCGCGATACATGGGAACTTGGTATACACTCATACCTAACCTATATGCGCGACAGGCTGCTGTTAGCCCGAAAGTTGCTGCACGAGAGCGGGAGTGTTTTTGTGCAGATTTCGGATGATAATGTACATCATATGAGAGAATTATTAGATGAGATTTTTGGTAAAAAAAATAAATGTGCAACTATAACGTGGAAAAAATCTGCACCTGAGACGAAAATTCTGAAAAATACATTTAATTATTTACTTTGGTACTCAAAGAATATCGCTGATACGGTAAATAAATCCAAAAAATTGTTTAAACTTCGTGAGGGTATCGAAGGATCTACTGAGGATCCAAAGAAATTAGCTCTATGGGCTGATTTCCCTGATGGTGGAACAAGAACATTAACTACGGAAGAAAAAAGGAATATTTGGAATTTACCTAAAGGAACAAAAGTATTTAGGGTGGATAAATTAATTGATAGAGGTGAAAATGAGCGACGATTTAAATTTGAATTTAATGGTAAAGAATTTCTCCCTCAAAAAGGGTATTCATGGCGTGGTAACTATGAGCAAATGGAGAGATTAAAAAGAGAAGATAGAATAGTTGTGACAAAAATGGGATTAGGATACAAATTTTATTTTTCTGACTACCCTGTCATAGAACTATCAAATTTATGGGATGATACTGCTGGAAAAAATATTGATATGACTTATGTGGTTCAAACAAGTACAAAGATCATAGAGAGATGTATTTTATTGTCATCAGATCCCGGAGATCTGATATTTGATCCAACCTGCGGTAGTGGTACAACGGCATACGTTTCTGAACAGTGGGGCCGCCGATGGATAACCTGCGATACATCAAGGGTAGCAATCACCCTTGCAAAACAACGCTTGATGACCGCAACATACGATTACTACGAGCTTGCGCATCCCGATGAAGGTGTCGGAAGCGGGTTTAAATACAAAACCGTCCCTCACATTACGTTAAAGTCCATTGCAAACAACGAGCCTCCTGCTCACGAAACACTGTACGATCACCCGAATGTGGATAGATCGAAGGTACGCGTCACGGGTCCGTTAACGGTCGAAGCCGTCCCCGCCCCGACCGTGAAGTCGATCGACGAAGTTAAACCGTCAGAGAGAAAAGAAAAAAAGTTCGAAGCCGATCACTCCATCGCCCGGCGTGGTGAGACGCTCCGGCAATCCGAATGGCGGGAAGAACTGCTCAAGTCGGGTATACGCGGAAAGAACGGTCAGTACATATTATTCTCCCGCGTCGAACCTCTGCAGGGCACACGCTGGCTCCACGCAGAAGCGGAGACAAAACCAAACGAACGCGGTGCAGATACGGTGCGCGAAAAATCTCCCCCTTACCAAGGGGGAGACACAGAGGGGGTCGTCCAGCGGGTGGTAGTATCTTTCGGCCCCGAACACGCACCTCTCGAAGCCCGTCAGGTATCCCTTGCGCTGGAGGAAGCCCGCAACCTGCGTCCCAAACCGGAGATAATCGTCTTTGCGGCATTCCAGTTCGACTCCGAAGCCGCGAAGGACATCGAGGAGACGAATTGGCCCGGCATCACGCTCCTGAAAGTCCAGATGAACGCCGACCTCCTCACAGACGATCTCAAGAAAAAACGCTCCAGCAACGACAGCTTCTGGCTCATCGGTCAGCCGGACGTAAACGTCACAAATATCAAATCCCGACAGAGTCGGGATAAAGGAAAGTATCAGGTTGAAGTCCTCGGCTTCGACTACTACAACACCAAAACCGGCGCCATCGAATCGGGCAGTCAGGAAAAAATCGCAATGTGGATGCTCGACACCGACTACGACGGCAGGAGCTTGTTTCCCCGTCAGGTCTTCTTCCCGATGGCAGGCGAAAAAGAGGGTTGGTCAAAATTAGCCCGAAACCTTAAAGCGGAGATAGACGAGGAAAAGATTGAATCCTACCGCGGAACAGTCTCGCTCCCGTTCGAGCCGGGTGAGTACAATCGTATTGCGGTGAAGATAATTGATGATCGGGGGATTGAGAGTTTGAAGGTGGTGGAGGTGGGGTGATAGTCAATGTAACGCGACTCTCTGAGTCGCGATGTTTAATGAAAGCAATTACTTGAATATTATCGCACCTCTCCGAGGTGCCTGTTATGAATTAAGAATTGCTATTCTACCAATATTTCACGCCTCCGGCGTGTTTTATGATGTGCCTATATTTAATGTTGCCCCAGAGGGGCAAGATGTTGGTAGAAAATTAAATAACAAAATGATAATTCCACCCCCGCGGGGTGGGATATTTTCTTTGAATTTTAATCACCGGTTTTTTATGAAACCCTTTCAGGGTTTCAACACACTATTTGTTCAATATTGTCACCGGGGGTGTTACCCCCGGCTGTTATATGCGTCCCCTTCGGGGACATTGGATATAGTGATCGGTAGAAATGTTTGACTATATAACAATTTATGGGAACAAAAATACCCCGAAGGGGTAGTATAAGTCAGGGCGGGGCAGCGCCCCGTCTAAAAGAGAAAACAGTGAAGCAGTGGAACCCTGAAAGGGTGAAATAAATGTAACGGGGCTATCCAAAGAGTATCGTATAGCATAATTATGAAAATTGATACTACCGATTATGTTCAGTGTTGACCATTCCGGTAAGGGAGATTCATGAATCTCCCTTACCGGAATGGTTTTTGGAACACCCCCGATGTTTAATGATAGCAATTGCTGAACTAAAACAGCGCGAGACGCCGTCGCACAAGCCGCCCGTAGTCTCGCGTTACATAGAACGGTTGGCATACGACACAAGAAATCAATATCTTACAATTAAAAACCAATGATCGTCAAACACCTTAAACTCAAGAACTGGAAAAACTTCAAGAACGTCTCGGTCGATCTTACCGAGCGGGTTTTTCTTGCAGGCCCGAATGATTCCGGCAAATCCAATTTTTTGGATGTTTTTAAATTTATGAGAGATATAGCAAAATCCGGCGGCGGTCTTCAGAAGGCGATTAAGGATAGAGGGGGACTCTCGAATATCCGATGTCGTACTTCTAATCAGAATAAGGATATCGAAATTGAACTTGTACTGTCTGATGACTCGACCAATGGATTAAACTGGAAATATGGTTTAGGTATTAAACAAGATAAACGCGATTACCGGAAGCCGTTCATCTCATTCGAATATGTTCAAAAGGGAAATACAAAAATACTGGATCGACCAAATAAATCGGATGAAAAAGATGAGGAAAGGAAAACAGAAACACATCTCGAACAAGTGAATGCAAATCAGCGTTTTCGTGAAATTGCAAAGTATTTTAGTTCAATAAACTATCTGCATATTATTCCACAGTTAGTGCGTAATCCTGAAGAATTTTGGGGTCCGAATATTCATGATGATCCTTATGGAAGAAATTTTTTAATGCATCTATCGAAAATTCCGGCGAGAACACGTACTACTCGACTTAAAAAAATCGAAAATGCTCTTAAAATAGCAGTTCCTCATTTAAAGAAAATTACATTTACTAAGGATGAATCCGGATATCCTCACCTTGAGGCGTATTATGATCACTGGTCTCAGAAATCGGCAAAACAACGTGAGGATCAATTTTCCGATGGGACATTACGGTTAATTGGTTTGCTTTGGTCATTACTCGAAAGCGATTCTTTGCTGTTACTGGAAGAACCTGAATTATCTCTGAATGTAGGGATTGTAAAAAAACTTGCTCCGCTTATTTATAAAATGCAGCAACAAAATAACCGGCAAGTGGTGATGAGTACTCATAGTTTTGATCTGCTCTCTGATAAAGGAATAGGACCTGAAGAAGTATTATTGCTAAAACCAACAAATAAAGGTACAGTTGTTGAAAATGCTTCATCTAAAAAGGAAATAATTGCGCTTCTGGAAGGAGGGATGAGTATAGGTGATGCAATCGTACCGCATGTTACACCGGAAGAAATTCGAAAATTTAATCTTTATAAATGAGACGACAAATGTAACACAGCTCGCCGAGTCGCGATGTTTAATGAAAGGAATTGCTTAAATATTATTGCACCTCTCCGAGGTGCCTGTTATGAATTAAGAATTGCTATTCTACCAATATTTCACGCCTCCGGCGTGTTTTATGATGTGCCTATATTCAATGTTGCCCCAGAGGGGCAAGATGTTGGTAGAAAATTAAAAACACAAAATGATAATTCCACCCCGGCGGGGTGGGATATTATCGTTGAATTTTAACAACCGATTATTTATTTAACCCTTTCAGGGTTTTAACACACTATTTGTTCAATATCGTAACCGGGGGTGTTACCCCCGGCTGTTATATGCGTCCCCTTCGGGAACGTTGAATATAGTGTTCGGTAGAAATGTTTGGTCAGAGAACAATTTATGGAAACATAAATATCCCGAAGGGGTATCCCCCGATGGCTATCAGGGCAGGGAGAGGAGGTGTCCCGGCTAAAAAAGAATGCGTTGAAGCAGTGGAACCCTGAAAGAATGATATAAGTTTTTCGGTTTTTCTAAAAAATTATAAAAATACGAATAACGCAGATATTGAATGGGATATATTTTCCTTGATGAGAGCGGAGACCTTGGGTTTGATTTCAGTAAGAGAAAAACCACAAAGTTCTTCGTGATCACCTGTCTATTTACAAAAAAGAGAAAACCACTTGAAAAGATTGTCAAAAAGATATTTGAGTCGTTTTCAAAACAACAGAAAAAGCATCATCCGGGCATGCTGCATTGCTCAAAAGAAACCCCGGAAACGAGAAAAAAAGTCCTTACATCTCTTAGTACGCAGGATGTACTAATTCTTTCAATATATCTCAATAAGCGAAAAGTCTATACAAGACTACAGGATGAAAAACAGGTCCTCTACAATTACGTTACAAACATACTTCTCGATCGAATATATAGCGGAAGATTGATCCCTGTAGATAAAAGGATCAATCTAATAGCATCGCGAAGGGAAACTAATAAATATCTTAATCAGAACTTTAAGAACTATATAGAATCTCAAATATCGAATAATCAGAAATTGCCGATTAAAATAAAGATAAAAACTCCAACTGAGGAAAAGTGTTTACAAATTACGGATTTTGCTTGTTGGGCAATTTTTCGTCGAAGGGAATTTGGGGACAACAGCTATTGGAATATCATCAAAGAAAAAATTCAAGAGGAAAGCCCATTGTTCCCATAAAACGACAAAACCCTGTTGGCTATATTAGAGGAACCTTACGGAGCCCCACCAACAGGGAATTACTTGTCTTCTTATATCTATACATAATATAATATGTAGTACATAAATTGTCAATAATTGGTGAAAAAAACAATTGGTGAAAAAAAAACGAAATGGGATTTCCTGGCATAAACTTATTAAATCTTTAGTGTTTTAGAGACTTTGTGGCTATAAAAATTTTATCAAGAAAACCATGAAAAAAATCGACCGTCTCATAATCAACTCCCCCTACGAAGAACCAAAACATCACTGGCAGTACGACCCGCAGACGCGGTCGTTTTCCCTTGCTAAAGGTCGCAGACAGGCGGGATATGTTATCGCATCGGAGAGGACGAAGTCGTTTGACGATCCGGGTGTGTTTGTCCCCATCCCGCTTGTGAACAAGATCCGTCCGCGGTTGAAAGCGTGGAGGGAGAACGAAAACAATCCGTATGCAGGCGTCACGGGTATTACGAGACGTCTCCTCGAACACTGGCGCAATCCGGAGGTACGGGAAGGTCGCCGGCTATTCTTCTGCCAGCTCGAAGCAATAGAAACGCTGATATGGCTGCTCGAAGCCCCCGACTCCGAAAAAACCGGCATCAATATCCCATCGGACGGCGGCGAGTTTGGACGGTTGTGCTCGAAAATGGCAACAGGTACCGGCAAGACGATCGTAATGGGAATGCTCATCGCATGGCAGGTTTTGAACAAAGTCACCTATCCGCAGGACCCGCGCTTCTCGAAAAACATCTTCATCGTTGCTCCGGGGTTGACGGTCAAAAGCCGGCTCGAAGTGCTGCAGCCGTCCGCACCGGGAAATTATTACGAGGAGTTCAATCTTGTCCCCCACGGTCTCCATGAAAAACTCCGTCAGGGCAAAGTGCTCATCCGAAACTGGCACGCATTGCAATGGGAAACGTACGAGCAGTTGAAAAAGAAACGCACGGTCGATAAACGGGGTCCGAAAAGCGACGAGGCATATGTGCGTGAAGTCCTCGGCGATATGTCGATCGCCCACAACATCGTGGTCATTAATGACGAAGCACATCACGCATGGCGCGTTCCTGCCGAGTCCAAGATCAAAGGCGTTAAAAAAGACGAAATCGAGGAAGCAACGAAATGGGTGGGCGGTCTCGATCGCATCAACAACGCCCGGGGAATTCTCAACTGCTTCGATTTCACAGCGACGCAGTTCACACCCACCGGAAAACAGACAACAAAGGAAGCTCTCTTCGGCTGGATCGTCAGCGACTTTGGACTCAACGATGCCATTGAATCTGGTCTTGTAAAAACCCCCCGCGTTGTTATCCGCGACGACGGTGAGTTAAGTAAGGATTACAAGTCGAAGTTTTATCACATCTACGAAGACCCGACGGTGAAGAACAACATAAATCGGAAAGCAGAAGAACAGGAACCGCTTCCGGATCTCATAACAAGCGGATATTATTTTCTCGGAAAAGACTGGCGTGAGACCGCAAAAGCATGGAAGGAGCATAACGTATCGGTACCGCCGGTTATGATCACCGTGGCAAACCGTGTCGAAACCGCAGCACGAATACGATACACCTTCGAACGTAAAAAGATCCGTATCGAAGAGCTCACCGACCCCGAACGCATCCTCCATATCGATTCAAAAGTTCTCGACCTGGCAGAGGAAAAAGAGGAAGAACTAAGCGAGGAAGAACTACAGGTTGACGGTGAGGATGAGGACAAACCAAAGAAAAAACTGCCGAAGCAGAAGCAGGCAGAGCTGCTCCGGAAGCAGGTGGATACGATCGGCAAACCCGGGCAAACGGGGGAGCAAATACAAAAAGTAATTTCTGTCGGCATGCTCACCGAAGGATGGGATGCAAAGACCGTAACGCACATAATGGGTTTGCGGGCATTCACCAGTCAGCTGCTGTGCGAACAGGTAGTGGGAAGGGGATTGCGGCGCACATCGTATGAAGTTGATAAAGAGACCGGTTTGTTTGAGGCGGAATACGTAAACATCTTTGGAGTACCGTTCACGTTCCTCCCACACGAAGATCCCGGTGAAGTGGTACCAAAAGTAGAAACACCGAAAATTGCCATCGAACCCGTCCCGGAGAAAAAGCAATACGAAATATCCTGGCCGAACATAATCCGTATCGATCATACCTATACCCCTCAACTAAAACTCGATACGGATAACGTAAAACCGATTGAGCTCGATGCTTATCAGACGCCAACTCTTGCAGAACTTGCTCCCGTCGTAGAAGGAAAACCCGACGTAACCCGCATCTCCACAATCGACCTCGAAAGTTTTGCCGCAAAAGAACGCCGTATGCAGAGGATCGTGTTCGAGACGGCAGTCGATATCTACGACCAGATGAAACCGAACTGGAACGGAACAAAGGAATATCTCCTTGCTCAGTTGATCGGCATCGTCGAGGAATTCCTGAAGACGGATAAGATCAGGATAATTCCTGGATCCTTCGGCGAAGACGAATTGAGACGGAGAATTTTATTCACGTTAAACATGAACAAGATAGTACAGCACGTATGGGAGGCAATCCGTTTTGAAAATACAGAGTCGATTGTTCCCGTCTTCGATCCCGATTATCCCATACGATCAACGGGAGATATGCGCACATGGTACACGAGCAAGCCATATGAGGTAGCACGCAAATCGCACATCAACTTCTGCGTCTTCGACAGTAAATGGGAAGCCA
>PWTU01000144.1 GCA_003562775.1 Ignavibacteriales bacterium
AAAGAAAAACACGGTGATAATAATTTCACCGAACTTCAAATAGGTGTTATTTTAAAAAATATTTTTAAAAATATTTTGTTGAAGTATTGACTTTCACATTTTTTTTCCTTAAGGTAATAACGATTACAATATAACCTCATATCTAAAACAATAAGTTATTGATAATAAATAACTTATATAATGTAAACGATTGCAAGTATGGCTTCCCTCCAGGATGTTGCCAAAAAAGCCGGGGTGTCAACAGCGACTGTCTCGCGGGTTTTGAATGACGCCCCAAATATTAGCCCGGATACCCGTGCCCGCGTTAAAAAAGCAATTCGCCAGTTAATGTACAAACCGAATAGAGTTGCAAGACGATTGCGGAGTCCCGGCGGACAAAAAAAGTTAATCGGTTTACTTATTCCCGATATTCAAAATCCATTCTATGTAGAAGTATTACGCGGTGTGGAGGATGTCGCTTATGCGAATGGATACTCTGTATTGCTGTGTAATTATGCTCAGGATAAAAAAAAGGAAAAAAGTTATCTCGACATACTACAATCTGAGGAAATAGACGGCTTAATTGCCGCACCGTTCGATGAAGAAGATCCTGATATTATACGGTTGTTGCAGAGTGGATTATCTCTTGTGTGTGTTGACCGGGGGTTGAAAGGAATTGATGTTGATATTGTACTGGTTGACAATTTCCAGGGTGCATATGAAGCTACCGAATTGCTTTTAAAATTGGGGCACAAACGGATAGGATATATTGGTGGAATGAAATCGATTCCATCAAGTATACAGAGGAAGCAGGGATATGTACAAGCACACCAGGATTATGGAGTCCCGCTTGATGAAGATTTGATACGGTTCGGCGACTCGAAACATGAAAGCGGGAAAAAAATTTCGAATGAATTGTTAACGCAGCCCGATCCGCCTACCGCTTTATTTACGGGAAATAATCTGATAACGTTAGGAGCGCTGGAAACTATACATGCGTTGAATTTAAAAATACCCGAAGACATTGCAATTGTCGGTTTCGACGATATGTATTGGGCTATATCGCTTAATCCCCCTTTAACTGCCGTTCGTCAACCGGGGTATGGATATGAAATTGGGAGGCGTGCAACTCAAATTTTATTTAGAAGAATTGCTGAACCGGAAATGGAACCGGCGCGAGTGATCTTAAATCCAAAACTCATAATAAGAAAATCTTGCGGCTCCGCTCAGTTGAACGCTGAGCAAGAATAAGCGACGTCACATATGAAAGATATTTAAGGAAGGTGTATAATGTATCCGTTTAAATTTTTTAATTCACCCACAGCGCGATGTTTAGTCTGCCTGATGGGGATGTTTGGTTTTTTACAACAAACAGCAAACTCCCAATGGGTCGAACTGGAAACTAATTTTTTAATGAATGTTGGTTGCGTTTCATTCGTGAACAAAGACATAGGATGGATTTTAGGAACTGAAGCGAGGATATTGAAAACTGAAGACGGAGGGAAGTCGTGGACTGAACAGTATGAAGACGATTTTTGTGGATTGAGTGCAATTCATTTTCCGGAGGATGAAAACAACGGTTATGCAGCCGGTTCTTGTTACTCACCACCGGAAGAATTTATACTCAAAACCACCGATGGAGGGAATTCATGGAATGAGATTTCTACCGGTGACAATGCTGTATTGATGGCATTATTCTTTATTAATAATGAATTGGGTTGGGGCGTTGGAAGAGGCGGCACAATTGTAAAGACGGCAGACGGCGGGCAGACATGGGAAATTCAGGATAGTGGGGATGATAGCAGGTTAAATGATGTTTATTTTTTAAACGAAAATCAGGGTTGGGCGGTCGGTCGGTTTGGAACAATTGTATATACCTCAGACGGCGGCAATAATTGGCATAATCAGGAAAGTGATACCGATATCTGGTTAAACGGTGTGTATTTTGTCGATGAACATACGGGGTGGGTAGCCGGCGGCCGTTGGAATTATCATTTAGAAGATCACGAATATATCATTCTGAGAACAAAGAACGGAGGAGCTACCTGGGAGTCCCAGAAAACCGGTACAGGACTAAGTTTATCATCGGTATTCTTTGCTGACAATCATAATGGCTGGATGGCGGGGAATTTCGGTACAATTTTATTTACTTCCGATGGTGGTGAAACCTGGCAGGAACAAGAGAGTGGAACTGAATGGGCTCTTAGTGATATGTCGTTCGTAAATAGCGGGGATGGCGTTTATGATGGTTGGATCGTAGGCAACATAGGAACGATCCTTCACGGAACATTTACAGTTGTTACGGTGCCGAAAGAAGAAAGTATTGCTCAGGATATTACGCTATATCAAAACTTCCCAAATCCTTTTAATCCTAACACGACAATCCAATTTTATATTCCTGAGAGAAATTGGATAACAATCGCGTTGTATGATAAACTTGGCCGGAAGATCAGGACTCTGGTGGATGGAGAATACGGCAAGGGACTCCATGCTATACAAGTCGATGCAGCCGGCCTTCCAAGCGGTGTATACCTCTATCGTATAAGATCGGAAAATCATACCCAGACGAAAAAATTGATTTTGATGAAATAAATAAAGGGTTAAGAAGTTATTTTTAAAAAAATTTAAACTTTATTATGTAAACGATTACAATTATTATTTATTGATATCATCTAAGTTCATTATTTATAATATGTAAACGATATCATGTTGTACCCATAACCCATAAAACACAAACAATGTCAATACAAGGAGGTTGTGATAATGAATATCAGAATGATGGCTTGTGTGGCGAGTATAATATGTCTTGCTTTATTAATGCTGTTCTCGTCATCGATACAAGCAGAGGAAAGGGGAGGGATTACCGGAAGGGTTGCCGATCTGAATACCGGGTCCTTCCTTCCGGGAGCTAATGTTGTTATCGAAGGGACAAATTTTGGTGCTGCTACCGACAGAGAAGGAATGTTTCGATTGAGAAATGTTCCTCCCGGGGATTATACCGTGAAAGTAACATATATTGGATATGAAACAGAGTCAATTGATGTTACGGTGGTCCCGGGGGAAGTGATTACTTTAAATGTCAATCTGCTGCATAGTTTTTACGAGGTAGATCAAGTGGTAATTGTCGGATTGCGCGAGGGGCAACAGAGGGCATTAAGTGAGCAGTTTACTGCCTCGAATATACGAAATATTGCAGATCGTGAACAGATTGAGTTATTTCCTGATCGGACGGTTCCTGAAGTGCTTGCAAGAATTCCCGGTGTAAATATCAGCAGGACTCGTGGCGAGGGAAGTTATGCATATATACGAGGGACATCGCCGGAGTTAACAAATGTTACCGTGGATGGACAACATCTCGGAACAACGAGGGGCGATAGCCGTGCGCATCAATTAACCGCAATTGCGGCCGACCAATTAGCGGGTATCGAAGTTATTAAAGCAATTACTCCCGATATGGAGGCGAATGCCGTGGGAGGCGCTATTAATATGATAACAAGGACTGCTTTTGATTATCCCCAGCGGCGAACGCTTAACATGACGGTCGGAGGAGGATTCGAGGATCAAGCGGGTGCACCTATGTACCGGGGTTCGATAACCTATGCAGAAAGGTTTGGCGCAGATGAAAAATTCGGATTGGTGCTAAATGCAAGCTACGATAGACTTAATCGTGTCTCACATCATAGTGAATATGGTAATTGGAGACCTGAGCGTGATGCTGCCGGTAACCTTATTCCCTTTGCACTGGAAGAAATACGGCTCAGGTATTTTGAAAATATTCACGATAGACACGGTTTCTCCGGTGCTATGGAATACCGTCCAAGTATTGGTCATAGATTCTATGTCCGGGGGACGTATAATTATCGCGATGGCGATCAATTCAGGACTGAAAAAAGAAACAGATTTGACAGAGGTGATTATATTTCGCCTACAGAAGTAACGGAGGGTAGAATAGAAATTCAACCGCACGATCAAAGATTGGTGTATCAGATGCATGCATTCGGTATCGGTGGCTCGAACATTCTTGGGAGGAATCTCGAAGTTAATTACGATTTGGCGTATTCGTATGGCGAGGAATCCAAACCAGATGGTCAGTTTATATCCGAATTCAGGATGGATGGGCGTCCCGCTATGAGAATGGACCTTTCCAATATCGATTTTCCCAAGTTTACGATTACAAATATCGATAATTGGGAAGACTATATGATGGATCCCGCAAATTACAGGTTCCGTGGAATAGATTATCGAACTGAACATACCGGCGACCAAAATATCATGGGATCGGTTAATTTTAATTATTCATATGACTTTTTTAGTATGCCGGCGGAATTAAAATGGGGCGGCAGGGTGAGTATGAAAACAAAGGATCGGGATAATTGGAGAGCCGATTATTCCTGGCGGGGTGACAGAATGTATCTATCCGATTTCTATAAAGACAATATTGGCTCTATGTCACGCGGGCATTACACATTTGGTCCCCGTGCGGACAGATATGCACTACGAGATTTATTCTGGGCGCATAAAGATGATCCGGCCTATTTCCGGGAAAGCGTCGATTGGGATGAGAACATAGCTGAAAATTACGATCTCGAAGAGAATGTGTATGCATACTATTTGATGACAACTGTTGACGTCGGAAATCTTCATATCCTTGCAGGATTCAGACATGAGTTTACCGATGTTACCTATAACGGAGCTATATTGAATTATGATATGGACGGCGATTATGACAGTCATACAGAGATCACTGAAACCGATTCGTATAATAATATATTTCCGAATATTCATTTCCGCTACCGGGTTACGCCGCAAACAAATCTCCGGTTAGCATTAACTTCAACAATTGCACGTCCCGGTTTCTTCCAGTTGATTCCGTTTCAAATTGTTGAACCCGAAGATTTGGAAATTGTAAGAGGGAACCCGAATTTGAAACCGACAACCTCGTTCAATATTGATTTAATAGCCGAACACTATTTCCAGGCCATCGGAATATTGTCGGCAGGATTCTTTTACAAGGATATTAGCGACCCCATTTACCCAATATCGTATAGAGTTGTAGGAGGTGAATTAGATCAGTGGGAGATTTCTGAGCCGGTAAACGGCGGTAAAGCGGCCCTTTATGGTATTGAATTGAACTGGCAGCAACAATTTACATTCCTGCCGGGTTTCTGGGAAGGATTTGGTATATTTGCGAATTACACCTATACAGACTCGGATATTGATTTGGTTCATAAAGAATACGAAGAGCATATTGGTGTATCGAGATTTCCCGGCCAGGCGGCAAATGCGGGTAATGTGGCATTAACATATAATAAATATGGGCTGAATGCCAGATTAAGCTACACGTATAATGGTGCATTCCTGGCAGGTCTCCGAGGTGAGGGCCCCGGATATCACCGCTGGCAAGGCAGCGATAATAGGTTATCTTTCTCCGGAAGTTACCGTCTCTTTAGAGGAGTGGAGTTCTTCCTGGAGATGGATAATTTGCTTAATTCACCCGATTATATGTATATCGGCGAAGATGAGGCACGTCCACGTTATTATACCTATTATGGTTGGTCAAGCCAGGCAGGAATAAAGATAAGAATGTAATTTGTCTGTTCAGATGAATTGATAATAAGTACCCTGCTATACTATTCAATGACGATATTCGCAAATGGTATAGCAGGGGAAATTATTCTGCATCCGAAATAATTATTATATTAAAAGTGATGTATGGAGGTAAAGATGTATACTGTAACCCGAAGAAAATTTCTGAATCGAATGGGTATGTCGGCTATCGGGTTGGCCGGCAGCAGTCTGATTTTTCCCCTGTTTCAGAGTTGTGGAAAGATACAAAGAAGACCGCCGAATATCGTATTCATAATGTCGGACGATCAGGGGTGGAATCAGGTGGGTTATCACGCCGGACATTATGGAACTCCGGAGTATTATGAGACTCCACATATCGACCGTATAGCTCGGGAGGGTATGTACTTCACCGATGCGTACTCTGCCTCACCGGTTTGTTCGCCGACACGTGCAAGTATTATGACGGGAAAAAATCCTGCCCGGTTGAACATAACCGATTTTATTCCCGGCGGCTTATATCCCTATGCAAAACTTATTTCACCGACCATAGAGCGATATCTTCCGCTTGAAGAAAAACTGCTCCCGGAATATATGCAAGATCAGGGATATGTGACAGGACATTTCGGCAAATGGCATTTGTATACAGACCGGTTATTTGATGAGCCCGGACGATTCTACGATCCACAATACCGTGGTTTTGACGATGTATTGCTCAATGCAAAACCGCAGCGTGATCACGATCCGTATGACGATCCCCATCGCGTCGAGTCGATTACACAACGCTCGTTGCAATTTATTGAACAAAATAAGAATAATCCGTTCTTCCTGTATGTTCCTCATCATGTACCACATCGTCCGCTTATAGAAGAACCGGAATTGATTGAGAAGTATAAAAATAAACCCGGTGCGGATCTTCCCGAAGCTAATCCGGTTTTGGCAGCGATGATTGAGCGGATGGACAGCGGGATTGGTAGCATATTGGATAAGATCGATGAGCTTGGTTTAAAGGACAATACAATTGTTATGTTCTTTTCCGATAACGGAGGATTAGATGCCAAAGCAGCTCAGGACCCGCTTCGCGGCGGTAAAGCGATGCTCTTTGAAGGTGGAATTCGTGTGCCGTTGTGCATACGCTGGCCCGGGGTAATAAAACCGGGTACTCATAGCGCTACTCCTGTAATTTCAGATGATTTTTTCCCAACGATGCTTGAAATGGCCGGATATACTCCCGATATGCGTGAGCGGGACGGAAAAAATCTGATTCCTCTTTTAGAGGGCAGACAATCGCCGGACCGTGAAGCATTATACTGGCATTATCCTCACTATCATCATCAGGGATACAAACCATCGGGAGCGATCAGAATGGGTGATTACAAATTGATAGAGTGGTATGAAGAATCGCTCTGGCGACTTCCGAATCAAATCAGTTTATTCAATCTTAAGGATGATATTGGTGAGACAAAAGATCTTTCACGTGAAATGCCGGAGCTTGCAACAGAAATGAGAGAACGCTTACACAGGTGGAGACGCTCTGTTAACGCACAGGAAATGAGAAGAAATCCTCATTATGATCCCGAGAGAGTCGATCTGCGACCTCGTCGATTTTTCAAAGAATAAAGGGTCATCAATATATGATATAGATTCATAATGGAGCTGAATATGTACAATACGACTCGAAGAAAATTTATTAATCAGATGGGAATGACAGCTATCGGTTTTGCCGGCAGCAGTCTGTTGTTTCCGCTCTTGCAGGGATGTAATACGTCGGTGCGAAAACCGTTAAACATAGTTTTTATACTTGCCGATGATTTCGGATGGAATCAGGCAGGTTATCATAAGGTGACGGATTTCTATGAAACGCCTAATATAGATCGTATTGCTCGTGAAGGAATGTATTTTACCGATGCATACTCTGCCTCACCTGTTTGCTCGCCGGCGCGTGCAAGCATTATGACCGGGAAAAATCCTGCACGATTACATTTAACTGATTATATACCCGGTGGTTTGTTTCCCCATGAGAAGCTCACCGTTCCGAAAATGGAACCATCCCTGCCGTTGGAAGAGAAACTTCTGCCGGAATATTTACAAGACCAGGGTTATGTATGCGGTCATTTTGGTAAATGGCACCTGCAACCCGACAGGTTATTCGATGAGCCAGGCCGGTTTCACGATCCACAATATCGCGGGTTCGACGATGTGTTGCATATAGCAAAACCCGAACGCGATCATGATCCATACGATGATCCCCATAGTGTTGAAGCTATAACACAGCGGTCATTACGATTTCTCGAAAATAACAAAGACAATCCATTCTTCCTTTATATTCCTCATTCGGTAGTTCACCGTCCTCTGATTGAGGAGGCCAAATTAATTGAGAAATACAATAATAAGCCGGACGTAGAAAATCCTATAAACAATCCGGTTATGGGAGCAATGATTGAGCGGATGGATAAAGGCATCGGACGCATATTAGATAAAATCGATCGACTCGGAATACGGGAAAATACGGTTGTTATATTTGCATCCTGTAACGGAGGGTTGTTGGAATGTCCGGTGTGGGGAAAGAAATCCTCCCAATATCCGCTCCGCGGCGGCAAAGCGATGCTTTTTGAAGGCGGGATTCGGGTGCCATTCTGTATTCGTTGGCCCGGTGTGATCGAGCCGGGAACAAAATGTACTGCTCTGGTTATATGGGATGATTTCCTTCCGACGATTCTTGATATGGTAGGATACAGACCGGATATGCAGGAGCGGGATGGAATGAATCTGACACCTCTTTTAGAAGGTGCAGATTCGCTGGATCGTGATGCGTTATATTGGCATTATCCGCATTACCATCATCTTGGTTACAAACCCTCCGGCGCTATTAGAATGGGTGACTATAAACTGATCGAATGGTATGAAGAAACACTGTGGGGATTGCCGGATCAAGTCAGCTTATATAATCTGAAGGAAGATATCGGTGAGACCAACGATCTTTCACGCGTCTTGCCCGAACTCGCAGTCGAGATGAGAAGTCGTTTACATAGGTGGAGACGTTCTGTAAACGCACAGGAAATGAGAAGAAACCCTCATTATGATCCACAACGCGCCGACCATCGCCTTGGAGCTATGTAGTTGTACCGATGAATAATTAACTAATTTTTAAATAATATACATCCTGCAATATAAGAGTTGATTATGCGACCCATAACATTACTACAGCCGGAACGTCTGATATTCGGTAATGGCTGTATTAATCAATTTGTGACGGAAATGATTAGTGGCAAACAGAGTCAACTGTTTATAATAATCTCTCCACACGTGTCGGCGCTTTGTATGCCGGCGATTGAAGAAATTCGCGCCGGAGGGATTACCGTAACGCTCAATAACCAAATCGAAGCAGAACCGACCGTGGAAGTATTTCTGAGCATACTGCAGGATGCGAAAAAATTCAATCCCGACTGTGTCGTGGGCATTGGCGGCGGGAGTATTTTGGATACGGCAAAGTTAATTGCCGCATTTCTACATAGTGAACAGTCAATATATGATGCATTCGGGATTGGGAAACTACCCGGAAGAAGTGTTGGCTTGATATGCTTGCCGACGACGTCCGGAACAGGAAGTGAGGTATCTCCCAATGCTATATTATTGGATTCAAATGATAATCTAAAAAAAGGAGTGATTAGCCCATATCTTGTTCCCGACGCTGCATACATCGACCCGGAATTGACCGTAACAATTCCACCAAATATCACTGCCGGGACGGGCATTGATGCGCTTACTCATTGTATCGAGGCATACGCAAACCTAAATGCACATCCCGTTATCGATATGTATGCACTTGAGGGCATAAAGTTAATCAGTGCAAGTATAACGCGTGCAGTCGATAACGGAAGTGATTTAGAGGCACGCGCCGATTTATCACTGGGTAGTTTATACGGAGGCAAGTGTCTCGGACCGGTGAATACGGCTGCCGTTCATGCACTGTCGTATCCTCTCGGCGGGAGATACCATATCGCACACGGTCTTTCGAATGCATTGTTATTGCCGCACGTTATGGAATTCAATATTGTGGAAATGCCCGGCAGATATGCGAACATTGCAAGAGCGTTGGGAGTACACGATGATTTACCGGATTTTGAATTAGCAATGAAAGGAGTTGAGAGAATAAAGCAATTATTGGATGCGTGCGGTATTTCTATGCGGCTCTCAGAATTCAATATTCCGCGCGATGCGTTTGAGGAAATGGCCGAGAGTGCATTGACGGTGAAACGCTTTTTAAAGAATAATCCACGTACACTGACGAAAAATGACGTCCTGGCTATATATGAAAAAATTTATTGAGTTCAGGTCGAGAAAGGTTATATATAATGGAAAAAAATAAATTATGCCGGGGTGTTGTTGTGCCGATGGTAACGCCATTTACGGAAAATGGCAGCATAGATTTGCCTGCTGCCGAGAAAGTTACTTTATACCTGTTAGAAAACGATGCCTTCCCTTTTATATTGGGTACCACCGGTGAATCGTTATCTATACCGGATAATGAACGGCTGCCATTTGTAAAATCAATACTTAATGCAGTACAGGGGAAGAAGATGGTTTACGCCGGTATCGGGGGACTCTGTGTTTCCGATTCGGTGAAAGCCGGACGAGCATATTTGGATGCCGGTATAGGAGTTCTTGTTGCACATTTACCAAGTTATTATGCGCTCACGAGCGACCAGATGAAGGTGTATTTCGAATACCTGGCGGATAATATCGAGGGACCGATAATGATATATAATATTACTGCAACAACACATATGTCCATTCCAATCGAAGTAGTCAAGCATTTAAGTGAACACCCGCATATTATCGGGATAAAGGACTCGGAACGGGATCAGGATAGATTAGGGCTATTGACTGCATACTGTTCTTCCCGCGAAAATTTCTCGCATTTAATCGGATGGGGAGCAAAATCGATGTATGGGCTTTCGATCGGTTCCGATGGCTTGGTCCCGAGCACCGGTAATGTGGTACCGGGGTTGTTTACTCGATTATATAATGCCACACAAAATAATGATTTAACGGTTGCGCAAGACATGCAGCAAGTGACAGATAAAATTGCCGAGATATATCAGAAAGGGAAAACACTTGGAGAATCATTGGCTGCTCTCAAAATTATGATGCAACTGAAAGGATTATGCGATCCGCATATGCTGTTACCACTGACCAGGTTATCATCTAAAGAAGAGATAAAAATACAAAAAGCCGTTCGGTTGATTCCCGAGTTTTTCGATACCTGATGTGTTTATATATAACTTGAAGAGTAATTTATCCAATGAATACAAACAAACCGGTTATTGCAATATCTATGGGAGACCCGGCAGGCGTTGGTCCGGAAATTATTGTAAAATCGTTGTATGAAAAAAATGTAAGAGATATTTGCCGGCCCGTTGTTGTAGGTGACAGGGATGTAATAAAAAAAGCTCGCGATATAACAGGCATTGATCTCGATATATGGCCGGTGACCGACACGTCGGACATCCAATGTGACAACAACATTATGTATGTTATCGACCTCAAGAATGTAGAGGTGGATACATTGGAGTACGGTAAAATTTCGGCGGCTGCAGGGAATGCGGCGTTTGAAGCGATAAAGAAAGTAATAGATTTAGCGCTTGCAAATAAAGTACATGCAACGGTGACCGGTCCTATTCACAAAGAATCGATAAATTTAGCGGGTCATCATTTCTCCGGGCACACTGAAATATACGCTCATTTTACGGGAAGTAAGGATGTGGCAATGCTTCTTGTTGACGGCAATTTCAGAGTAATCCACGTATCGACACATGTTTCTCTGAGAGAAGCATGTGATCTCGTCAGAAAAGAACGTGTGCTGAAAGTAATTAAACTGCTTTATGATGCCTGTCGTGCATTCGGTATAGATAAGCCGAGACTTGCTGTTACCGGTTTGAATCCGCACGCAAGTGACGGCGGATTATTCGGTCAAGAAGAAGAAAAAGAAATTCAACCGGCAATAGCTGAAGCACTACAAGCCGGTATTGATGTACACGGGCCGGTACCTGCCGACACGGTATACTCTCAGACCGCAGGAGGTGTATATGACGGATGTGTTGCAATGTATCACGATCAGGGGCATATTCCCTTCAAAATGCGCGGTTTTATTTGGGATGCCGATAAAGGGACCTGGGGAAAAATTCACGGAGTGAATATTACGCTTGGGTTACCGATAATCAGAACATCGGTGGATCATGGCACCGCATTTGATAAAGCGGGTAAGGGTACTGCGGATCATACAAGTATGATGCAGGCGATCGAGTGCGCTGTAAAATTGGCGGGGAGAAAATGAATTATTACACTAATAATATTGAAATAGTTAATAGAAAATTGATTGTATGGATATTAATGAAGGGGAACACCTGATGATTATTGTCATTGCGGATGATTTTTCAGGAGCTGCCGAAATGGGCGGGATAGCATTGAGATTCGGTTTGAAGGTTGAGATACAAACAGAATTCCATATTACATCCCCGGCGCCCGATATTATCGTTTTGGACACGAATACGCGTTCCGGTTTGTCGAGAAATGCGATAAAGCAAATGGAAAAAACAATAAAAAAGCTTCGCAGCAGCCCCGTTGACCTTCTATTTAAAAAGACAGACTCTGTGTTACGGGGTCATGTTCGGGAGGAACTGAATACAATTCTTTCCTGTATGCCGGGTAAATCTATTTTACTCGCTCCCGCAAATCCCTCAAGTGGAAGGACTATAAAAGATGGTCACTACTATATTAACGGCAAGCTGCTTCATCAATCGATATTTTCCGATGACCCGGAATCGCCGGTTCATACATCGGATGTGCTCTCCCTTCTCGGTCATTCTGAAATAGACCGTATCCAGGTGCTGAAAAATGGAGACAAAATTGAAAAAGAATGTATAGCAATAGGAGAAGCGGAAAATTTGTCACAGTTAATTGATTGGGCGCGCAAAATAGATAGCGACATAATTCCCGCTGGAGCTGCCGATTTCTTTTATGCAATATTAAAAGAGAGAGGATATACCGAATTGACCTTGGATGATCATAAATCACCGGTTAGTGCGGACCGGTCTCTCTTTGTGTGCGGAAGCAGTTTAAGTAAAGCGGCAATAATTTTAGAAGGATTGAAAGATGATAACACTGCGGTCGTTGAGATGCCGAGTAAATATCTCTCTGAAGACGAATTGCAAAATTTTTGCAATGAGCGTTGGATAGCTGATACAGTTCAATCATTCGATTCGTATCGAAATATCATAATTGTTGTTGGCGATGAAATACCGAAAGGGCACAAAATATTGGGAAAAATACCAGTATGCCTGGCACAAATTACAAACGAAGTATTAGATCGGGTCGGCAGCATCGAATTATTTATCGAAGGGGGGTCTACGGCTTCCGCTGTTGTACGGAAACTCGAGTGGGACAGATTGATCCCTCTACAGGAACTTGCCCCCGGGATTGTCCGTATGGAAGTTTATAATCAAAAAGAACAATATGTAACTGTCAAACCGGGCAGTTATAGTTGGCCACAATTATTATTCAGTTAATCAAATATATTAGAGTATAAAAGTCGGAGAAATTCATATGCATAATCCTGGATTACATTTATTGGATTACTTAGTAGTATTTGGATACTTATTGTTTATCGTTTATCTGGGTACAACGTTTGCGAAAAGACAAACGGGTACGGATAGGTATTTTAAAGCCGGTTCATCGATACCTTCCTGGGCGGTCGGATTATCGATCCTTGCAACATTGATCAGCAGTGTTACCTTTTTAGCATATCCGGGTGAGGGGTTCGATTCCAATTGGATACGATTGGTGCAGGGATTAATGGTGCCAATTGTGTTAGTGTTTATGGTAGGATTCATCGTTCCTCTCTATAGAAGAGTTATTGGTATAAGCGCCTATGAGTATTTTGAAAAGCGATTCGGGTATCTTGCACGATTATATACATCGTTAGCATTTGCGATGGCTCATTTTTCAAAGATGGGGACTGTATTTTTTCTCCTCGCTCTCGCGCTTTCCAGTATGATGGGATTCAATATATATCTTGTAATTATAGTATTAGGGTTTGTTGTGATCCTATACACGCTGCTCGGAGGTATAGAAGCGGTTATCTGGCTGGATGTCATACAGGGTATCATGTTGTTTGGCGGAGGGTTGTTATGTCTCGGGATTATGTTTGCCACTGCATCGGGTGGTCCGATTGAAATGATTAGATTTGCAGCCAGTGAGGGGAAGATCGGTTTTTCTCCGTATGATCTTGATTTTACAAGATTAACTTTTATTGTTATGGCTTTGAATGGAATATTTTATGCTATTCACAAATATGGTACGGATCAAACGATTGTTCAGAGATACTTAACAGCCCGTTCGGATAAACAAGCTATTAAGGCATCTTTAATCGGTGTATTTTTGTGTGTTCCGGTGTGGGCATTGTTTATGTTCGTCGGGACTTCTCTGTTCTCATATTATGCGGTAACCGATGTACCGCTTCCGCCGGATATGCGGCCTGATGCTGTTTTCCCCTATTTTATAACTACACAATTACCTATTGGGATTACCGGACTGATTTTGGCAGGGATTGCAGCAGCAGCATTGTCGAGTCTTGATTCTGATCTTAATAGTCTCGCTGCAGTATTTACTGAAGATTATTATAAACGATTTAAACCCAGTAGCACGGATAAACAACGCTTATTTGTCGGGAGAGTGACAGTTCTAGTATGTGGTATAGGCGCACTTGGAGTCGCATTTATATATGTTGCCGCAGAAGGGGAAACGGTGCTTGCAATTATATTTACCCTTTATGCAATATTCTCCGGTGGAATAGCCGGGCTGTTCCTGCTTGGAATTTTTAGCCGCAGGACGAATAAACAGGGAGTATACATCGGAATCGTTGCAACCGTAATATTCACTGCCTGGGGAATATTGACCTCTATAACATTAGGGGTTGCCGAGAAGCCGTTGCTGGATCTCGGACGATTTAATTATACTCATCATAGTTATATGTTGGGTGTTTATAGCCATTTGGTTTTGTTTATAGTGGGATATCTTACAAGTTACCTGTTTCCGCGTCCGGAAACCGATAAGAACTTTACGATTTACGGATACATGGAGAAAAAGAAAAAGGGCGAGATTTAACGGAAGCATTTTAGTATAATCATTTAAATAGTTTTGGAGATTAACAATGAATATTCGCAGGTATGGTCTGCCAATGTGGTTTGTCTTAATAGTAATAATATTTTTGTTCAGCACTCAGTTATCGAAAGCAGACAAACAAACCATAGCAGTGTGGTTATTTGATGAACACGGGAGTCTATACCCGAGTGCAGTGATACATGATGTTGGACCCAATGAATATCTCATGGTTCTCGGAAGGGGCGGAAAAATTGTTGAAGGTAAATTCGGAAATGCACTTAAAGTAATCGAGCCGGCGGCGCTTGACCTTCCGGAAGGAGATTTTCCGGCGAGATTCGGCCTTACAGAAATGCCTGTTCCCGAAGGACGAACCGTTGAGCCGATGACATGGAGTAATGCTTATTTTTCGGCGCTTATGACGAGCGGAGAAAATCATTTAAGGAAAGAAATGGGATTTGTAGATCCTACGAAGACTAAACTTAATCTCGGAAATTTTGATTGGACGGTTGAATTTTGGCTTAGCACAATCGAGCGAACAGAAAAGGATGGCGTTATCTTCGAGATAGGACAGGGACCCCGGGGTGAGAACGATAAGGTAACACGCCTCCTGGTAAATTCCGATCTGAATGGTTTTATGTTTATTAATCAACCCGGGGATGTGGAACTTACCATTCCTACTGATGGAGAAGCGTTAGGCAACATATCGGGAGTGTGGAATCATTATGCCTTTGTTTATTCATCCGGTGAGGAACAACTCCGTCACTATGTGAACGGGCAATTGCAAACTCCTCCCGCAAGAGCAGGAATAAGATCTCTCGATGAGGGTGAAGAAGATTATTTTACTTTAGGCCGGGATGGATTGTGGGGAAGGCCTTTGCCGGGTATAATTGATGAACTCAGATTTTCAAGCGGCCGAGTCTATACGGAAGCATTCCAACCGCCAAAAAGCTTCGCCGATTATTATCTGGGTGAATTTCCCGAAAAGGAATTGAAAAAAGGGAAACCCTTGCTTTTTACGGATGAGCGCCTGCATGAACCTATTATTGATCTTGGGAATCGGAAGCACCTCTTTATCGATGATGCTCTTCTCGATAAGATGGAAAACATTTCATTCCGGGTTAATCCGCCCAGGGTCGACAGAAAGGTGATGAAGATTGAAGGAACGGATGAAGGAATCATCGGGGAACATCAAAGTTTTCGAAAACACATAACTATAGTCGAAGATGAAAAAGGATTGATCCGGCTGTATACCTCTGTCGATGATGATTATCTCGCTGTCTGGATTTCCGAAGATGGAGAAAATTTTTCGGCTCCTGAAACAGGTATTGAACACAAAGGGAATAAAAATATTGTAATACCTGAAAACGTCGGAACGGGAACGGTCCTGATCGATCCGAACGCACCACCGGAGAAGCGCTGGAAATATTTAAGCGATTTTCATCGGAGAGGGGTATATGTCTATACATCACCCGACGGATGGTCTTTCAAACGGTATAAGCTGGCAGTTGCGCCGTTTCGGTCGGGCTCTCAGATGGATCTCTATTACGATGATCAAAGACAATTATATGTGGGATTTCACCGGACCGATTTCTTTAGAACTCCTACCGGCCGTACGCTCCGGACATTCGTTATGACCGAAAAAGAACATCTGATGAAGCCATGGCCATATCAACCTGCTGCAAAAGAGGATTACGAACGTATGGGGAAATATATGATATTACACGATGTCATCCCCTGGTTTATTGATAACGGTCCGCTCACTCCCGGCGGGTGGGGAGTCGAATATCCGGTTGTGTTTGCACCCGATTATGATATGGATCCAATGGCAACGGCGGGGATCTATAATCCGAAAGCAATAAAATATCCCTGGGCGCCCGATACCTATCTTGCCTTTCCTGTATTCTACTTGTATTACTATGACGGTTATCCCGGTTCCCAGGTTTTAAGTATGCGGTATGGGGGCGGACCGACTGAAACTCAGTTCGCTGCAAGCAGGGATGGTGTACAGTGGAAAAGATATCCTCGTCCGACGTATGTAGGACTTGGCAGATATGATGAACTGGATATGGTTCAAACATTTATTGCGCAGGGAATGGTAAAACGAGGCGATGAAATCTGGCAATATGTTTTTTATGATAGTGATTATCACACAAGTGCGCTTGAACGGACCCGAAAGCGCCGATTGTATCGATTAATACAGCGCCTTGACGGATTTGTATCCGTAGACGCACCGTACGATACATACGGTACAATTATAACCCGTCCTCTCCGGTTCGAAGGTAATCGATTGGTATTGAACATCGATACCGACGCTCACGGGTATGCTCTCGTCGGGTTGCTTGATGAAGATGGAAATCCGATTAAAGGGTTTTCCATCGAGGAATCGGTTATGATAAACGGTGATCACATATCAATAGATGCAGAGTGGATTAAAAGTGGAATTGAACGGTTTGGGAAGAGTATACGTGACTTTCAGGGGAGTGTAGAGGATGTAACGCTGAGTAGTGATATAAGCAGTCTTGCAGGAAAAACCGTTCGGGTAAAAATAAAATTACGCGGTGCAAAATTGTATTCTATGCAGTTCATTGATAAGTAAGGAAAAATCAGGATAACATGGTTGTTTTGACAAGACATCTTTTAATATATCTCGCAATACCTATAATCAGTCTAACACCGCTTTCGGTAATTGCTGAAGGAGACGATGAAGTAAGAACGATAGCAGTCTGGTTGTTTGATGAACAACAAGGATTATATCCGAGCAAAGTGCTGCATGATGTTAGTCCCAATGAAAACATACTGGTCCTCGGACGGTCCGGTTATATAGTCGATGGCAAATTCGGGAATGCCTTAAAAATCGGTATTCCTCGTAAGATAGATTTTCCTAAAAGTGCTGATTTACAAGAAGGGCTTTGCCCGATATCTCGAATGAAACGGACAGGTTTGTTTGAATACGAAATTCCTGAAGGAAGAACCGTCGAACCGATGAACTGGCAAAATGCAAAGTTTGCTGCCTTAATGACCAGCGGTGAAGATCATTTACGAAAACAGGTAAGATTTCCTCAGGTGACGCAAACCGGACTAAATCTTGGTTCTGTGTTTGATTGGACGGTTGAATTCTGGTATAAACCGACGCGCGGGACTCAGGAAGATGGTGTTATTTTTGAACTCGGGAAAGGCCCGAGAGGTGAAAATGAAATTGTAACACGGCTTTTGGTTAAAGCAGATGGCAGTGGATTTACCTTTTTCAATCAGCCCGGAGAGGTGCTTTTACATATTCCATCTGATTCAGATGCACTTGATCCTAAAATCGGTGAGTGGCACCATATGGCTTTTGTTTACAATGCGAAGAATGCTCAATTAAAACACTATGTAAACGGCACATTACAGGAATTGCCGAAGAAATCAGTATTCAGAGTCCTCGATCGAGGAATAGAGGATTACTTTTCAATAGGAATGGACGGAATGTGGGGGAGAGCTCTACCAGGAAAACTGGATGAGATGCGTTTTTCCTATGGAAAAGTATATACCGGAGAATTTGATCCACCGGAAAGCTTTTCGGAACTGTATCTCGGTTCTCCGCCGGAATATTCAATGAAAAAAGGCCCCCCGTTATTGTTTACGGAAGATAGATTAGAAGAATCGTTCGTTCCATTGGGTGAAAGAAAATATCTCTTTATTGATGATGCAATAGTAGAGGAGAGTGAAAATATCTCGTTTGCCGTGAATCCTCCCAAAATAGATCAAATGGTGATGCGGATAGACGGACTTGATGAAGGAGAACCGGGTTCCTGGGAAAGATTTCGCAAGCATTTGAATATAGTGGAAGATGAGCATGGGCTTATACGTTTATATACGGCGTTAGATGATGATTATCTCGGGGTTTTTCTTTCTCGCGATGGAATACATTTTGAAGCGCCGGATCTTGGTAGAGAACATAAGGGAAGACGTAATATAGTTATTCCTGATGCACGAGTTGGGACCGGGAAAATGATTCTGGAACATGAAGCGGCCGAGAAAGACCGGTGGAAATATATTACAGGTTATCGCAGACGCGGAGTATATGTATATACCTCTCCCGATGGGTATTCCTTTAACCGGTATAGACAAGCTTTACTTCCATTCTGGTATGGTACGCAAAATTACGTTATATACGATGATCAACGGCAAAAATTCCTGGGATACTGGCGAACGGGTTTTGCCCGAACACCTGCAGGACATACTCAACGTGAATTTGTATTTTCGAAGACCAATGATATAATTCCGCCGATGTCCTTTTCACCGGTGAGTGATGAAGCACAGCGTCAAGAGGCGAAGAGGCGGCGAATTTCAGGAACAATTCCGCAGTATCTCGATAATGGGCCGCTGATACCCGGAAGATTTGGCATGGACTTCCCAACAGTGTTTTCTCCCGAAGACCATATTGATGGGCCTTCGGCTGGTATATACAATCCGAAAGTCATTAAGTATCCCTGGGCGCCGGATACCTACCTGGCGTTTCCCATATTTTATTTCCATTATTATGAAGGGTATCCCGGTCAACAGATATTATACTTTCGGCGTGGTGGCGGTCCGACGGAAACTCAGTTTGCAACCAGCAGAGATGGTATAACATGGAAACGGTACACTCGACCGGTATATGTCGGTATCGGACGGTTTGATGATTTAGATGTCGTACAAACATTTATTGCTCAGGGTATGATAAAACGGAATGATGAAATCTGGCAGTATGTATTTGTTGATAGTGATTATCATACGGCTCACGAGAGAACACGAAAGCGCCAGGTATATCGCCTGATTCAGCGGTTTGACGGTTTTGTCTCAGCCGATGCACCGTATGAAAGGTATGGTACAATTATTACAAGACCTTTGCAGTTTGATGGTAATCGATTGGTATTGAACATCGATACCGACGCTCACGGGTATGCTCTCGTCGGGTTGCTTGATGAAAATGGAAATCCCATAAAAGGATTCTCGATTCAAGAATCAGTGGTGATCAATGGCGATCATATAGCAATAGAAGCTGAATGGATCAAGCGGGGTATTGAAAGATTCCGTGAAAACATCAGAGATTTTGATGGTACTATCGATGATGTTGAGATGAGCGGAGATGTAAGCAGTCTTGAAGGCAGGACAATACGCGTAAAGATAAAAATGCGGGGAGCAAAGTTATATTCAATGCAATTTGTAAATAAGTGAGTTAAGAATAACGGAGGATGTAATGTCAGGAATGATTAAGAAATGTATAACTTGTTTTTTACTATTACTTGTTATATTTCCACTTTTAGTGTATTCACAAACTAATAAAGAAGAAAATACGATCGCCGTATGGTTATTCGACGAGCAGCAGGGGTTATATCCGAGCAAAGTATTAAATGACGTCGGACCCCGAACATATCCGCTTGTACTCGGTCGTGCAGGTTATATTGTTGAAGGAAAATTCGGCAATGCACTCGAGATTCGTGAACCGCTTGAAATTGTTTTCCCGGATGAGGATGTTCGAGAAAAATTCGGCGTCGATGAATACGAAATCCCCGAAGGCAGGACCGTAGAGCCGATGAACTGGCAAAATGCAGAGTTCGGAGCATTTATGACGAAAGGTGAAAGTCACCTTCGAACTCAGATTGGATTTCCCCATGCCACGCGAACCGGGTTAAATCTCGGTTCGGTATTCGATTGGACAGTTGAATTCTGGTATAAACCTACCCGTGAAACAAATGACGATGGAGTAGTGTTTGAGATCGGGCACGGTCCGAGAGGTGAAAACGATAAAGTAACGCGACTATACACCAATGCAAATAATCAGTCATTTACATTTTTTAACCAACCTTCCGGTATAGCACTTACAATTTCCTCGAATGCAGATGCTCTTAATCCACTATCGGATAAATGGAGTCATTTTGCCTTCGTTTATTCTTCGGATGAAGAACAACTATATCATTATGTAAACGGGGTACTGCAGGACCTGCCGGCAAAAGCAAAATTTATCGCTCTCGATCCGGGGATTGAAGACTATTTTGTAGTGGGAACGGACGGCATGTGGCAAAGACCGCTGCCCGGGAAGCTTGACGAGCTTCGATTTTCATTCGGGAAAGTTTATGAAAATGAGTTCACTCCACCGGGTAGTTTTTCTGAAAAATATCTCGGCGTCTGGCCCGAGTATACATATATTAAGGGAGAACCGTTGCTGTTTACTCCCGAACGTCTCAATGAACCCGTTGTTGAACTCGGGGAGCGGAAATATCTCTTTATCGACGATGCGATAGTCGATCAGATGGAAAATATCTCGTTTGTGCTTAATCCTCCGAAAATTGACAGAGAAATTATGAGGTTAAAATGTGTGGATGAGTTGGACGGCAATTGGGAACGTTTCCGTAAGCACCTCAGCATTGTAGAAGACGAAAACGGCCTCATTCGGTTATATAGTGCTGTGGATGACGAATATCTTGCGGTATGGGTCTCGCGCGACGGTATAAATTTCGAAGCTCCCGATCTCGGTGTTGAGCATGAAGGAAAAACTAATATTGTATTACCCGAGCCCGTAGGTACCGGTACCGTTTTTATCGATCCGAACGCTCCGCCTGAACATCGCTGGAAATATATTACCGGTTATCATAGAAGCGGAGTATATCTCTATACCTCCCCCGACGGTTGGTCGTTTACCCGATACAAACAATCGCTGTTACCGTTTCGTGCTGCCACTCAAATGGATGTCATTTATGATGACCAACGACAGCAGTATATCGGGTATTGGAGAAGCGGTTTTGCGCGAACGCCCGGAGGGTATACGCAACGTGAATTTGTTATGTCAAAACATCCAAGTCTGAAACCCCCGCTGCTCTTTACTCCCGTAAGCGGCGAAGAACAGCGAAGGGTAGCACAGGAAAGACGATTATCTCACGAAATCCCATGGTTTCTTGACAATGGTCCGTTAACGCCGGGCAAGTTCGGTATTGAATTCCCGACTGTTTTTGGGCCCGATGACGATATAGATTATCGGTCCGCCGGCGTGTATAATCCGAAATCGGTAAAATATCCATGGGCGCCCGATACCTATCTGGCCTTTCCGGTGTTTTACTTCCATTATTATGAAGGATATCCGGGTAGACAGGTTCTTTCATTTACACGGGGCGGAGGTCCGACGGAGACTCAGTTTTCTGCAAGCCGGGACGGTATAAATTGGAAACGTTATCCTCGCCCGGCATATGTCGGGATCGGTAGGTATGATGATTTAGAGGTTATCCAGAATTATATCGCTCCAGGACTTGTTAAACGCGGTGACGAAATATGGCAATATGTATTTGTCGATAATGACTATCATACAGCAGCTCACGAACGCACCCGCAAACGCCGAATCTACAGGTTAATTCAACGGTTCGATGGTTTTGTTTCTGCAGATGCACCGTACGAAAAGTACGGTACTATCATAACACGCCCTCTCCGGTTTGAGGGCAATCGATTGGTATTGAACATCGATACCGATGCTCATGGGTATGCTCTCGTTGGATTGCTTGATGAAGCCGGAAATCCGATACCAGGGTTCGCGGTTGAAGAATCAGTGTTGATCAACGGCGATCATATTGCAATAGAAGCTGAATGGATCAAGCGGGGTATTGAAAGATTTCGCGAGAACATAAGAGATTTTGATGGCACCGTCGATGATGTTGAGGTAAGCGGAGATGTGAGTAGTCTTGAAGGAAGTACCGTTCGGGTCAAGATAAGATTACGCGGTGCAAAATTGTATTCAATGCAGTTTAAGAACGAATGATCGGACATAGGGAGAATTGTATGCATATAAATCAGAAAATACCCGTTAATATATTATCGGTTGCTGCCCGGTGTATAGTAATACTGGCGACCGTGTTGCATCTTACGGTAAGTGTGTATGCACAATCCGGGTTGGAGATAGCAGAAAAAACACTTCTGATATTGCATACCAATGACATACATGATCATGTTCGACCGGATTATGACGGTGTGGGGGGACTGCCTTTTATTGCCGGCTTTGTTAATGAGGTACGGTCTCAAAGGAATGATGTCATTGTTCTCGATGCAGGAGATGTTGCAGAGAAAGGCGATCTGGTAGCCAGAATAACTGGCAGTGATTTGACGTTCGAGGCACTTTCGCGTATCGGTTATGATGCCTGGGCGCCAGGCAATCATGATCATGATTTCGGGATTGACGCACTATACAGGTTCGCACAACTTGCAGGGACGGATATTCTCTGTATCAATCTTATTAAAGAGGACGGTACCCCTGAGTTTGATCCATCAAACATTTATGATATTAACGGATTAAGAGTGGGGGTGATCGGTGCGATTGCTCCACGAAATGAACCCCATTTGAATTTGGAAGAAACTGCTCTCGCTATGGCTCGTGAAGCAGAGCGATTGAAGCCGGACACGGATGTCATTCTTGCAGTTGTTCATATTTCCGCCCGTAATTCGGCATATATATCGAATATAGCTCCGGATATAGATGTATTCATTTCCGGCCATTCGCATGAAGAACTCCACGATGCAATTATAGTCCCGCAAACGGGTGCATTGATTGTGCAGGCGGGTAGCTATGCAAATTTTGTGGGATGGCTCGAGCTAATTCTCGATACCGGTACGGGACGGATTCTTTCGTATGACTATAAGCTGGTTGAGATGGATCATTTGAAAATTCGTCCCGATCTGGAAATGATAGAGTGGGTAAGACAAATGGAGTTAGAGCTGGTACCTGAAGCGCAAAAAGTAATTAGTTGGTCACCCCGGGAATTCAATTACGTGGAAGTCGGGTATATGGCTGCTGAAGCATTGCGGTTAGCAACAGGGGCAGACGTTGCCTTTAATCATACCGCCCATATTATCCGATCGACGTTACCGGCGGGAATTCTCGATGTAAACGCTTTTTACAGGACGGGAGGGGAACGCGGGCATCAGCTTATTCTGGTTGAAATGTCTGGCGCTGAAATTCACAGTTATATACAGGGGCTTTATATCAGTCAATGGTTTCCAACGCAATGGTCGGGCTTTCAAGGTATTGTTGAGAATGGTGCAATTCAAACCGACTTAATTCCGGATAAAGAGTATCGGGTGGTGATGCCGCAACGTGAATGGGATAACCGTTTATCGAGACTATTCCGCCGGGTAGCCGATAAATCGGATGACTGGCCGGGAGTCAATCCATTGGAACGAACGCTTGAACCGATCCCTTTGGATATGTCATGGACAGAGGCAATGGTATATTTATTGGATATATGGAACCGGCATAATATCGGACTTGAGGAAGGAGTGCAGAATATAATTGATGAAACAGGCCAGCAGATTCATCTTTTACCTTTAGATTATTAAAAGAAATGTAAGGAGAATATGATGTTTGATCTTCGATACTTTTTCAACTACAGCTTGTGTGCTTTCTTCATACTGGGGTTGATAGGATCGGCCTATGCAAACATACGAGAGGCAGGCGTGCCAAATAATAACTCCGGAGAATTTAAAGTTGGTCCTCAAACCACTCCGGTAAGACTGGAAAGATATATTGAGAACCGTGTTCGTATGACTGTACATTATGAGGTACGATGGGGAGAGGAAAAACCGGAAGGATATATCGAAAGAAATCAATATCACGAATTACGGTATGTTTCTATTACAAAAGGATTTGATCGGGAGGGAGATGGATCGAAAGAAAATCCGTGGGCTACAATTCAACAGGCATTGACGCAGATTGTCGACGCCAACAGAGCAAAACGATATGCAATTTTGGTGGCGGAAGGTGTTTATAGTGAATCAACTATTCAACTAAAAGAATATGTAAGTTTGTACGGAGGATTTGAAAGTTCGGATTGGGATCGTGATATCGTTAAATATAAAACAATATTAGACGGGGAGGGAAGAGAGCGAATATTAGTTGGTGCAGATTATGCAAAAGTCGATGGATTTACGTTTAGAAGAGGAGTTGTTCGCGGTGCCGGTGGTGCAATACTTTGCGATGGAGTTTCTCCTGTTATCTCTAATAATTTTTTTACCGAAAATGAAACACTTGCTCCCGTTCCCTGGGATCCCGTATTCTGGCATGAGATAGCGCACGATGGTGCGGCAATTGCCGTAATAAACGGCGCCTCACCCATTGTGAAAAATAATTTGTTTTTTAAGAACAGCACGGAAATCGGACGGGGCGGCGGTATTGCCTGCCACAACAGAACGGCGCCTGAAATTGCATATAATATATTTATTGATAATGTGACGGGAACTATCGATCCCGCACGCAGCAGCGACGGAGGGGCAATTTCTGTGTACCGTCATTCCGACCCGGTCATTCGGAATAATATAATTATTGGCAACAAAGCTATTTCCAGTAACGACGGAGGGGGAATCTATGCTGCGTTGTGGTCCTCGCCGGTAATAGACGGGAACCTGATAATCGGTAATTATTCGGATGATAATGGCGGAGGATTATATTTATCAGGACAACGGTATCATTATGTAACAATTCCGGATCCTGTCCCTGCTGAAGAAAAATTTCTCATTCACGTAAGGAACAATATAATATTGGGTAATTCGACAATGCGAGGTGAAGATGCTGTTGACGGAGCTTTACAGATTTTAAATGATTGCCGGTTGGTTTTCGAAAATAATCTCGTCGTTGAAAACACGGGAGGCGTTAATTTCCACCGTTCTTATGTTACGGCAAACCATAACACTTTTATTGCCGATGTATTTAGTCAAGATAGTGAACGTGCGCCTGTATTATTCTCCACGAACCTCGTCATAGGTGAACTCAGGGATGAAGCAGGCGTAGTTATTAAAGACTCTAAAGTGCTCGAAAAGAATGCAGATG
>PWTU01000496.1 GCA_003562775.1 Ignavibacteriales bacterium
TATTGGTTTAGATAATAGATATAGTGAATGCATTAAAATGCTGTACGGACTTAAACGGAAATTAGAAGGAAGCAGGACGGGTGACAGGTGACAGGTGATAGTGGATATTAAATATCTCCCACCTAACACCTAACACCTAACACCTCTCACCTCCCACCTCTCACCTAACACCTTTATATAACAAGAAATACTCTTAAGAAGAAAATGCCAAACCCCACGACAATAATCACCGGCGGGGCGGGCTTTATCGGTTCGGCGGTCGTCCGGTATTTAATCGACAACACCGGGCACACGGTGGTGAACATCGATAAGCTCACCTATGCAGGCAACCTTGAATCGGTCGAACCCGTAGCTGATAACCCGCGTTATAACTTCGAGAAAGTCGACATTGCCGACGCCGGGGAGCTTGAACGGATATTCAACGAGTACAAGCCCGATGCTATTATACATCTTGCCGCGGAATCGCATGTCGACCGCTCGATAGACGGGCCCGCGGAGTTTTTGCAGACCAATATTATCGGAACCTACACCATACTCGAAACGGTGCGCAGCTATCTCAGTGCTTCCGGCGCGGCAAAAAAAGATACGTTCCGGATGGTGCACGTCTCGACCGACGAGGTATACGGATCGCTCGGGAAGACCGGATACTTTACAGAGACCACACCGTATCAACCCAATTCTCCCTACTCGGCAAGCAAAGCATCCGCCGATCATCTCGCGCGGGCGTGGCATCATACATTCGGACTCCCGGTGATAACCACCAATTGCTCAAACAACTACGGGCCGTATCAGTTTCCCGAAAAACTGATACCGGTCGTCATCTTAAACGCATTACAGGGGAAACAAATACCTGTCTATGGCACGGGCGACAACGTACGCGACTGGCTGTATGTCGACGACCACGTCCGGGGTCTTATAACAGTGCTCGAAAAAGGAGAATCCGGAGAAACCTACAACATCGGCGGCAGCGCTGAAATGACAAACATCGAGATAGTCAGGAAAATCTGTGCGGTGCTGGATGAGCTTGTTCACGAACCGGCTGCAGGTAAACATGAAGATCTCATTACTTTCGTAAAAGACCGGCCCGGACACGACAAACGATACGCAATCGACGCGACAAAAATACAAAACACGCTCGACTGGAAACCGGAAGAAACGTTTGAAACCGGCATCCGGAAAACGGTCCGGTGGTACCTCGACAATCTGCAATGGTGCGACGCCGTGATGAAAGGAAAATATAATCTGGAGCGGCTCGGGAATAATGACACTGTAATATAGGTGTTTTAACCTAAATAAAAAAAGTAAAGAAAAGCTTGACTGCTTGACTGATTGATTGCTTGATTGATTGGCTATAAATTCACTCGATTTCTCAATCAACCAATCACCCAAACTATCAATCGCGTACTTGTAACCCAAAACCTTGAACCTGGAACTGTTGTTCAGTCACCGAAGGTAAACCTGGAACAGGAAAGCACAAAACTAATGATCTCAATTTACATAATCCCCCTTCTCGTCGCGATGTTTCTTGCAATCAATATGGGAGGGAGCGGAACCGCACCTTCATTTTCTGCATCCTATGGCGCGAATCTTATTAGTAAAGATCTCATCCCCGGACTTTTCGGGTTATTTGTATTCGCAGGCGCTATTATTGCAGGGAAAAAAGTTATTATGACGGTCGGCGGAGATATTCTTCCGTCCGAGACTGTTTCTATGAATCTTGCCGTAATCGTTCTCGGTTCTGTCGCGTTATCACTATTCTTTGCAAATATGTTGCGGGTACCTCAGTCGACAAGTCAATCGACAATATTCGCTCTTGCAGGACCGGCATTGTATCTAAATGTTTTACAAACAAAACGGCTGTTCTTTGAAATTATACCGACATGGTTTATTACACCCGTTATAGCGTTCATGCTGGCATACATTGTCGGTAAATATTTGTATAATCCGATGAAGCGAATAATACCGGGTGTATTTAAGAAGATCAAGCAAAATAGTTTGTTAAAATATTTTGTCATCGGTACTTCTTGTTATGTTGCATTTGCAATAGGATCGAACAACGTCGCAAATGCGGCAGGACCTATACTTGCCATGGCGGGAAATATGCTCGATGTTGTCGTCGATAGCGATAACTTTCTTTTAATCATGCTCATCGTGGTGTTTATGCTTGCGCCGTTATTCGGAATCGGTAGTTCATTTCTGGGAGGACGCGTACTGGAGACTACCGGAAAAGAGATCGTCAAATTCGGTCCGCTCGGAGCAAGTTTTATATCGGTTATTACTGCAACGATCCTGTTATCGGCGTCGCTTTTCCGTGGTATACCCGCTTCACTTGTGCAGATGAACACCGCCGCAATTATCGGTCTCGGAATAGTTAAATTCGGATATACGGATATCTGGAAATCCGCTCCCCTGTTGAAAATATTTACCGTGTGGGCGATAGCCCCGCTCATCGCCATGGCATTATCACTACTATTTACGGTCGTGATGGATGCGATGGGATATTTATAAGCAATGAATCAAACAAGCATTGTAATCACTTTGATTATTTATTCTCTTAATAGATCCGAAACTCAAACTCCACACAATAATACTAAGTAAACCGATTTATTGATCTCTGACGTCTGATCTCTGATCTCTGATCTCTGAACTCTGATCTCTGAAAAATATGCCCGAATTCCTCTTCTGGTACACATTAGCAGTTCTTTTTTTAATGACGCTATGTTTGGTGTTTGAGTTGTTGGAAACCGAGCTTGCCGTTTTTTCATCGCTGCTTCTTTTGATAATAGGAGGAGGAGTATCGGTAACTGAAGCGTTTGCCGGATTTTCGAATCCCGGTGTGCTGACGGTCGGGTTTCTCTACGTCGTCGCATCGTCGTTGCATGCGACGGGTGTCATTGAAAAATTCTCATCGAACATGTTCGGAAATTCCGGGAATAATATTCCAAAAAAGTTAAATCGAATGTTGTTTCCGGTGGCGGGCTTATCCGCGTTTCTCAATAATACACCCATAATCGCGATGCTGATACCGGCGGTAAAAGCGTGGTGCAGGCGGAATAATTTTTCATCATCAAAATTTCTTATACCAATTTCATTTGCAGCGATTCTCGGCGGAACGTGTACGCTCATCGGTACAAGTACGAACCTTATTATACACGGTATGTTGATAAGCCGGGGATTCGATGGATTCTCATTTTTCGAGCTTGCTCTCGTCGGCGTGCCGGTAACTATATTCGGTATTCTGGTAATCTCGTTTTTCCTGCACACATTTCTTCCCGACCGTAAAGAAGCAATTGTCGAACTCGGCGAGCATACCCGCGAGTTTGTCGTTGAGCTAAAGGTAAATAAAAATTATCCGTACATCGGATCGACGGTTGAAGAAGCGGGACTGAGACATTTACAGGGTTTGTTTATTTTCCAGATTGAACGGAACGGGAACGTATTGGCGCCGGTGCAGCCGACCGACAGAATCCAAAAAGGAGACAGATTATTCTTTAACGGCGTTCCGGAAACAATAGTCGAATTGCAAAAGTATCCGGGACTTGATATTGTAAAAGATCTGCACTTCGATTTAAAAAATTACGATTCAGACGAAAAGAAAACTTTCGAGGTGGTAATATCCCAGAGCTCGCCCCTTGTCGGAAAGACGGTGCGTGAAAGCAATTTTCGGGCGCATTACAATGCCATCATACTTGCAATCCATCGTAACGGCATCCGGGTTGACAGAAAAATCGGCGATATAAAACTGGAGGTCGGAGATACACTGTTAATCCTTTCGGATAAAGATTTCCACAACCGGTGGTATCACTCAAGGGATTTCTATCTCATCTCGATGAGTAATCAGGCTCCTTCTAAACCGAAGTTTCAATCGATGTTAACAGTATTTGTTGCACTTGGAATGGTAGCTGCTGCAACACTTGGTATAGTTCCGATTGTAATTGCAACGGGTGCGGCGGCTGTTGTCCTCATTCTGGCAAAATGTATTAATATCCAGGAAGCATTTAACAAAGTAGAATGGAAAATTCTGCTCACCATAGCATCCGCCTTCGGAATAGCGACGGCAATCGAAAATGCCGGCGTAGCACAGTTATTTGCCTCGTACATTTTCGATTTCTCCGCTGCATTCGGTATGCTCGGACTAATTGCCGCAGTGTATATCATGACGTCGATTTATACGGAAATTATAACAAATAATGCAGCGGCAGCATTACTGTTTCCGATTGGTTTTGCCGTTGCATTACAATCCGGTCTGGACGTAATGCCGTTATCGTACGCGGTTGTATTCGGCGCCTCGGCAGGCTTCGCAACGCCGATCGGCTATCAAACAAACTTGATGGTAAAAGGACCGGGCAGGTATACGTTTACGGATTATTTGAAAATAGGGATTCCGTTGAAGGTGCTGATCGGGGTTCCGACGGTGTTGTTGATATATTTTATATTTAATTGAAGGGCGGTGCTGCCTTCAACCGCCTCTCCCCCTTAGTCCCCCTCTCCGCTGAGCGGAGAGGGGGAAACAGGGGGTGAGGTGTTTCCCATAAGCTGATAATGTTAATGAATTCTACTGCAATCAAAAACAGTGTAACGCGACTCTCCGAGTCGCGACGTTGAGTAAGCACAATATAAGAATTCATGACATATAACTCATTTTTTCCCGACAAGTCGGGATAAAGCTTCAATCTCGTAAAATAAAAATGACGCAAATTTGGGAAGTACAACTACTAATTGTAATTGATCAATAGATTTGGAAAACCTTATTACCTTAGTAACCAACACCAAAACAAAGAATCAGTAAAACCTTATTACCTTATGAATAGTGATTTTTGCTGAAGAATATTTAATTGAAGGGCGGTGCTGCCTTCAACCGCCTCTCCCCCTTAGCTTAACGGAGAGGGGGAAACAGGGGGTGAGGTGTTTCCCATAAGCTGATAATGTTAATGAATACTACTGCAATCAAAAACAATGTAACGCGACTCTCCGAGTCGCGTCGTTGAGCAAGCACAATATACCAATAATGAATAACACAACAATCCAAACACTATTCTCAATAGCAAAAGAAGCCGGCAACGCAATACTGGATATTTACAGTTCTGCCGATAACGACATCGATTACAAACAGGACAATTCACCCTTAACAAAAGCAGATAAAACCTCCAACGAGATAATTATAAAAAGGTTGAAAGAGCATTTCCCCGACGTACCGGTCCTGTCCGAAGAATCTGCATCGGTGCCGTATGAAGAGAGAAAAAACTGGAAACAATTCTGGCTCGTCGATCCGCTCGACGGTACAAAAGAGTTCATTAAAAAATCCGGTGAGTTTACAATTAATATTGCACTTATTGAAAATAATAAACCCGTTACCGGAATAATCCACGTGCCTGTTAAGAACATAACCTATTTTGCATACGATAATCAATCCTATAGAGTAACAGGCGATTCTCCGGATTATTCTGTTCCGATTAACATCCGGAAAGCAAGTTCTAACGGTTTAACGGTAGTGGCAAGCAGAGATCATGCCGGTGAGAAGGTAAAAAACCTGCTTAAAAAACTGCCTGATGCAACCACAATGAGCATGGGCAGTTCGTTAAAATTCTGCCTCGTAGCCGAAGGCGCCGCCGATCTCTACTACCGCGACGTCCCCACGATGGAATGGGACACCGCCGCAGCACAGGCGATCGTGGAAGCAGCGGGAGGCGTTGTAATGACAGAAGATGGTGTGCCGCTGCGCTATAATAAAGAATCATTACAAAACCCCGCGTTGGTTACGGTAGGAGACTCGACGTTTAACTGGTCAATATATTTGAAATTTGCGGAAAAAATAGCAGAATGATTGAATGATTGGATGCTTGGATGATTGAAACTCCGGCAATAGCGATCAATCAGTCAATCAACCAAGCAACCAAGCAATCTATTATTACGTATTACGCTATCAAGCAGTCATTTATTCAATAGCTCAATAATTCAAACCATCAATATCAGTTGTTCAATCAACCAATCATTCAATCAATCAAACGTTCACAAAACAGCACGTAATTCTAATGAAATCAATATCTTTCAAACATTTGAAAACCCTCGAGGACGAATCAATCTACGTTCTCCGCGAAACCGTTGCCCAGTTCGAAAACCCCGCTATGCTGTTCTCCGGCGGTAAAGATTCCATAATCATGGTGCATCTGGCGCGGAAAGCTTTCTACCCCGCAAAATTACCGTTCCCGCTGATGCACATTGATACAGGACATAACTTCCCGGAGACAATCGAGTTCAGGGATAATCTTGTGAAGGAACTCGGTGCGCGGTTGATCGTGGGAAGTGTACAGGAATCGATCGATAAAGGACGTGTTGTCGATGAAACCGGCCCGGGAGCAACACGAAACTGGCTGCAAACCGTCACACTTCTCGATACCATTAAAGAACACAAAATAGACGCAGCCATCGGCGGCGGACGGCGGGATGAGGAAAAAGCCAGAGCGAAAGAGCGCTTCTTCTCGCATCGCGATATCTACGGTCAGTGGGACCCGAAAAACCAGCGTCCGGAGTTGTGGAACATCTTCAACGGCAGAAAAAACCCGGGCGAGCACTTCAGAGTGTTCCCGATTAGCAACTGGACGGAGCTGGATGTATGGCAGTATATTAAAAAAGAGGAAATCGAGCTGCCATCTTTATATTTCTCACATAAAAGAAAAGTATTCGACCGCGACGGTGTAACGCTCGCGTTTACCGGGTTCATTGAACTATTCCCCGACGAGAAAGTATACGAGAATACCATCCGCTTCAGGACAATCGGCGATGCAACCTGTACCGGAACAGTCGATTCAACCGCTAACACAATAGACGACATAATCGCCGAAGTAGCAACCGCACGCGTCACCGAACGTGGCAATAGGAACGACGATAAGCGCTCGGAAGCGGCGATGGAAGATAGGAAGTTGCAGGGGTATTTTTGAAGCAGAGATCAGAGGGCAGAGATCAGAGGTCAGAAGTCAGAAGTCAGAAGTCAGAGGTCAGAAGTCAGAAGTCAATAATAGATATTTATAAATGAGAATTAATTCTGCAACGGATTTAGATGTTTATAAAAAGGCTTATCTTTTAGCAATGCTGATTTTTGAGATAAGTAAAAAATTTCCTAAAGAAGAGTTATATGCGCTAACAAGTCAAATAAGAAGAGCGTCGAGGTCTATATGTCTTAATCTCAGAGAAGCATGGGCAAAACGTCGTTATGAAGCACACTTTATAAGTAAGTTAACAGATTCCGACGGAGAAAACAGCGAAACCGATTCGCTTCTTGACTTTGCAAAAGATTGCGGCTATATCACAGATAATCAGTATATGGAGTTAAAAGGTTTATGCTCAGAAATTGGCAAAATGCTCGGCTCAATGATTAACAATCCAAAACCATTTTTAATCAAATAAGAGAGAGAAAAATCTGAAGTCTGATTTCTGACTTCTGACGTCTGATCTCTGTTCTATCAATCCAAAACCCTTCTTAATAAAATAAATAAAATTGTATTTAATTTTGAAATCTGACAACTGATGTCTGATCTCTGACATCTGACCTCTTGTTTCAAAAAGCACAAATTTACTATGGATCTACTACGCTTCACAACCGCCGGCTCCGTCGACGACGGAAAGAGTACTCTCATCGGTCGATTACTATATGACTCCAAGCTGATATTTGAAGATCAGTTAGAAGAGATAGCCCGTACCAGCAAAAAACGCGGCGAGGACGGACTCAACCTTGCTCTGCTAACCGACGGACTCCGCGCCGAGCGGGAGCAAAACATTACCATCGACGTTGCATACCGCTATTTTGCAACACCGAAACGGAAATTTATTATAGCCGATACACCCGGACACGTGCAGTACACACGCAACATGGTAACCGGCGCTTCGACGGCTGACCTTGCGGTTATTTTGGTGGATGCCCGTAACGGTGTGTTGACGCAATCCCGCCGGCATGCCTCGA
>PWTU01000113.1 GCA_003562775.1 Ignavibacteriales bacterium
ATTATACTTGCGCTTGCGGTTTCATTGGGTGAAGTATCCAGAACACTCGGAACCGCTGCATATATCATCGATACGACAGCGCATTTTATTCACCCTGTTCTATTGCCTCTGTTATTTCTCGTTATAAATATGGGCGTTGCTTTTTCAGTCGGTACGTCATGGGGTACGTATGCCGTTGTTTTTCCGATTGCAATGCCGCTTGCCTATGCGGTAAATCCCGATCCGTTTTTTCTGACCCTGTGCTTCGGTGCGGTGCTCGGTGGTGCGGTGTTCGGCGATCAGTGCTCGCCTATTTCGGATACGACTATCCTGAGTTCGCTGGCTACCGGCGCCGATTTGATGGATCACGTGTTAACGCAGTTGCCGCTTGCAATTGCTGCTGCCACTCTGGCAGGAATTTGTTATACACTTCTTGCGTTGTTATTTGTATAGTGTGTAAAAATGTTGTGTTCATTAATGCCGAGGGGTTGTTAAATGAAAAAAGGATACAGGTATTTTTCAATTCTATTATTATCCTTTACGTACATTTTAAACGGAGTTCTCCATTCTAATACGATTGAGGCCGAAATAATCGATGCATTTCCCAATCTGACGTTTACCCGTCCGGTCGATCTGCAGCATGCCGGCGATGGATCCGATCGCATTTTTGTTGTGACACAGGAGGGTGTAATATATGTGTTCGAAAACACTCGTACAGTGGAAGAGAAGGAAATCTTTCTCGATATCAGCGACCGGGTTGTGTCTGGCGGTGAACGGGGATTGCTCGGGCTTGCATTTCATCCCGATTATCAAGAAAACGGGTATTTTATTGTAAATTATACAACTCCGAATCCGCTCCGGACTGTAGTATCTCGATTCGAAGTGTCTGCTGACAATATCAACGAAGCGGATTCCGACAGTGAGTTCATAGTACTCGAATACGAACAACCGCGCACGAATCACAACGGCGGCCAGGTTACATTCGGGCCTGATGGTTATTTATACATAGCATCGGGCGACGGCGGCGGCAGCGGCGATCCCGAGAATAACGCTCAGGACAAAACGAATTTACTTGGCGCCATTCTCCGAATCGATGTAGACAACACGTCCGGCGATCTGAATTATGCAATCCCCGATGACAATCCTTTTGTGGGAAATACAGAAGGATATCGTGAAGAAATTTTTGCATACGGACTACGAAATCCGTGGCGAATGAGTTTCGACCCGGTAACCGGGTGGCTCTGGTGCGGCGATGTCGGTCAAAGCGGGTGGGAAATTATTCATCTCATTGAAAACGGGAAAAATTACGGTTGGAATATTATCGAAGGATCCCATTGTTTTAACCCGCCGACCGGTTGCGACACAACGGGTTTGGAGATGCCTTTATATGAATATGAATGGGGAGTCGACGGGCGCTCGATTACCGGTGGTTACGTCTATCGAGGTTCGCAGTTCCCCGATCTTTACGGAAAATATATATATGGTGATTATATGTTCGGGACCATATGGGCGCTCGAATACGATGGCGAAAATGATCCGGTGAACTATAATTTAATAGATACCGATATGTTGATCTCGTCGTTTGGAGTCGATGAAAATGGAGAATTATATATTCTTGAATACAGCGCGAATGGGAGTATCTATACATTCGATTCCGTTACCGCCGTCAAAACAAGTGATGCGATACCTTCCGAATTTCAATTGCACCAGAATTTTCCCAACCCTTTCAATCACGAAACGGTTATATCTTTTTCCCTGCCGCAACCGGAAAATGTAATCATTGAGGTGTATAACCTCATCGGGCAAAGAATAGCGACCATTATCGACCGGCATTACGACAGTGGAGTGCATTCTGTTATATGGAATGCTGCCGGCATAAGCAGCGGTGTCTATCTTTATAGAATGACGGCGGGAGAGTTTGTAGAGACGAAGCGAATGGTGTTGCTCCAATAAACTATACAAAACGAATACAAATATATAACAGGATGGATTATGAAAAACAAGCAGATAACATTTGATTATACGAATATGTTAGCCGATGCTATCGGCGGTGAACACGGTCTTTCGATGGCTGAAGTAAAGGAGTACGAGGAACCCGCCGGAGAATATCACCGGATAATGAAGGCGGATCGCGAAACCGAACGAATAGGTTTCTTTAATTTACCCTTTCATAAGCAAACGTTAAGGCGAATAAAGGAGTATACGGACGGGAATTATAATAAATTCGAAAATTTTGTTGTGCTTGGAATAGGGGGATCTGCCCTCGGGAACATTGCGATCGTTTCTTCGCTCAGGCATCCCTATTATAATCTGTTGAGCGGCAAGGAACGGCGCGGATACCCGCGGGTATTCGTTCTGGACAATATCGATCCGGAGCTTATAGTTAATTTCCTCGATATAATAAATCCGAAGAAGACTTTGTTCAATGTTATTTCAAAGTCCGGATCGACGGCGGAAACAGCGGCGCAGTTTCTTATATTTGTAGATCTCCTGAAGAAAAAACTCGGGAAAAAGTTTACCCGGAATATAGTTATCACAACCGATCCCGAAAAAGGCGACCTGCGAGCGATTTCCGAAGAATATAAAATCCAATCATTCGATATCCCGCCGAATGTCGGAGGAAGGTTTTCGGTATTGTCAAGCGTCGGATTACTTACCGCAGGATTTGCCGGCATCAACATCAACCTGCTTCTCAGCGGTGCTGCGGATATGTTGAAGCGATGTAATACACCGATTTTGTTTAAAAATCCCGCTTATCTTAATGCAGTGCTTCATTATCTTATGGATATGAAACTGAGGAAGAATATTTCCGTTATGATGAGCTATTCGAGCCAGTTATTTTCATGGGCTGATTGGTATCGGCAGCTCTGGGCGGAAAGTCTCGGGAAAAATACCGATTTACAGGGTAAACCGGTTAGCGTGGGTCAAACACCGGTCAATGCGCTCGGTGTCACCGATCAACATTCACAGGTACAGCTTTATACCGAGGGTCCGAATGATAAAGTATTTACATTTTTGACGGTGGAAAAATACCGGAAAGATATCAAGCTGCCGAAGTTCAAAGGAGATTATTCTTCGCTCGACTATCTACAGGGCAAGCGTCTCTCACAATTATTCGATGCCGAAATGCGTGCGACGGAGTATGCACTCTCGCAGCAACAGCGTCCTTCCTGCAGGGTGATTTTTCCGAATATAAGTGAATACACGGTCGGACAGTTTATTATGATGTATGAGATACAAACTGCATTTGCGGGATTATTGTACAATATCGATGCGTTCGATCAACCTGGCGTTGAAGCCGGAAAACGCGCAACGTACGGATTGCTCGGAAGGGATGGATATGCAGATGAAGTAAAGAAGATTCTTGAGAAAGAGAAGAAGAGAGCCGTAGTGTGATGGGGAAATAGAAACGTGTATTGATTATTGCAGCGTCCTCTCGTAAATTCGAATAGTTGTAATTCTTTGGAGGATCCTTCATTCACATGTATGGTCATGGAAACACTACTCAGCATTTTTATCGGCATCAGTTTGAGTGCGGCTGCAGGATTCAGAGTGTTCGTGCCGCTGCTGGTTATGAGCATTGCCGCCAATACCGGACATCTCACGCTCACGCCCGGGTTTGAGTGGATCGGGACGACGCCCGCACTCATTGCATTTTCCGTCGCGACCCTTCTCGAAGTACTCGCATACTACATCCCGTTTGTCGATAATTTATTGGATGCAATTGCAACCCCCGCTGCGGTAGTTGCGGGTGTCGTTTTAACTGCATCAACCGTTACCGGTTTAAACCCCTTTCTTTCGTGGTCGCTTGCGATTATTGCAGGAGGTGGTGTGGCGGCTACGGTACAGTCAGTTACGGGGGTCACTCGCCTTGCTTCAACGTCTTCAACGGGCGGATTGGCGAATCCGGCCGTTTCAACGGTGGAGCTTGGGAGCGCTGCTTTTTTATCTGCATTGGCGATATTTCTTCCGGTGCTTGGTATAATTTTTGTCGCAATAATCCTTATATTCGGCATATATAAAATCAGTCAAAAAAAATCGGAACTCTGAAACTTTTCCGCTTGTTTTACGTCTAAAATAAGTAAACGGGGTAAGTATATCTTTTTGCCCATTGTCGCATTATACTCTACTTGACATCAAAACATAAACCTCCTTCTGTTATGTTATGATGGTGAGCGGCGATGGGCATTTTTATATTCTGAATATGGTTGTAAATTGTTGCTTGCTCGCAATGAAAAATTCCCGTACCTTATATTCAGATTACTCAACAATGAGTTATTGACATACTCAATGACGCACCGCTTAATTTTTTTGTTTGTATTACTATTCCCGCTTTCCGTTCACACAGGTGAAATAGATTGGAACCGCGCATCATTTGGAGTTACTGCAAACTATCAGATGCCTTTTGGTGATTTCGGAAGATACTGGAAGAACAGCCCCGCATTCGGTCCGATCGGCAGGTATGAAATAATGGAGCGTGTGTATCTAATGGGGACATTAACAATAAGCTATTACACTCCGGAAAGCGATACGGGGAATAAAAATATACCGAATGTCTGGCTTGTGAATCTGAGCGGAAGCATCCATTACGAAGTCCCGATATGCTCCAGGATATCGGGCTTAATTGGGATCGGTGGTGATAATTTTACTTTTATATTCAGAGGCGATGCCGCCGACAATATCGGCTCTAATTTAATTGAGTCCGAGGTGGCGCTGCACGCTGAAACAGGATTGATTTTCCGGTTTAATCGTTTTCCGCGGTTCGATATTTATTCCCGGTATAGCTCTATATTCAGTTTTCCGGATCAGATTCCGATCTGGTTAAACGGTATTTATGTTTATTTTTAGACCCGCATGTTCTGTTTGTGTTATGAATATAACAAGAAATATAATACTATCTTTAGTTGTCGCTGTTTTAGTAAATCCATGCATTCAATCGGCTGACGTCAACGACGGTAGAAAGCAGGTAATGCCGTCTCTCAATAAACAGCGGGCGAGCAATGCATTTTATGATTCTATTCATTTTCAAAAAATGTCCGCTTCGCGCTTCCTTCCTCTTTTAAATATTACCGGAGTCGGAAGCTGGGAATCTCCACGCACTATAATTACTATTGACGGGATACCGTATAATGGTTACCCATTCGGCATGCATTCTATAGATTTAACACCCGTCGATTTGATAACCGTCGATACACTATCGGTAAAAGCCAGGACAGGTACACTGAAAACCGGTATTTCGACGGGCGGTACTATTGATATAAAACGGAGTGCTATGCCGGATACTGCCCAAATAGACATACGTATTTTTACCGGGAGTGAAACGGGAGATCCGCTCATTTATCTGTTTACCCGTCCGGAGCGAACACATATCAATAAAAATAAAGTCGGTCCTTCATTTGCTTTATCAATTGCAAATCATAAAAATAATTGGTCATACCGGATTTCCGGAGGCGGTTTTTTTTATTTTTCGACGGGATCGGTTAATGATTTTACCATCAATAGATATGATGATGAATTGTTTAATCGTCAGAATCGTCAGGTGAAAATAATTGGCGAAGCGGTCTATCATATCGATGAGTTTCGATCTGTTGATTTTTATGCTGCAGGGATAAATCTGTTCGGATGGGAAATGTCTCCGTTCACTTCCCTTTTTGATCACTACACTAACATCAGCAGCACCGGGCGAATTACTTATAATGATTCCGCGACCGGGATGTCGATTACCCTTTCGAGAGATGAATCGTTTATATGGACAAAACAAATTACCGGTACTTTGCCCGGCTCGCTTCGTGTGACCGAATGGACGGTTTACCCTATATATAATTTTTCAATAAGTGAGAGAATGAACATTGCTGCTTTTGCGAATGTCGGACTACTCAATGTTAAAAATTTATCCGGCAGGAAACCTCTTACCCAGGAATTTCTTAGTCAAAATGTTTCCTCCGTTCATCGTGGCGGCGGATTTGAACTCGAGTATATCTCCGGTCGACTTTTTTCATCTGCGGGGATTCGCGTCGATTCCAAATTTGAGTATTCACCTGAAATATCTGCGGAATTTCTTGTTCGTTATCAAACCGGCGAGTTCGCTTCGATGTTTGCTGCGCTCGGAACGGGAGCTTATTTCCCGGGATATTTTGAGCGCTATGGAAAATATCAAACGATCCGGGAAAGAGCGGGTTATCCCGACCCCTATGAAATTACAATGAGGGGAAATCCGGATTTACAAACCGAACGTATTCAGGAGATAAAAATTGGATATGAGTGTGCAAAAAACCGCATAAAAATTTCTACGGAATTATTCGGTAGATGGACCGAGCGTCAGATTGTTCAATATGTTTCCCGTTCGTTTCGCTCCGCAGACACCGGAGAGATTCTTCGTGCGGCAAGGTATGCTAATGAAGGTTCGCGATTTGTCCCCGGCGGTGCTCTCCAACTCGAAGTCAATACCGGTTCTTTTTTCCGTTTAATTTCGGATCACCGCTATGTTGATAATTCTGGACAACCTTCACTTGCACGATATAAAAATATAAATTCATTTGAGTTCATCTTACCCCTGGATGTTATATTCGATCTGTCTGTGAAGCATATAGGAGAGACCAATTGGCCTGAATTTTTTGTAAAACCGGAAGATGATGATTATTTAGGAGAAGGATTCGATGGCAGGATCGGTAAGACGATAGTTGTCGATATGACAATAAGCAGGCGGTTCGAACGCTTCTATTTTGCACAGGGACTGGAAGTAAGTGTACAGGCGCAAAATATTTTCAACGAATCGTACCGGAGAATTCCCATAGGTAATTTTATAGACCGGGCTGTTTTTGTGTATGTATCGTTTCGATTGTAGTTTACATTGAAACTCACGATTATTCACAGTATATTTATATATATCTTTTACTACCTACTAATCAGTAACCAACCGAGGTAAAGAAATGAAAGCGATAGTTCCCAAATCATATCCGACGATCATTATACTATTTGCATTGCTCATCACAGGGTGTGCAACTACTACTCAGGTGATTTATGAGGTGCCGGCAGAACCTGAAATTAAAGCGGTTCCTGCGGGTCAATTCGACACCGGGAGAATGTGGACGTTTGATTTTCCGCCGATAGACTATTTTGAACAGACCTACAGTTTTACCCCAACCGACGATTGGTTTCTCCATGCACGACTTGCATCATTGCGGCTTCCAAATTGTTCGGCGTCGTTTGTATCCGGTAGCGGTCTTGTGATGACGAACCATCATTGTGCGCTTGGAGCATTGGAGCGTATTGCACTCGAGGATGAATACTTACTCGAAACGGGATTCTATGCAGCGACAATTGAAGATGAAAGAAAGGTTGAAGGGTTATATCTCGATCAATTGGTGCTAACGGAAGATGTAACCGACGAGGTTATAGCGGCTTTTGAGAAGGGCACTACGGATCTGGAACGCATCCGTTTGCGTCAGGAAAAAATAACCGAAATAGAATCGCGTTGTTCCGAAGAGACGGAACTCCAGTGTAATGTTATAACATTTTATAACGGCGGCAGATATTCATTATACGGTTATAAACGTTATAACGATATCCGGTTTGTATACGCTCCCGAATCGGCGATTGGATTTTTTGGAGGTGATCCCGATAACTTTACATATCCACGGTATAATCTTGATGTAACCTTTTTGCGTGTTTATGATGAAGAGGGGAATCCCTATAAACCGGAATATTACTTTCAATGGAGCAATGGCGGAGCACGTGAAGATGATGCAGTCTTCGTTACCGGTAACCCCGGCCGCACAAATCGATTGCTGACCGTCGATCAATTATTATTTAATCGCGATAAACAGTATCCCTTTATTATGATGCTGATCGATAATATGGTGGAGATTTATTCGAATTATGTTACCGAGTATCCCGACAAGCGGGCGCAATTTGAGACACGGTTATTCGGGTTAGAAAATTCACAGAAAGCATATCGCGGAAGACTTCGCGG
>PWTU01000146.1 GCA_003562775.1 Ignavibacteriales bacterium
GACATTCCGTTTACCCGGGGATTATGAATCAACTCCCAAGCCACATCCTGAGCCGTTCGCTCCCACGAAAGGCCCTGGCTTATTTGTACCTCCGAGCGCCGCAGGTCGTCAACAGTTGTAACAACAATCATCCTGTCGGCATGAGCGGCGAGCAATTGTTCCCAGAGAGGACCCTGCGCCACCGGTCGTGCCATCTTGAGAATAATCCATGGTGAACAACCTTTTTTTTTCAATACCTGCGGCCAGAGATCGGGTGTGTCGCGGAAGCCGAGATCAGCGTCGTCGAGTACCACAAGATTCGCTTTGTCCGTGTCACCAACCACCCGCCGCCAATCGGCTTCTTTGTCTATCGTGCGACGGTCAAGACCCAGATACTCCTGGACGCGCCATACTCGCTTACCTTTTGAAGAGAATTCAGTCCACAACGCATACGAGTGATGATAATGAGGATCGATGGAGTGTACAGGTCCCCGGGGGGCGCCGGTTTGATGCAGAGTATATGTATTATCTTTTTTCAGGTTCAGTTTCTTTATCACGGCTGTGATCAGGTCGGCAAGCAATGCCGCTCCGCCGCGTTGACAGCAGGCGGTTGTCCATTGGTCGGGATCCCAAATCTGTTTTCCAATTTTAACGGGTTCACTACGTACTACATGCCAGTCCATGGTCACATCGCCGGTGACAATGGCTATGTAGTTCGCCTTTACTCCGGTATTTTTCATTCCTCCTCCGGTTGGATATTTGTTAGAAAAACAATTTCATGAAGCATACAAAGGATAATCGAAGATCAAAATGTAAATACCAAACCAACGGAAAACTTAAAAAATGATGGGTTCAGCTTAAAAGACGGCACCCCTTCCTGAATTTCTTTAGCCGTGTTTTGATCTAAATTAAGATATACATGATCAAAATTCTCCGCTTGATACTGCCCGGTGACAATCTCCCAGGGTTCTACGATTTCACTTTTAATGAAATATCTTGCGTCAAAATTTATACCAACATTTGGTGTAAAAAGGAGGTTTGCTCCTCCTCCAACATTAAACCCGAATCCGTTAAAGGATGCATCTATTTTTGCAGGAATACACCAGTAATCAATATATTGATAATCTCCGTCTATCCATGAAAGTGCATATCCTCCCAGCGTATTAACTTTTAGCTCCCCAATGAAATAAGAAACACCTCCGCTTATGACTGGAGCGATCATTCCGGTAGTGGGAATCTTGAATATAATGTTTCCGCTTAAATCCATGCTTGAGACATCACCGGTTACATCCCATTGATTATCCATGGTAAAAGGTCCACTACCGTCCGTCCAAGACCAGGACAAATTGTATTCGCTTACACCTGAAATTTTCTCTTTGGAATTATAATCCAACCTAAGCTGAACCCCCAGCTCATCACTGAAAAAATAATTAAGTGCTCCGCTAAACCCGAGAGGTTTTTTAACATCCTGAGAGAGGGTTCCATGCTCATCAACCATTTGGAGGTTCCCCCCGCTCCAAATGTCTGAATAGGAAAGATACCTGCTTATACTGTAACCCAAATTATAACCGCCACTTATGACCAATTCAATTTGAGAAGTTATTCTTGGCTCTTCCTTTACAACGGGTGGGGGAGGTCTTATTTCCGTTATCTTTTCCGGAGCAGGTTTTATCTCTTCGGCTACTTCCTCTTCAATTTTCATTTCTTCAACATCTTTTTCATGAATATATCCTATGATAATCATACCAACCCGGGATCGAAATTTTATTTCATACCACTCGCCGACTTTATTCTCAACTCCAAATACACTGCCGATAGGAGGGGTTTCAATTATTTCACTTTCTGTGTCCGGCTTTAATCTTATACTTGCATTCCCAGTAACCACTCTAATCTCCTGTTCCTCTGCATAAACAAACGTTGGTAATAGAAACAATGCAATAATAAAAATGCATATAAAATGATTATATTCAGATTTCGTTTTCATATTTCCTCCTGATATATTATTTTAAGTAGCTATGAATTTTATTTCGTCAATGTTCCACTCTTCCCCTTCCATTACCATATTCCACACCTGTTTTCCTTCAAATATAACCTGACGCCTTTCTTCATCATTGGAAACTCCGGTCATTAAAAAAATAATCGTGACCTCCGCTCTCTCCATTTCTATAAACCTAATACTGTGATCTAATACCGTTGCGTGGATATTGCTGTAGAGGCGCGAAATCAATTGGACATCGTCCTTTATCTGCTCATACATCAGGGGAGAACATTTCTTTTCATAAAAATCCAATAGAATGTTATTTTCTACTGCCCGAACATACTGATGGACGACCATACCGATCTGTTGCGAATAAAGGTTCGTTTTAGCTAAATCCAAATATGTTTTTGATTGAATATTTTCCGGATCCAACTGCAACACCTTCTCAAATTGGCGTATACATTCTCTATAATTTTCTTTTTCAAAGGCTTCGAGAGCCGATTCATAGTTGGTTTTAATTTCGATCTCTATTTTCTTTGTCGCCTCAGCCAGATAATACCGCGCGTAGATATTATCCGGTTCTACATTCAATATCTCCTCCATTTGCCTTATGCACTGATTGTACCTACCTTGGTTAAAATCGTCAATCGCGGTTTGCACCTTGGTAGAATAGTCATATACTTCAATTTCATCAGGTTTAGTGACAGGTTTTTCCGGAATAACCGGTGGTCGAAGCTGTTCCTCCATAGTTCTTATTATTCGATTAACTTCTTCGGAATCCGGACTGTCTGGAGCTATCCAGAGATATTTCTGGAAATAAAACATAGCTTTATCAAATTCTTCTTTTTGCTTAAATATTTCTCCCATGATTTTATAGGCATAGGGATCCTGTTCGTCTAAATCGATTGCCTTTTGCAACTCTGTTATGGCTTCTTCCAGTTTCTCTTGTCTGAACAGAACGGTGGCTATTCCAATTCGTGCTTCATAGATTGCCGGATCCTCGGCAAGGGCTTTGTCAAATTGGTTCAGAGCCTCATCATAATCCATATTCTCCAAAAACTCATTGCCCGCTTCTACATAATCGGCGGCAGAAATAATAGATTCCGTTTTATCTGTGAACAACCAATGAACAATTACAATAGCGATAATCGTCACTACGATTAATGCGGCTATAAAATACTTTTTCAGACTATATCTTCCGGTTGAATCATTTGATGCTATGCGTTTTTCCGGAGTTTTACCATTCTCCAATATTGAAATTTTCCTTTCTATGGTATCCTCATCAGACAATCGATGCTCTGCTCTTTTATCTTTCGTCTGTGATTCCGTCGTTTTTTCAGTTTCAGTCACAAGCATTTCTTTAATATCTTTATCTTCCATCTTGCTCATAGACAAAATCAACTGAACAACTTTACATAATTTATTTATATGATTCTCTAAAGGAGGAGTTATAGCATCAAGCCAGTGGACATCGCTGACATAATACTCGAGTTGTTTCGACATAGGAACATCCTCTATGCGGAGCGGTATGATCGGAAGGCCGTGGTGGACTGCCCGTTCCACTTCCCGCATCACTTGAGGAGACCTATTTGAGTGTGATGAAAAGATCAAAATAAATACTTTAGAATCCTTAATGCCGTCGATGATGGCTTCCGCAAAGGGAGTCCCAGGATTAATATCCCGGGGCGCAATCCAACACCGCAGATGGTTTGCCTCCAATATCGAACAAACTGCATCAGCGCTCGGTTTGTCTTTTATTGAATAGCTTATGAAAATATCATGGGCCATATCCAACTCCATTTTTTATGGAATGATCTTGTGAATAGGTCGCAACGGACAAATCTGACTGCAACGGAACACGCATCGAAGGGGAGACAGATACTAATGGTCAGCACAATGTAAATAAAGCTTATTTTCAATGTCTTCATGGTATTCTCCTCAAGGAGTACTACCGGTAGTTCCATCGGAATATGTCCTCGAAAAACCTCTCTCGACGGTCGTTCGGAAAATGCCATCTATTGTTTTATGAGACATGAAAGCAGTGTCTCATGTATCTTACCGAACACTACAAGAGTATTTGAGTAAAACAGTGAATCACACATCGCATTTAGATGCTCAGGGGTGAGCAGTTTACCGAAGGTCAGTACATTATTATCGTAGAGAGAATGAGATAATCTAATACCTGAGACTTGGCATTATGTTGGCATAGAATGTTCTGTTATTTCATAAGACCAATTTTTCATCCATCGATTTCTCTGAATATAGATCATTTTCATTTTCTCAATTACAGCGCCAGTTTTTAATCTTTATAAATACCAACTGCTTCACAACCCTTGTGCAACGCGGCATTCTTATCTACTAAATCAATGGTTTATAAAAATAAAAAACCCGAACACTGTATATTAATTTAGTGTTCGGGCTGAGCTGAAGAATTACTATCGGAACCGGATAAAAGGGTAAGCTGTTCTCCGATAGTCGTTACAACGACATCATGTGGATGAGCCGCACTCATCGCGATAATTCGCTATTTTGAATGACAAGAATAGTTGTAAATAAGTTTACCGGTTTTTTTTGTGTTTGTCAAATAGGTTACTAAAGTTTTTCGTTTGCCAAATTAAGAATCTTTGAGGTTATACTCTTAAATAATTTCACCGCTCCAGTGATTATTTCGCTTCGCTCTATATCTTAAAAACAATTGCTCGATGGTAATTATCACGAAAGGGAAAAAAATAATAATTTGATATTTTATATTTTTTCCCTATTATTGCATATCTGCCGAACCATACAAACGTCTATCATAAAGTATCTCTTTGTAGGAGACTAACCATGGGTAATAATCAAGATCGTAGAAAATTCTTAAAGACCGGTGTCGCTACTGCAGCAGGAATCGGTATTTTATCGCAAGCAGGCACATTTACTGATGCTGAGAAACTGCTTGCAAATGTTACCCGTAGTACTATGCCAAAACGTAAACTCGGTAAAACCGGGTTTAATGTCAGCTTGTTCAGTCTCGGTAGCGGCAGTAGAACCGCACAAGTGAGACGACAAGAAGATGCCGTAGAAGTCATTACCCGTGCTCTGGATCTCGGTGTAAATTATATCGACACTGCCCCGACCTATGGAGATGGTAGAAGTGAGACCAACATTGGAGTGGTGATGAGGGAACGACGGGATGAGGTGTTTCTTGCGACAAAAACACAGGATCGTTCATATGATGGCACCTTGCGCTTATTTGAAGAAAGTTTAAACCGCCTGCAAACGGATTACGTTGACTTATATCAAGTTCATGGTGTTCGTGTTGAAGACGATATTACAAGCGCTCTTGGCCGGAATGGAGCCGTTCGTGCAATAGAACGTCTACGGGACGAGGGAGCTGTTCGATATATTGGCATAACCGGTCATCGTGATCCTGACGTATTGCATCGCGGAATCTCTGAATATGATTTTGATACGATATTGATGACACTCAATGCAGCTGACATTCATTACGAACCATTTCAGAAAGAGTTGCTTCGAACCGCGGTAGAAAAGGATATGGGGATCGTTGCTATGAAAGTCACTGCGCAAGGCAGGATATTTAAAGACAATGGTATTACTTCAATGGCAGATGCATTGGGATACGTGTTTTCGTTTCCGGTGAGCACAGCAAATGTTGGCATATCAACTACCGGTGAGCTTGAGGAGAATGTACGGATTGCACGGGATTTTACGGAATTTTCCCAGCAAAAGCTCGCAAAACTCGAACAGTTGACAGAATCATACTATCGTGACCCCAACTTTTTTAAGATTGAGTGGTGATTTTCAACAGGTATCTTTCCGTGCAATCGCTTTATTGCGTAATGCGGTATACCCTGACTCATTCCCATAAAGTAAATGTTGATCTCAACGAATCGAAATATTTACCGGTTTTCCAGCAGTTGCTTCAATTTTCTGCTGCTCTGATAAAACTCCGGCAGTTCCAGCTCTTTCAGAAATACCAATCCTCGGGTTCCGCGTATAAGAGCGCTCGGATTTTCATAAAACCATTCCCGTCCGAGACAAATCTTGATTTTTTGATACTGATCGACCTGTATCTTCTCTGCAAGTTCGGAAAACGGTCCATCATGTTCATAGCTCGGGAATGAAGCATCCCGCTGAGATATAAACGTATTTATGAACGCACTCTGCATGACCGCGAACATGTTGAGCGATACAGGTACGTATATATTTGCTTCTGAGGGATGGAATCTATACCACACATTGCGGTACCCCCAGATTCTGATATCCGAACGGCCTGTCTTTTTCTCATAATGCGATAGAGCTTCGGTAGTGGCCTGCAGTACTTTGTAGTGCGTATCAGGCCCGCTTCCCTCGGGATCGAGAGCAACGCTCACAACATCGGGGCTCGTATGTTCGAGAAGTTTGAATATGGGGATGACGTCACGCTCAACGGTCGGTTCTTCGGTAAAAATGTCGCCGGTATAAAAACCAAGTCGGAGGTGAATGACATTTGAGCAGTTCCATCCGAAATATCCCCAGATACATTCCGCTTCGAATTCGCGACACATCCCTTTGAGCTTCTGGATGTGTTCGGGATCTTTCTTGCCCGGATACGAGGTGTCCAGGTAGTGAATCAGTTCCGCAACGTGATCTTTTATATTCCTTGAATTTTTTTCATAGAACATACTCATCAGATTTCTGAGCATCCGGCGGGCGCTACCTTCCGATTTCATGACATCATTATCCGAAGCGACTCCGTCGAGATACTGCCACACATCACGGTTTCTGCCCATCTCGTTCTTTTCATCGAAATACCCCTCTTCCATCATAGCGGTGAATTCGGGAGAGTCGATGAAACGTAAAACAGATAACAGATGATTTTTCATAAATTCGTTTGTTACCGCGGTAAAACCGCTGGTGAGACATGCAAAGTAGTGTGTATTGGTAGCGCTTCTGACATTTCTCACAATGTACGGCAAATACCCAAGCATAAGATCATCATGATGCGGTTCGGTGTGCAGGAAGCGGGTATTTAACATCGTATTCGAACCGCGTTCTATTCGTTTGATAATTACATCCCGCACATTTTTCGCCAAATCGGTGTACTTCTCAGGACGTTTATCGAGTATCGCTTTGGTAAATCGATTACCTTGAAGATCTTCACGAGTCAAATCGGTAAGTTTCTTACGTTTCTCAACCGAAAGATCGATCAGATAACGTTCGACCTGCTCATCGGTTATATCCGTTTCATGCGAGATAATATGATACTGACGTTCGGTTAAAAGTTTTGCTGCACCCCGCGTAATGTAAAAACGCGCGTTTGGCAACTCCTGCAATGCAGTTGCAGGGTACACGATATGTTTATCACTCTCAATCGCATCCCGCACGATAGAGGCTTTCGCCTCACCCGCTGCGATGATCAACGCAACGCACTCGGGATTAAACGTTATGGTTTCAAGACCAATTGTGATTACCAGCCGCCGACGCGAAACCTCAATTCCGCCAAGATCGACAGCAGCCGCAGCCTGTGTCTCGTAATTTGTCTCGGTTAAACGTGTGGTCGAGTGATGATAGGATCCTCGCACATTAAAACCAATATGTCCATCGGGACCGATACCGCCGAGGAAAAACCCGATACCACCCAGAGCCCGTATCTTATCCTCATACTCCCGGCACCATTCATCAATGCGTTCAAGCGTTGCCTTTTGTTTTCTCTCAAGGTCATTCTTACCGGAACGATATCGCAGACTTAGGTCAACTTCATTATCAGGCCAGACCGATTCAAGGGTATCGCCCTCATGCAACCCTATCTCTGATGCATTTATTAACAACGCTTTATGGGGATCCAGACCAAAACCGTTAATATAATATTTATTCACATAGTAATAAAAACTATTATGCTGCGAGGAATGGATCGGATAGAATTCATCGATTTGTACAAAGTGCAGACCTTTCATATCCGGCCGTCTTGCTGGATCAATGCCGTTCTCCGCAAGTTCCCTGCGGATCTCATCGGTATTCCACATGTTGAGGATGCGTTCAACCCAATTGATAAAATGTTCGGGCGTTTTCCCGGTGGGCAAAGAGATCACACCACCGGGATTTTGCTGCATCCATTCGATGAAACGCATCGCCGTCAGCTTTCCGAGGGCGGGAAAGTGTTCGACAACGATAGTCTTTATTTTTTCAGTGGGTTTATAGAGAATATCGAATGTGGAACGAGCCAAGGCCGCATCCTCTACGTTTGAAACGGTAGGCTTATCTGCTGTATGTTTATGTTTCATGGTTTCTACTAATATAACATTTTATATCATTTATTCAATTTAACGACACGACTCCCGCGCCCGCGCGTGTCAAATGTTCGCAGCTTAACTGTATGATTTCCTTCCAGTTCAACCGGTTTCTCATAGCGCGGTGAGTCCATCATTGGATCACTACCATCTGTGGTATAACGAATAACCAAACCCGGATAGGATACGTTTGCCATCAGTTTTCCCTCTTCAATCACGGCACCCGGCGGCGGGATACGGTAATTATAACCTCCGTTTAACACATCTAGCCGGGGAAGTTCACGTTGACCGAGCCGGTTGGCAAATTCATTCCATTCCGTTGCAAGAGCTTCAAGCCGATCAGCACGTTTTTCAATATCCATCCAATCTTGCGTTGGTACCCATGCTCGTTCTGCAAGCGAAATTATCCTTGGCAAAGCCATATATTCCACCCGTTCCGGACTCCTGAATGTTTCACCCCAGAGCTGCCCCTGTAAACCGAGGATATTTTTTCTCCCTTCATTCGTTAATTTTTCGAAATCATCGTATGCGCTTTCCGGAATCAACCGGCCCATTTGATCTTTTACTCCGCTCTTATATAAATCGAACGGAATAAATGCAAACGGATCCGGCGTATCAACAAATCCCGCCCAGTAAAAACCTGCCTCTTCCGGATGTTTATTGTAAGCAAAATCGAAATAAAAATTGGACGCATGACACATGATAATTTCATACCCTGTGTTCGCAATTTTATAGGAATATTCTTCAGTGCCGGTGCTCCAAATATTCGACCAGACATAGGGTATGGCAGCGCCTGCAAAGTCAGGATTAAGTTCCTTCTCAAGTCCGTAATATCCGACCAATGCAATCTCTTCCCATCCCGACATGATGATATCTCGTTCTGCCAACATTTGTTTCATCCGTCCAAAAAACCAGACCTGCAACTGGTCAATCGAATCAAGCTCGTCGGATTCCTCAAGCAGAGCCTGGCATTTCGGTGATTCAACCCAAACCCCTTCCGGTACTTCATCTCCGCCAATATGTATCGAGATAAGCGGTACACCTGCAGCCCGGTGCATTTCAATAATTTCATCGAATATCACACCTAAAAATCGATATGTGGATTCCTGACACACATTGATCACATTGTCATCCCATCGCTGAATTGACATATACTCCGATTCATCTTCAGGATCGTGGATTCTGTACCGGTCGGCCTCTTCGACTTTGTTTTCAGCGATGAGTCGATCATAACGTGCTTTCATACCAATAAGTGCTGCCCGTGCATGACCGGGCACGTCTATCTCGGGCATAACTTCAATGTGTCGTTCTCCCGCATACCGGAGAATCTCGATATACTCCTCCTGCGTATACCAACCGCTTCCCATCGAAGCATCAGGATCGGGATCCGGACCCGAGCCGTACGACGGAATCATATACTCGCGTTCATCGTGTGTATGACCTCTCCGACCACCCACCTCGGTCAATTCAGGAAACGCCTTAATCTCAAGACGCCACCCTTCATCATCTGTAAGGTGGAAATGAAACTTATTCAGCTTATAGAACGCCATTGCGTCCAGCAACCGCTTCACCGTTTCTACGGACTGGAAGTTTCGTGAAACATCCAAATGCAAACCGCGATACCGGAATCCCGGAGCATCTTCAACCGATGCAGTCTGAAGTGCAATAGTGTTAGCGGGCGAATGCCAAACATCCAATGGAATCAGTGAGCGAAGACTTTGTATTCCATAGAATACTCCGGCGGGGTCACTGCCTCTTATTTCAATGCCTGATTCTGAAATCCGTAAATTATATGCTTCGTCTCCGGATTGTTTGTTAACCCCGTTTACCTTTATGTCAGCTAACAATAGTTGTATGCTATTATTTTCTGTTGATGGATTCATTTTTACTACCGACAGCTGAAAATCCAAAAGCGGTACGAGCGATTCCGACAAGAAGCGGGCTTCACTTTCTAATCCTTCCTGATAATAAATCGATGTTTCGGTTGTTATAGTAAACGAACCGTCATTATCGGTAAATACTACAGGCGAAGGAGTAATTCTGCCAACTTCATCCGGAGGAAGTTTTGAAAGAGTAGAATTTTGCTCGAATACAATATCCGGAGTAGGTACCGGAACCTCATCTTGCGGGGAGCGGTTCAATTGTTCTTCACGCTCAAACGATCCAACGACAATTTTTACCGGCACAATTGTTCCGTCTGAAAATTCAAAATAGGCACCGTCCGGTGCATCCATTTCTTTGATAGCCGAACCGAACGCCTCAAATGAGAACTCAAGTTCCTCGCCGGGTTGTAAAGGCTCGTATTGTTCACCCGGACTGAGCTTGTAAAAATTACCGTTAATATGCGTAAGTTTCAGAGCCGGCGATATACTTTCCGTATCCGCCAACCTTAAAAAATTGAAATATAGCGACCAGTCATTATGGAGCACTTTATCACTTTGATTTATCAGCACAAGATCCGATCTAAAACGATTGTCCTCGAGATAGTTAGTCCCAACCTTCCAGTGTAATATATAATCATTCACAGTCACACCTTTCGAGGTACGATCGCATGCAACCATTACTAATACAATCAACAATAAAATGGGTAAGATATTAAAGGTGTTCATATTCGTCTCGTTATTTTGTTATTAAATTATTATTTATTATACCTGTCATATCGTTATTCATTTCCTGTTCTGTCAATCCGGGTATCATCCAGAAGATTTTCAAACAGCACGCCTAAAAGAGTTTCAGTTACATCGTGGCTGTGTTCCCAAAACATGGCGCCGGTTAGACTTTGCTCCTTTATGTAGTCCGTCTTATACTTGAGGGATTCTTCGTCATCATACGTAAAGAAAGTTCGCTCCGCCTCGTTCCATAGGTAAGGTGCCTTTGCATCGTTATCCCAATATCGAATAAAACCGTTCTTGTTGATGTAATTGGCAGCAAGATCCGAATAGGAGACATTAGGAATGTCGGTTTCGTATGGCTGGAAGAGACCGTTATTAACGGTTTCCACACCTTTCCATCCTCTGGCGTAAAATGCAACACCCAAAACCAGTTTCTCTACCGGTACCCCTGCTTCAAGATGGTTTTCCACTCCCATGACAGAAGACATCCCGGAAGGATCCCCCGACGGGTAGAGATTAGTATGGTGCCCCGTCGTCGGTGTCCAACTGCCGTGGAAGTCGTACGTCATAATATTGACAAAATCGAGATACTGTTGTGCTTTATCCATTTCGGTATTTTGCTGGTATGCTTCGTTGGCACCGGTTGCAATTGTCAACTGGTACCTGTCCAATCCCTTTCTGTCTTCTTCAACACTCATCTTATCGAGCTGCTTTCTCACTTCCTTCAACAGAAGCGTAAAGTTCTGTTTGTCCTCGGGTCTGTATATGTTACCGGCTCCGATCTGTCCCGGATACTCCCAGTCCAGGTCAATCCCGTCAAGTTTATGTTCCCGGATCAGGTCTGCAACACTCTCAGCAAACTGCAGTCGTGATTCGGATGTCAAAGCTGCATCCGAGAAATTACCCGACCATGACCATCCTCCGACCGACACAAGGATCTTCAGGTCCGGGTTGTGTTCCTTCAGAGCGTTCAGCCGGGATAAATGGGATGCATCATACGGCATCTGAAGCACCGCCCGGTTGTCTATCACATTAGCAAATGCATAATTTATGTGCGTCAATTTTGTTGCGTCGATGTTTTCAATATCCGGCTCTGTCCAACCGGCAACATAACCGATTATTTTCATGCGGAGACCTTCATCAACAATTATTACATCGTCTGTAGTAGGGGTCACAGTACAAGAGATAAACACAATCAGAAAAGGAATAACGAGCAACATCGGACAAGCAGTTTTTAACATATTATTCGAACAATTCATCTGCATGTAACCTCCTTAAGTATTTCTTTAGCCCACTCGACATATTCAGGTCGTTCCACGAATTGATATGCCGCAAACATTCGCAGTCCGATTATCTTTCCGGCATTTAACATTTCGACATAATGACCCAAAAGAAAGCGGAACTCCTCTTCGGTGAGCCAGCGTCCCCCGTCCATTCCGGATCTCAGGTAAAGACCTGCCATCACAGGTCGGTCGGGATGGTGCTCAAGCCCGGCAGCCAGATGTTCCGGACCGCGTGCAATAAGTTCGGGATCGTTTCCCCACAGGTTGAGAATCACCGCATCGATGTCGAAGTCGAATGTGTGCCTGCCCTGGTCGCGGTGAGGATAGTGGGGTACCCAGAGATTAAGATTAGGATTTATCTCCCTCGCTGCAGCGATAATCTCCCTCCATTGCTCTTCGGTACGGTATCCATCTTCAATCTCATCGTAGAAATCGTTGAGGTACATACCGGATATACCCTCGTGATCCAGCGAAAGCGATGCAATCGAGCGGGCATGATTCAGCGACATCCCGTGGGTCCAGCCCCACGCAGCCCGGTTTACTTTCGCCTGAACATATTCAACTCCCGGAATTTGAAGAAGCTTGTAGATATGAGTTTCTTCCCATTCCTGACCGTGATACGGTTCATCGTTCGACCAGATATGGTTGACGCCAAGTTCAGAGACAAGCCTCGCTACATCACCGGTATCCACCAGATCTCTGCGATGATTCCACATTGAAATAAGACAGCTCATATCTTTCGCAGCATATTTATCAAGTAATTCTTTATCTCCTGTTTTATTTTGTTGTATTGCAGCCATTCCATCACTTGATGACTGTGCCTGCAAATTTATTATTCCTATGATTGATATGAATAACGGTACGAAAGTCACAAGAAGTAATTTCCGATTTAGTTTCATGAATTGTTCCTTTATCATTGTAATTTTACTATTTTAGTCTTAATCCATAAATTAACGATTTCAAGCGGGTACCAGTCCCCCACATATCGCTATCGAGTTGTTTTAACAAAACGAATTTGTTCTTCTCATAAAATGGAACAGCTTTTTTATTCTCGGAGCTGGTGCCCAGGTGGATTCCCGCAACATCATTATCCCGCATCGTCGAGACAAAAGCATCTAAAAGTTGCTGTCCGATACCCCGCGACTGAAATCCCGGTAACACATTCATGTGTAGGTGGGCCGGATATTTCTCAATCGACGAATTATCCAACACCGATTCACTTTCCGGTCTTAGAAAACTTTTGATATGCCTGAAAGAAGTGTAAGAATACCACCATGTAAACAAATACATTCTCATAATTATTCTCGGATACATAGACTTTGTAAAATCGGCTTCCTGTTCTTTGGTATTATCGGTACCGACTACATAGCCGGCAACTTTACCGTTTTCTTTATACACAAAACAGAATTCCGGTTGGAATCGGGTATAGTGAAGTACAAATCTCATAGCAAAGAGTTTTTTATCCTTGAATACTTTTTGCTTTGTAAGATCTTCTCCATAAAAACCTGTTCTATAACAAATGTTGATAATATCTTGTACATATTCTTTTTTAAATCTTTCTATCATAGATGTGTGTCCTTAATTTTCCTTTTTACTCGCCATCTGTACCGACAGAATCGATCAGTTTCCACAATTCCGTGTTGACGGTCATATATTCACCACCCAGTTCGCCGGCAATCACACGATATAAACTCCGGTACGATATAATGTCCTGACACAGATTATTTCTATATGTTATTATTATTTTAATCAAGAATCCGTGAAATCTGTGGCTGTAAATAATGAAACAAGCTTTTTAAAGCGGACTCAAGATTGATTCTTTGTAAGTATCATTCCATTATTTCGCACTCCTCATTTCATAAACAGCATTTTCCTAACTTCCGTATAATCACCGGATGTCAGACGATAAAAGTATACACCGCTTGCAAGAAGCGATGCATCAAATTCTTCCCAATAGGTTCCGGGTGTTTGTACTTCATTCACCAGTATTTGAGTAACTTGTCCCAATACGTTGTAGATCCTCAGCATAACCTTTCCGGTTTGTGGAATAGTGTACTGAATAGTCGTAGAAGGATTGAAAGGATTCGGGAAATTTTGCGCCAGAGTATACGTTTCCGGCAACTCGTCAGGTGTATCTACCGATGTTACAAATCGTTCCCTGATCTTTTCCCGAATCCACAGACCGGCTTCCTTTAGATTGTTCTCAGTCCACGGTCCGCCCGGGCATGTTCCTACTTTCCACACTGCACCCGACCGCCAATCGTGTGAATAATTCCAGTTCGTCCAGCTTATTTTATGCTCGTCCATAATATCAAAATACGCCTGTGTGCTTACGAAGTTGTTCCCTCCGTCGCCGGTGTAGGTCTGGGTACCAAACTCGCTCACAAAAATGGGAAGTCTTTCAGCAGCCCATTCAAGTGCGTCTCGATAGACCTGACCGTGAGATGCCGCATAGAAATGGAATGTATACATAATGTTGTCATCTATCGTAACAGGATTATTGTAAATCTCCTGCGGACCGTTACCCTGCGATATACCCAGCGACGACCACCCCGGGGTACCAACCAGGATCACCGCATCCTCATCGTACTGCCGGATTACCGGAATGATCGAATCTGCATACTCCACTATCCGTTCCCAACTGACATTGTTCGGTTCGTTTGCAATTTCATATATGATATTCGTTTTCTCATGATGTTCACTGGCGATATCTGTGAAAAACGTTTTCGCTCTTTCAAGATTGTACATCGGATCACCGGGCGATAGCTGATGCCAATCGACCAGTGCGTACATCCCTCTTTCGGTAACTTCTTCAATGATTGTATTGACCTGCGCTGTAAATCCTTCCGGGTCCGTTTCATAGCCCCCCTCCTGCACATAAAGTGAAATACGCAAGATATCCGCACCCCAGTCGTAATACAGCGCATCAAGCGATGCATCGGTGACGCAGTTACTCCATCCGTACCACTGCAAACCGTGCGTACTCATGCCTCTGAGCTGAACAGGTTCATTGTTTTGATCGCACAGGAACGTGCCGCAAACATATAGTTGGCCGTGTACGTTTGCAGGCGGATCTCGCTCGATCGGATCATCAAATTGTAATGTATATTCCGTTTTAATTAAATCGAACTTCCCGGCATTTGAACCGTTCCGGTTTTCCGAATCTAACTGTGCGAGCGCGAATCCGCATAGGATGAATGCAGATGCCAAAATAAAAAATAGTCTTTGTTTATATCGTTTCATAATAATCTCATGTGCATCTCCAACATTACAGGAGACATTCCGGTGATATCATTGGCGATGAGATTAATTCCCCCGACAAAAAACGTCGGGGTCATTGATTAAAAAAATAGGAGGGAGGAAATGTTTCCTCCCCCCTACAGTAATAATAAAAAGACCCTATGTAAGTTAGTATACTATGTCCCTATTTAATAAACATCATTTTCTTGACTTCTGTATAATCACCGGCCGTCAGACGATAGAAGTACACACCGCTTGCAAGATGCGAGGCATCAAATATTGCCTGATACGTACCGGGCATTTGTTCTTCATTCACAAGAGTTTTAACTTCCTGACCCAGTATATTGTAGATCTTCAGCACAACCTTTTCGGTTTGTGGAATATTATACTGAATGGTCGTTGAAGGATTAAATGGGTTCGGAAAATTTTGTTCAAGGGCATAACCATCCGGCAGTTGGTCACTTGTTCGCACTGAGACTACCATTTCTTGATAAATATGAACAGCGTCTATTTTGACTTGACTTCCGCTCAAAGTAACATTGTAGGGAGCGCCACTCAATTCAACTAAATCAGTAAATGTTACGAGCCGACCTCCCTCCTCATCACTATCAAAATAAACAGGAATAGTAATTCCGTCCAGTGTTATTTCTCCCTCTACAGGAACTCCGGTGTTCTGGTATTCAAATGCGAACATATATATTCCAAGGTCCGGTGTAGTTATATTCCAGCTTATACTTCCATCCACACCCAAATCAACAAACTTGAAATAATTGGGGGTATACGGTGCACCCACGGCAACCAGACTTAAATCCTCAAGAACTGTGGCCTCGGTGATCATTAACTCAACAACGGGGTCACTGCTTCCTGCCGGGAGTACCTGAAGGGCAGCGTAATTCATCCACCCCCAACTAAAATCTAACTCAACCGTATTCTCTCCTGCAGGTAATGTTAATGCACCTTTACTGTCATCATGCAAAATATCCTCCGTCACCAATGTCCACGTCCACTCATTATTTGGCCATCTATCCTGATGCCATACGAAAGATCCCCAGCCCAAATCATCCATAATCGATACACCGTTGACTCTGAGAAAATTCCCTCTGCTTTCTCCACCCAACATATGTACCCAAAAATTCAAGTCGTATTGCTTCTCTTCTTCCAACTCAAAATCCCACCGAATCAGACCATCGCCTTCCATATAAGCATAGTACACCGGATCATCGTTTATCTGTTCTCCTTCAACAATCTCCTCTTTCGCATCCCCTCCGAGGGTACCTCGAAAACCGTAATCGCTGTGGATAGCTATATGTTCTACAGGCGGACTTACCATTTCATGAATATCTTCAATATATTGCTCCTTGTTTGCTTCGAAATCCGCCTTCGCATCGGGGAACCAATTAAGGTCACCGAGCGGGAGACCGTCGGTACCTGCTGTTAATAAAGCAGCATCGGTATAGGAAAAATCCTCGGGCAGAGGCCACACTATATTTACATGGGGATCTTCTTCGGGTATACCCCAGAAATACGGCACACCATCCTGACCATCGATACGGTTTACCTGCATTGCCGTCCACATTCTCTCGACAAATGCTTCATCAACCGGATAATTAGTAAAGTTTGGTCTTTGGTCGAGCCATAAGGTATCTACTGCTACCATATCAGGATATACATCTAAAAAGTCTTCCTGCGCTGGACGCGTGAAATACCACGACCCGACTATATCATCTGCTTCATAGAATTCCTCAAACTTAGGATCCAGCCATGCTGCATTATTTGCAAAAACTATCCTTCTACCAAATTCGGGTCCGTATCTCGCCGGCAAATCACCGATCGTAAATATTCCTAAATGAGTCATTCTTGGTTCATCTACCTGCCATTCCTCTACAAGCGATCTTAATTCACCATGCCACCTTGGGTTAATAAGCAAGTTGTTTGTAACAAATCCATCACGCCACCAGATTTCTTCAATTACTTGTCGACCGACGTTTATCAAGGTGTTGTGATTAAACCGAACATATGCCGAAGCTCCATCGGAAATCTGTAGTACGTTATAATGGACATTGAAGAATGTATTATTCTCAACGATGATCGTATCCTGATCTGCCCATGTATTTATGGCACGGCCCCACCACTGTGAGGCGACGGGAGAAGGTATTTTGTTGCGGAAGACACAGTTTGTGAAGATTATCGTATTGTGAGCACCGCCTTCCCAGGCAGGAATTGCAAAGTTGCTACGCTCAAATATGACGTTATCGAACACTTGTCGTGCGTTGCTTCCATCTATCTGTATCGGCTGGTAAGCCCCCTGGTCACCCGTATCATCGTTACCAAGAATATAGAGATTTCTGAGTTCCAGATCTGAGAAAATCATCATTATCTTATCTTCAACGGAACCATCTTCTCTCCGCCACGTCTGGATGATAGGGGGTTGATCGAAGAACAAAGATTCACCATCCAGATCCCCTACTATGCGTAGAGGAAAGTTTGCTTCAATTCTTTCGGTATTTATATAGAAACCTCCCCATTCCAACCTGTATACTCGCCCATCAACTCGTGGTGTGTCTGCTTCAATGGTGGCTGCAAGCGAATTTATTATAATATCTTCCCCATCCCACCATGGGACGTCGAGGGTGTCACCTTCCTGGGCGCTTACTTGAACAGATACTATCATAGCGCACAAAAAGAAAACCACCACCATAAATTGGCAATTTGACTTGTAAAAGTGTGTCATAATAAATTCTCCTATTTTTATATATGGTGTTGTTGATTATAGAAAGAGCATTCTTTCCATTTGATTACATCGCTTAATATTAATTCGCTTCGCTCATTGATTTAAAAACAATTGTTAAAGTTATTTAAAAACCGTATCGAAAACCCAAATCCATGGTAAAACCATAATACTCAGTATATGTCGGATGGAAAAATGCATCTCCTCTGAAGCTCTTGTCAGGCCTGTTGTTTAAATTATTAAAGTTGGCGTAAACCTGAAAGCCGCGGCCAACTCTCTGCTGAAGAGTCAGGTCCCATCGCGCATAATCACCCGAAAAGTGATCCAGTACGGATTCTCGATGAACAAAGGTAACTACATCAGTCTGATACAGATAGGAGAGACGTAAAGAAAAACCTTTATAATCATAACCAATTGTAGTATTGAGAATACTCGAAGGCTGATCCGGCATTCGTGTCTTCCTTGAGTAGACTTTAAGATCCCAAGCGTAAACATTCGGAGGTCTTACCTGAACCCTCTCCATAAGAAATAATCGTTTTTCCATTTCCGACCAAATTCGGGTGTAATTTATGTTCATGACCAACCCCTGAAAAGGCGGCGGCAAATACCAGAAGTTAGTCTGCCAGTCTATTTCAAATCCTTCATACGTAGCCGGATAGGGATTGTTGATATATGAAAAAACTGTAGGCACCGATCCAGCATACCATTCATACGGAATATTCATGCCCGGAAGTGGGTGGATTCCCTCTCCTCCGACAGCGAGTTCATCCCTAATTAAGAAGTACTCGGTCGGAAAGATAAGGTCTTTGATTTCTTTAGTAAAACCAGCAACGCTGAACAGCCCTATGTGCTTCTGGTAGATGGATATTACGGCATCGTAATTTGTCGAATGAGACGGTTTGAGTAAGGCGTTTGCTGCGTTGATATATGTATGATAGTAATTAACCCGTGTTATTGGTGCATAATGGATGTAGTCGGGTCGCGTTAACGTTTCGGTTCTCGCAAGACGGACTTGCAACCACTCTTTGGGCTGACCTATTAGGTGCACCATCGGAAGCCAGAACTCATTCTCACGAGTGTTGGATAACTCGATATAGCCCGCAGGCTCCCATTCAACTGGGTATCTTGACATATCTCTGTAACGCTGGCCCTCATATTCAGAATAGTCTCTTTCCCAACGTATGCCGGATATCAATTTTAGGTATCTACCGATATTAAAATCACTCATTACATAGGCAGCTTGATAGTTTTCGACTCCTTTATAATCACGCCCGAATGATCCGACACCATATTGTTGCCACATACCTCCGGATTCAGGAGGGAAGCTGCTGAAAAAATCCGCCAGTTGGTTCATCATATGTAAATCGATGACGAACCCGAGCGGGTATTGTCCGTTCAGGAAATTGGTACGATTATAATCTTTTAAAAAGCCTGTTATGGGAAGACCGCCCCACGTAGCAGTAAGCTCTTCAATGTTCCACTCGGGAAACATCTGGTCGACAAGAGCAAGTTGAGTATTAGGTCCGCCCACGTTGCCGTCAGCGAGTCCTTCCCGACCGTATAATTCTTCGTTGTTAAATCTGTCTAACCACCTGAATTTTCCACCTGTCTTTAAGAAACCGTTTATCTGGTTGCTTAAGCGAAATGGCATCTCTATATTAAACTGTGTAATAGTCTGATTTTCCTCAAGTGTAATATAGCGGCTGCGTATCCCCATCAACCAGGTGTGATCTGGATTTGGGGTTCTGTATTGCATTATCTCTGTTGGATGTGTTTCAGGTGATAACCCCGGAAAATCATCATCCATTGCAGCCCCGGTCTCCCTGAAAATCCACACACGTTCGTCGGGTCTGTCGGTACGCGAAGCCGTTCTCGCCGCACTGACATCATATTGAACCGAACCGAAATCCTGCTCTAATCCGATTGTCCCTGTGAAAATTGATGTGCTGCCGCTTCGTGTTTCAAGGTCATAATGGTGACGTGCGTCGCTGATCTGGTATCGGTTTACATTATGCACCCCATCCCATGAAAGACGATTATAGAACGAATTAGCGGTGATCTTGCCGTTGGATAAACGGTAATCTAAAAAGGCACTTGCACCGCTCCGCCCACGGGTCACGTTCTCTTCTCTCAAATTGAGGGATTGGATCACAATCTCTGTTTCACCGGTCTGGAGATCTCTTCTTTCCCGGTAGTCGGCTGAAAACTTATCTGCACTGCGGTCATAATCGTCGAGATTGAAGTTTGCAATGATACCGAGACGATTGTTTAAAAATCTGTTGCTTAAACTACCTGTGACATTGTAGTTTCCGTAATAGTCCTGAATGCGATTATACCCTCCCTGCATTGAGATGTTGACTTGAGGTTGTGCCGGGGCTTCTCTCAGTCGTAAATCCACAGTACCGCCGAGAACGTCGGCATCCTGATCCGGCGTTATCGCCTTTGTCATTTCGATTCCTTCCAGCATGTTGGAAGAGATGAGTGAGAGGTCTACACTGCGGTCATCTCCTCCTGTGGCGGGTATACGTACGCCGTTTACGGTTATCACATTGTATTTCGGAGACAGTCCACGAATCGTGATTTTGTTCGCTTCACCACCTGTCCGTTGTATAGAAACACCGGGGAGACGGCCAATCGATTCGGCAGCGTTTACATCTGGTAACTCACGGATACGATCGGCTGAAACGATATTTGTTATCCCCCTGGAGGCAAGTTGTCTATTAATGGCATCTATTTGTCCACGTGCCTGCGCGGTAATGGTCACCTCATCAAGCATTACTCCCATCCATTCCAATTGAACATCCAACTGCAGTGCTTCACCACCTCTTACCGTAATCCTGATATCATCCTTTCTTTGATATCCAAGATATGAGGCAACGAGTATGTATTCACCGGCGGGTACGCGGCGTATGGTATATATACCTTCATTATTTGCCGCACTTCCAAGAGTTGTACCTTGGAGTACTACGTTAGCACCGACAAGTACTTCTCCCGTTGATCTATCTGTGACGGTTCCCGTAATGCTTCCTGTTTCCCGATCTATTTGTTCTTCGCTTGTAAGAACCGCTCTATTAGGCATTTGCACAAGTACGCCGACATTATGCCCAGCTAACAGTATGTCGAAAGCTTCCGTTACGGTAATATATTCTTCCTGAACGGTTACTAATTTCTCGGCGGGGAAAATGTCCGGACTGTAGGATAATAATATACCACCCTTACTGGCTATTTCGCGCAATGCGTATTCAAGTTTGACATTTTCGAACTCGATCGATATTAATTTGTCAAACTTATTAAATGTCGTTAAAACAGGTTGAATGTGATGAATACTTGAATTATTCTTGTTCTCTACAAGCTGAGATGTTTGAGCACTTGCAATTTCTTGAAAATAAGACAAGTGAAGTATAATACCGATCAAGACAAATACAAATAATGATGATGTGATTATCTTCATATATACCTCTCCTGCCGAATAATTGGCCTGGTTATCTTAATAAATAGATTTTGTCATTCTCTTTTCGATAGTTAATACCTACCGATAATGCGACATTTTTTATTATTTCGTCAATCGGTTCAACATTGTAATTTGCAGTAAGACGACGATGCAGTATGGATTCATCCTCAACTTTAATAATGATATTATAGCGCCGTTCAAGTTGTGTTATTACTTCCGTTAAAGGTGTACTATCAAACATTAACTCTCCTCTGACCCAGGCAAGCGTTCGTTGAAGATCGATCTTCACGGGTGTACTCACTCCTGTTTTCTCGTTCCAGCTACTCATCATCCCTTTCTTTATTATTACTGCCTGTTCATTCGACTCCACTCCACTTCTTAATGAAACTACACCTTCGGATACAACCACATTTACACCGCCATTCTCCAATAATCGGGTATTAATATTAAACGATGTACCCAACACTTCAATCAATGCACCATACGCATGCACACGGAAGGAACGTTCCGCTTCATCGTTGACTTCAAAATAGGCTTCACCCTCCAACCACATTTCACGAGTATCGCCCGTAAACCGCTCCGGAAATTTTACCACACTTTCAGCATTCAACAGTACGCTCGACCCATCAGACAGCAGTATTCTGGTAAATTGCCCTTTAGTCGTTATCACTTCCCTGAGTGCGACTTCGTCTTCACCGGTTTCCCCTGATTTCCATAAGATCAATAATGGTATCAGTATCATAAATAATACTACGGCTGCCACTCGCGCCGGACCGGTAAATCCTGATTTTCGCTGACGGTAACCTCTCCACTGTTCGTATCGAGATCCCCGGTTTGATGTGTTTTCATTGATAGGAAGAGATTTCTCTATTCCGGCACTATGGGATATTCGTTTCCATGCATTCTCAATATCCCAATCAACTTTTTTTTCAGAGGAATGCTTCCAATTAGTTTCCAGGTATAAATATAATTTTCTCACATCCTTATTTTCCTCAATCCACTTTTCGACTTGTTTTCTTTCTTCAGGTGGGGATTCATTTGCAATATAGCGCAATAATTTCTCTTCCAATAGTTCTTATACTCCTCTCAATGGTTTTTATAATATCCTTGAACTCATTTGTATTCTTGAAGAGATGAGATTTTTTTTATCTTAAATATCTACCTGCTTAATATATATAACAGCTAAAGAGCAGGTTACCCTGACAGGAATGAAAAAATTAATTTCGGCTTGTAATATTTACAAATAGAAGAGGATCGGGATAAATATTACTATACAGTGTAACTATATATATTCGGTGAGATTTTCCCTCAAAAATCGTAATGCTCTTCCCATCTGAGTCTCAACAGTTTTCACGGAAATTCCAAGAATTTCAGAAATTTCATTATATGTTAGACCGTCTTCCTTTTTCAATAAAAAAATAAGTCGGCATCGTTCCGGTAATCGAGTGATCGAATCGTTTATTGCATGAGAACATTCTTTTTCATTAAATTTATCTTCCGGTGTCTGTTCCTCTGTATGGATTGAGGACACATCAACAAATTCAGAGATATTTTCGACATTTTTATGCTTCAAATAGTTAATCATCTGATTTCTTGTTGCTTTGTATAAGTACATACACGGTGTGCATCGAGGACTCCAATTCCTTCGATTTTTCCATATATTTAGAAACACACTTTGTACTAAATCTTCCGCCACTTCAATGGATCTGATAGAACGGTAAGCAAATTGACAAAGACGGGGATAATAAGATCGGAACATTAATTCAAAAGTTGCAGTATCACCGGATCGTATTAAATCAACCCACTGATCTTCAGAAAATGATTTTTCATTGATTGAGGAGTAATATCGAAAACCAACTTTTCTAAATCGAGAATTAATCATATTAATGTTATCTCGTGGTTTTCTGTTCAGGTACGTGGCTTCGTTTATTTCCGCTGAAGACGGATCAGACTTTAACTGGAAGATCTATTCGGATTTGAAGTCTATACTTAATTTATATAGAAAAAAATATAATGTCAATTAATTAACAGAGTTGTTAAAGAAAAAGAATACCGCGATCATCCATGCTATTCTTGTGGCGCTAAACGCATGATTTCACTCAAATTTCGCCAATGGTCTTCACTCAACGCGTTGGCATGGAAAAGGGAAACACCGGCGGCGTATGCATTAAGCGATGCCTGAACGGCCTGACGTAATTCATCCGGATTCAACTCTGGCACAAAGAGACCGGTATAAAGGGGGGCACGACCGGCCAATGCGGCAACGCCTTTTTGCGTCTGGGTTTCAATCCATTCCATATCACCGTAATAAAAATTGTGGTACAACATGGGCAGGAACGCATCCAGTTTCCAAACCATCCATTGCTGACGAACCGCTTCCCAGTTCGGAAAAACCGCCGCTGTGATCTTTTTGCCATGCCGCTTCGCAATGGGAACCAGTCTGTCGTTCACGAGACTGGTGACGCTGTCGTAGCGAAACTGCCGCCATTCCTCATTCTGGCTGGGATTTTCTAACTCAAGAGGGTCTATACCGGTTTGCTCTTTGAATTTCGACCGGCACACCTCACAGTAACAATAATCGAACTCAGGATACTCGCGATCCTGTACAACGTTATATCTGGGCTGCAACGCTTCGGCGATAATGACATCGGGAAGACGGATATAGTCCAGGTGAATTCCATCCAGTTCATCATAGTTCGCGAGTTCCTTTACTCTTTTTTCAATGAATTCCTTTACTTCTTCCCGGGAGGGACATAAAAATTTGTAATAATCAACGTAAGCCGGTTTTACCACAGAAGACTCGCCATTTCCGTTGACAATATACCACTCCGGGTACTTTTCGTAAATTTCCGGTATATTGCACGGCATGCTCCACATCCATGCGTGCGCTTCGAGGCCTTCTTTTTTCGCTAATGTAAGAATTCTTTCAAGCCACTCGCCGCCGACAGGTAAATGCTGACTGGCATAATACGCTTCACGGCTGTTAAAAATTTCAGGCAGAACCGCATCGATACCGGCATTACGCATCACGGAAAATTTTCTCAGCCAATCGTCGTCTGAAATCTCCAGATCGGTTGTGATCCATGCCCAATTTTTTATTTTTCTTATTTGGTCATTATCATAAGCCAGACCATGCCGTAAAAATACTCCATTCGCCATCAGACCGACTGCGCCGAGACCCAACACCTTAATAAATTCGCTTCGTTTCATGATATTTATTCTTCTATGAATATATATGAGAATTGAATGCAGATAAACAATTTGGCCGGTACTATATTTAATGAGCAACGATGGATAAAAAGGAGTCGGGGTAAATTGGAATGTTATCCCGGTTCATCACATCGAACTGTCACCGGTAGGAGACAATAAGCAGGTCATGGATTTGCCAATGAACTCCGGCCGGTGACAGTTTGGAACATCTTATACTTTTAATTCATCAGGTAAATTATTTGACAAACAACATTTTCTTAACATTTGTATAATCTCCCGCCGTCAAACGATAGAGATACACCCCGCTCGACAATTGTGCAGCATCGAACGTCACCTGATGTGTACCGGGATTCTGTACTTCATTAACCAGTGTTTTAACCTCTTGACCCA
>PWTU01000561.1 GCA_003562775.1 Ignavibacteriales bacterium
AACTCACAAATCAGGTGATGGAAGACGGATGGTTTAAAACGGGTGATCTCGGATTTTTCGATGAGGATGGTTTCCTTCATATCTGCGGGAGAAAGAAGAACGTAATCATTGCAAGCAATGGTAAAAATGTATTTCCTGAAGAGATAGAGGATATACTCAACCGGAGTCCGTTCATTCTGGAGTCGCTTGTGTACGGCGAAGATGATGTCAAGCAAAAAGAAATCATTGCGGCGAAGATCGTGGTTGACGGAGAAGCAATGATTCAATATGCAGAAAAGAAAAATGTAAAGATCACGAAAGAAATGATGCACGATTTGATCTCAGAGGAGGTCGAAGACGCCAACAAACAGTTGTCATCTTACAAACGGATTAAAAAATTCTACGTCCGCGATAAAGAATTTGAGAAGACAACCACGCAGAAAATCAAACGCTACAAGGTGAACGGCGAAGAGGAAGTTACGGAAGCATTGGATTAAATGAGCGTGAAGAATGAATGAAGGATGGATAGAATGAAATAGTATTGTAAAATATAAATGGAGAGTATTATGTATAAAATAATTAAAACACTTTTCGTGTTCGTTTTTATTTTATCACCGGTTTCGACGCAGGAATTGCCGGATGGAGCTGAAGCGATTAGTGGATTCAGCATTTATGAGACGTTGGATCATCTTGCATCGGAAGAGTTTCAAGGAAGACATACAGGCGACAAAGGATTTACCGATGCCGCTGAATGGGTGGCGGGGTTGTTTGAGGAGTGGGGGCTGACACCCGCGAGCGATGAGTACGGTTATATGCTGCCGTTTCCGGTACAGTATGCGATCATCAATGATGCATCGATGTCGGTGTATATGGTTGATGAAAGTGAGGAGATCGGGTATCGTGAGGTTGAACTTGAGCCGGAGACAGGTTTTCTTCCGCTTTTATACAGCGATACCGCAGACCGGACGGCTGAAGTGGTATTTATCGGCTGGGGCATTCATGCACCCGATCTCGGCTATGACGATTACTTCGGCGTTGACGTAGAAGGAAAATTTGTGATGTGTTTTCGCGGGACACCGGATCCGCAGGAAAGACGTTATCAGGAACATGATGAACACCGTACGCGGATGCAGCGGGCGAAAGACAAAGGCGCACTTGGCTTGATTTATATTTATGAAGAACCTATTGCAAATCCCAACGGCGATTGGATAGAAAATTTCACTCCCGTGAAGATAAGCTATAATGCCGCCGATAAATTGCTTGCAGAAAGAGGGTTTACCGCTTCACAACTCCGGGCGGACCTTCTGAAGTACAAGCGTCCGATATCATTTTCTCTGAAATCGAAAGTGCGCATTCAGGTAGATTCCGATCATTATCCCGATGCGACAGGATATAATGTCGCAGGGTATATACAGGGAAGCGATCCCGCTCTCCGGGACGAGGTCGTTGTGGTGGGTGCACATCTTGATCATTGCGGTACACATATGGGGTTACTGTTCCCGGGAGCGGATGACAATGCGAGCGGAAGCGCCGTCGTGATCGAAATTGCGCGAGCATTTTCCGTGAATAATATACAACCGGATCGCCCGGTTATGTTTGTACTTTTCGGCGGCGAGGAAATGGGATTGATCGGAGCCCGGTATATCGTCGATAATTTCCCCACGCAGTTTTCGACGATTACACATATGATCAATTTCGATATGGTTGGTGCAGGCGACGGCGCTTTTTGCGGCTTTAGCGCCGATCATACGGAATTAATGGAGCTTGTTGAAAAGAAAGACGCTTATATTCAAACAGTCCAATCGTTTTTTCCGATCAGGGATATCGGCGTCCGGGGAAGCGATCATGCAGCATTTCATGCAAAGGGAATTCCGGTGTTGTACTTTGTATCGAACGGTCCGCATATAAAGTATCACACTACCGGTGATACGATATACCGGATGAATCCAGGTGTCATGGAGGACATCGCGCGCATCGGCTATTTGACGGCGATCGATCTTGGAAATAGGCGATAGTGGTATTTCAACAATTGTTTTTGTAATTTACAGCAACCCGCAAATTCAATAATTGCTCAACAATTGCAGGAGGTATACCATGTCAAATAGTGTATATAAAATAATCGAGTTAATCGGCACAAGCCAGACATCATGGGAAGATGCCGCAAAATCTGCCGTTGAGACCGCTTCTAAATCGCTGCGAGATCTCCGGATTGCCGAAATTTCTCAACTCGATATGAAAGTGGAAGATGGGAAAGTGACGGCATATCGAGCAAAAGTGCGCGTTTCGTTTAAGTACCATACAGAGTAATGTCCGGCAAAATTATTTTTTCCCTTTGAGACCTGACAGGTTCGTTAAACCTGTCAGGTCTTCTCGAAACTGTTGAGATGACTACAAATACATTACCGTTATTACCATACATCTTTGAATATTATGAGTGAATACATACAATACGAATTATTTGGAATTCCGGTATTCCGGTATGTCATTGCAGTTGGTGTGTTTTTGCTTGCTTTGATTGTCCGGAAAATATTCGACCGGTTTATCAGTAAAAAAATACTTGCATTCACCGCAAAAACGAAATTTCGATTTGACGATTTAATCGTACGCGCAATTATCCCGCCTGTCAATTTACTCATCATTTTATATGGTATCATAATTGCAACTTCGGTTGTCGATCTTCCAATTAGTCAGTTCATAACCGAAGCTTTGCGGATAACCCTGGCGGTTGTCGTCGTATGGATTGCATTTCGGCTGTGTAATCCGGTGACCGAGCTATTGCGTGATGTGATGTCTCGCTCCGATGATGCACTGGCAACGCAATTCGTGCCGATAATGAGAAGTACTATGCAGGTCGCCGTAATATTAATCGGCGGCATTTTAATTTTACAAAATGCCGGTTATCAGGTTAGCAGTTTGATTGCCGGGTTGGGTATAGGCGGCCTTGCCATTGCACTGGCTGCACAGGAAACGGTATCAAATATATTCGGTACGCTGGTTATGTTTACCGATAAGCCGTTTAAGGTCGGTGATTGGGTGCAGTTCAAACAGGTTGACGGCGATGTGGAGAGTATCGGATTTAGATCGACACGCGTACGTACCTGGGCGAAATCGATCCAGGTGATTCCGAATAAGATGCTAACGTCGGAAATTATTGAAAACTGGTCGGTGATGCCGAAACGTCGTGTGAGGATGACAATCGGTGTCCAATATGACAGCCCGCCGGAGAAAGTGAATGAGTTAACGCAGCGAATATATAAATTACTTAAGAGTCACCCGCAGGTAAATCAAGAATATATGATTGTTGCATTTAACGAGTTCGGTCCGTCGTCACTTGATATATTCGTTTATTATTTTACAACCGTGACCGCCTGGAAAGATTATATGCATATTCGCCAGGATGTAAATATTGGAATAATGAAAATTGTTGAAGAACTCGGGTTGAGCTTTGCTTTTCCGAGCCAGACGGTATATTTTGGCGACGACCTGCGTGTGCAATCCGGGAATGGAAGTGCACATAGTCGAAATCCGACGCTTCCGCATTGATATATTAAGGAATTTACTCATTTATTTTTAATTCAATATTGCAAATATGTATGCTTTTTATTAACTTTTTATTCTATATTTTAAACATTCCTTCGTTGTTTTGAGTAGTATTTAATTATGAATCTTCCCTTAGCAGCACTTCTTGTTGTGCTTGTTGCAATTATAGCGGCATCGGTAGCCCTTGCTGCATTTTATTGGGCTGTTCGACGGAAACAATTCTCCGTTCGTGATCTCAACGAAGGCGCATATACTATTTTCGACTACGATGAACCGGTCGGTAAACCACAGGATTTAATGTTCGATGACTCCAGAAAGCAAAATAAAGGATAATAATCCCACAGAACGTGCAAAAGCATTCCATAAGTCCGAAATGATGGACGATACGGAATTACGTATCAAAATCGACGAATCGGTAACGAGTCAAACGGCAATATTCTTTGCGACCTCGCTTTTCTGGCTTTTTCTCGGTTCGGTATTCGGTCTTATCGCGTCGTACAAAATGCATTGGCCCGATTGGCTTGGTGAATATGCCATTTTAACATTTGGCAGAGTACGCCCCGCCCACCTTAATACCGTTGCATATGGTTGGATATCGCTTGCCGGCGCGGGTACGTTGTTATGGATGACCTCCCGCCTGACACGCGTAACATTAAAATGGGGATGGATGTTATATATATCCGCGTTTTTATGGAATATCGGAGTGGCATTCGGCACCGCTGCTATTATATTCGGGTACAGCCGTGGTATGGAATGGCTTGAGTTTCCCCGGATTGCCGGTGCAATTATTGCGGTCGGCTTTGTCTTTTTTGCACTTCCGATCTTGAAAACGTTTGTTGCCCGTAAGGTAAACCATATTTACGTGAGTTTATGGTATATACTCGCATCGGTTGTATGGTTTCCGTTATTGTATTTGACTGCTAACTTCGGTCATTATCAGGGAGTTGTCGAAGCGGGAATGAACTGGTGGTACGGTCATAATCTTCTTACCGTTTGGGTTACACCGATAGGTCTTGCCATCGCGTATTACTTTCTCCCCAAAGTGATCGGACGACCGATTTATAGTTACTACCTGAGCTTACTCGGATTTTGGTCATTTGCTTTGTTTTACAACTGGAACGGCATTCATCACCTTATAGGAGGCCCGTTGCCCACCTGGCTTGTCACGATTTCCATTGTCGCAAGTGTTATGATGATTATCCCCGTTCTTGCTGTTGCAGTCAACCATCATATGACGACGTTTAAGCATTTTCATATGTTGAAATACAGTCCTACTTTGCGTTTCACGGTTTTCGGAGCGATGGCTTATACAGCAGTAAGTCTACAGGGATCTGCAATGGCGCTGCGGTCGGTAAATGAGGTCACGCATTTTACCCATTATACGGTAGGTCATGCTCATCTTGGCGTGTATGCCTTCTCTACCATGCTTCTGTTCGGGGCTATTTATTATATTATGCCGCGGCTTTCAAAGTGGGAATGGCCGTTTCCGAATCTGGTGAAATGGCATTTCTGGCTTACCGCAATCGGCGTGATAATCTATGTGGTTGCGCTTACAATCGGCGGCTGGTATCAGGGGCTTGATATGAATAACCCCGAAGTAGATTTCATGACTTCGGTTATCGGTACTATCCCGTATCTGTATTTGCGCAGTCTTGGCGGCACTTTGATGGTGATAGGTCATCTTATATTTATTTATCACTTTGCACTTATGATCAAAAGAGCGGGACCGCGGCGTTTTGCGCCGCCTTGGTTTAGAAAACCCGGGGAGGAATCTGCCGTATGATGTTCATTAGATCATTTGTATTTTTCTTCGGAGTTCTTGCCACATTACTGTTGGGTTGGGCGGCTCTTGTCGGCATTCCGGATATTATGATATCCGAACTTAAACCACCCGAGGGACTTGAACGATACACTGCGAATGAATTATTCGGACGACAAATTTATATTCGCGAGGGATGTCTGTATTGTCATAGTCAGCAAGTCCGCCCCGATGGTTTCGGCGCCGATCAGGATCGGCTTTGGGGACGTCCTTCCGTTCCGGCTGATTATGTTTTTGATCGCCCGCATTTGCTTGGCACCATGCGCACAGGCCCGGATTTGATGAATATAGGAGTCCGGCAGACCAGCGTCGATTGGCATATGCTTCATTTATACGACCCACGTTTGGTTGTTGAAGGTTCGACGATGCCGCCATATCCCTGGTTGTTCGAGGTGAAGCGTTCGGCAGGACCGGATGAATATGTGCTCGATCTGCCGGTTAACCGCGCTCCGGAAGGAAAAGTAGTCGTTGCGACACAAGAAGCCGAAGCTTTAGTCGAATATTTGCTCAGTTTAGATAGATCATACGATGCCCCACAACGACAAATAGAAAATGAAGAAGAATAATAATCCCGACAATCAAAAAGACCCGAAAAAAGAAAATCTTGATCCGTTCCGCGACGATCCGACAGAAGAAAACGAAGCGGACGTTTATAATATTCATGACCAGATAGTATCGCGCGAGAAAGGGGAACCGGATGAAGGGTTCGAGCCGACTCCATGGTGGGTATGGACAATCAGTGTGTTGGTATTGTTTGTAATGGGCTTTTATCTCGGTAAATTTAGCGGTACATTCGGTACTGTCGCCCACGAGGTGGAAATGCCGCTGCGCGTGGCTGAAGAACGGATCGAACGTGAAGTACGTGGTGATCAACTGTACGCAGGATTCTGTCAGCCATGCCACGGATCGGACGGTATGGGAACACCCGGCAGGTATCCTCCGTTAGTTGGTTCGCGCTGGGTAACCGAAGATGCAGAGACACCGGCGCTTATTGTATTATTCGGATTGGAAGGACCGATTGAAGTGTTAGGCCAAACCTATAACGAACAGATGGATCCGTTTGGACATCGGCTTAATGACAGAGAGGCTGCGGCAGTGGTCAATTACATACGAACATCCTGGGGGAACGATGCTCCGGAAATCGAAGCCGAACGGGTAGCCGAACTGAGAGAGACGTACGAACGGAGGGAGAGATGGACTGCGAGAGAACTTCAAGCGCGAAGGGATAATGAGTAATGACGCAAAATTTTCAGAAAACATTATATCCCCTCTATACACTTTTAGTTGCCGGATTAACTGCAATCTTAATTATTATAGGTTGTGAACGTCAGCCCACTCATCCGCGACAACCGATTGACTTCAGTCACAAGATACACGTTACCGATTATAAAATTGACTGTGAATATTGCCATAGCGGCGTTCGTTCCGGTCCCGTAGCCGGCATTCCCTCGGTGCAAACGTGTATGGGGTGTCATCAACTTGTTGCGGCGACCGACCCCGAGATTATGAAACTTCGTGAAATCTGGGAACGCGGCGAACCGATTAGATGGAAGCGGGTTAACGTTGTCGCAGATTTCGTATATTTTAATCATTATCCGCACGTCAGTGAAGGTATATCTTGTGAAACATGCCATGGGGATGTCGGGCAGAAAGACGAACTGCTGCCGACTCCACATCTGCACAGTATGACCTGGTGTGTGGATTGCCACGATACATATGAAGCAAGTAAAGACTGCCTGATCTGTCATAGATAATTTTTTTAATTGCCGTTTATTGTTTGTTGATACTATGGAAATTAAACGTCGAGATTTTGTAAAACTGATTGGCGCTGCGTCGGTTGCGACTGCGTTGCCGGGGTGTACACGTCAACGACCGCGTAATCTTATACCGTATGTCATTCCACACGAAGAGATCAAACCCGGTAAAGCTGTCTGGTATGCAAGTGTTTGCCGGGAATGTCCGGCCGGATGCGGGATACATGTTCGCGTGCGTGAGGGGAGGGCGGTAAAGATTGAAGGGAATCCGGTGCATCCGGTGAGCGAAGGTAAATTATGCTCACGAGGTCATGCTGCATTGCAAGGACTATACAACCCGGATCGAATACAACACCCTCTCAAAAAAAATGAGGAAGGACGCTGGGAGCGAATATCGTGGGATGATGCAGAGGAGTTGGTAACGGACGAAGTAAAATCTTTGCAGGAAGCAGGACGAACAAACAGCGTTGCTTTGATCGAATCGCATCAAACGGGAAGTCTTGACCGGCTTCTGCGGGAGTTTTTAGATACTGTCGGTACAACAAGGCATATACAATATGAGCCGTTTGGTTATGAAAGCGTTAGAAATGCCGGACGCGTAGTGTTTAATGTCGATAAGACTCCTCAATATAATCTTACCGGTGCACGGTATATAATGTCTTTCGGTTCGGATTTTCTCGAAACCTGGATGTCGCCGGTTAAACACGCGCGGCAATTCGGCATTACGCGGGAACTTCGAGAGAACCGAATGACTCCGTTTCTGTACGTCGGCTCGCGATTATCGATGACAGCAACAAATGCCGATGAGTTTATTAAGATCAAACCGGGTAGTGAATATGCCGTAGCACTCGGTATGGTAAATGTAATTGTGCATGAAAATCTATCCAGGTTCATAACGCGTGCTCAGTCAAATCACATCCGCACGATTGTTGAGGATTACTTTCCCCGTGAAGTAGAAAAAATCACCGGTGTTCCGCACCAAAAAGTGGATACGCTTGCCCGAAGATTTTTACAGGCAAATCCGGGAATTGCCGTTGCGGGGAGTCCAACGCTGGATGGGAGTAACGGTGCATTAACCGCGGCAGCGGTTTATTTATTGAATTTTGTCTGCGGCAATATCGGACGTACAGTTACATTTGAAGAAACCGATCATTTCGATAAAGTGAACACCTATGCAGACATGCACCGCTTTATCAGGTCGATGGATCAGGGAGAGATTTCATTATTGTTCATACATGAAACAAACCCATCATTCACGATGCCCGAATCATCCGGTTTCAACGCGGCGCTCGAAAAAGTTTCTTTAAAAGTCGCATTCTCATCATATCTCGATGAAACCGCGGCCAAAGCCGACCTTATTTTACCGATACATACGCCGCTCGAAAGTTGGGGCGATTATGAGCCGTCCAACGGTGTATACGGCTTAATGCAGCCCGCAATGCGACCGGTATTTAATACGAAGATGACCGGCGATATTTTACTTTCGCTCATTGCAAGAATTGCTGATAGAGAAAATGAAAAATCTTTCTATGACTATGTAAGAGAATATTGGCGCACGCACCACCGCCGGTTTGCACCGAATATCGATTTTGAGGAATTTTGGATCGGTTCACTGGCAAACGGAGGACGATTCACAGAACCGCGAACGGTAAATGTGCAACTAAATCCCCGACTTGCGAAACAAACTCTCATCGATCTGAAAGAGAGCGAATTAAAAGAAAATAACGGATTTCAGTTGATTACGTATCCTTCGTTAAATCATTACGACGGACGCGGCGCCAACCGGCCATGGCTGCAGGAAATACCAGATCCGATGACACAAATGACCTGGGACAGTTGGATTGAAATTCATCCTGATGATGCAAACCGGCTTGGTGCTCGGAATGGACATAAAATAGAGGTGCGCTCCTCGTACGGCGTTATTGAACTTCCGGCGTATGTCTACGAAGGAGTTCAGCCGGGCGTCGTCGCTATTCCGGTGGGGCAGGGACATAGTGAATACGGTCGGTACGCCGGAAATACCGGTGCCAGTCCGATGTTGCTCATCCCCTCACGTCCGTCGGATAAAACGGGAAGCGTAATGTGGTCGGGCGTTGAGGTTTCGGTTGTCAATAAAAAAGAACGGATGCGAATTGCAAACGTTGCCGGAAGCGATTATCAGTTTGACAGACCTTTCCTGCAGGTAGTGACCGTTGAAGAATTGGTGCGGAACTCCTTAACCAAAGAAAAAGAAGAATACCCGCAGATCTACGAGGAACACGAGCATCCGGATCACCGCTGGGGAATGACGATCGATCTCAACAAATGCATCGGCTGCAGTGCATGTGTAACAGCATGTTATTCGGAAAATAACATTCCGGTTGTAGGAAAAGAGGATGTGCGCCGCGGTCGCGAGTTATCCTGGCTGCAAATCCAGCGTTTTTTCGATGCGCGAGAAGGTACAATCAACGGCCGTTTTCTGCCGATGTTATGTCAACATTGCGATAACGCACCGTGTGAACCGGTATGTCCTGTGTTTGCAGCTTATCATACGCCTGAAGGGTTAAACGCGCAGGTGTATAATCGATGTATCGGGACACGTTATTGCGCTAATAACTGTCCGTATAAAGTTCGAAGATTTAATTGGTGGGATTATGATTTCCCGTCTCCGCTCAATTGGCAACTCAATCCCGATGTAACCGTTCGCACAAAAGGCGTTATGGAAAAGTGTACGTTTTGTGTGCAGCGTATAGTCGGGGCGAGACAGGAAGCCCGGTTGGAGGGACGGGAGATGCGCGACGGCGACGTGATGACTGCGTGCCAGCAATCGTGTCCGACCGATGCAATTGTTTTCGGCGATCTGAAGGACCCCGAAAGCAAAGTAAATAAATTGCGTGAACGCAATCGACCGCGTGGGTATCGTGTTTTAAACGAATTGAATACACAACCGGCTATCGTTTATTTGAAAGACGTTGTGGAAGAAACAGTGTAATTATTCCTGATACGAAATGCCATCATCATATAAATTATCATACACGAAAACAGACGCTGATCTGTTGAACACTCTCAAGCCGCCGACAAGGGGATACTGGATTGCAATAACCATACTGTTTCTCGGCATAATGATCGGTGCATATGGATGGGGAACCCAGATATTGTACGGGATGGGTATGTCGGGTAAAAATAATCCTGTAGGTTGGGCGCTTTATATTACAACCTTCGTATTCTGGGTCGGTATAGCACACTCGGGTACGCTCATTTCGGCAATTCTATTTTTATTCAGAGTGAGATGGCGAGCCCCGGTTTACCGGAGCGCTGAGGCAGTAACGGTGTTTGCTTTGTGTGTTGCCGGGTTATTTCCGCTTATTCACCTCGGACGTCCCTGGGTGTTTTACTGGATGCTCCCGATTCCGCAAATGGGAGATATGTTCCCGAATTTTAAATCTCCTCTTGTGTGGGATTTGTTCGCGGTTTTTACCTATCTCACCGTAAGTTCGACGTTCTTTCTGCTCGGCATGATGCCTGATGTTGCAATCCTGCGCGATAAATTCAAAGGGTTGAGAAAGAAAATATACGGTTTCCTTGCACTTGGATGGCGGGGCACCGATCAACAGTGGCGGCATTATACTGCCGCATACGTGTTCTTAGCTGCTCTTGCAACGCCGCTTGTTATCTCCGTACATAGTATTGTATCATGGGATTTTGCAATGAGCGTCGTTCCCGGATGGCATGACACCATCTTTGCCCCGTACTTTGTTGCAGGCGCAATCCATTCGGGACTTGCAATGGTGCTTATACTCCTCATTCCGATGCGAAAATGGTTTAACCTGCACGCATATCTAACCGATCACCATCTTGCAAGTCTGGCAAAGCTTATGATCTTTACTGCTTTTGTGGTGGGATTTGCTTATGCAGTTGAATTCTTTATTGCGTGGTACGGCGGCGATATTTATAAACGCGAGGTATTTCTCTGGCGTGCATTCGGATCTTATTGGTGGAGTTTCTGGGGGCTCTTTGTTTTCAATTTTATGTTACCGATGCTGTTCTGGTGGAAAAAATACCGCACCAGTACATTCTGGTTGATTTTCGTGTCGGTTGGAGTATCGATCGGAATGTGGCTTGAACGATTTGTGATTATTGTTACTTCACTGAGCCATGAATATAACCCCTTTGCCTGGGGGGCGCACAAATTAACGATGACTGAGATATATATTATCATCGGAAGTTTTTCGTTATTTTTCTTTTTATTTATGGTGTTTGCAAAAGTATTGCCGGTGGTATCGAATTGGGAAGTAAAGGAAACCTTGGAACCGCCGAGGAAAATGTAAATGAGTACATACAAAGGATCACATATTTTAAATATTTATTCAACTATTGATGAGTTGATTACCGGTATACGGGAATTAAAGAAAAAGAAGAAGAAAAAATTTACGGTTATTTCACCCGTACCGCATCACGATATCGAGCATGAACTTCATCCGAAACCGAGTCCGGTACGTGTGTTTACGTTGGTCGGAGGATTATTCGGATTTTCACTCGGTTGGGCGTTAACATATTATGCCACCGAATCCTATCCTTTGATTGTCGGGGGTAAACCGCTTCTATCGATTCCGCCGTACGGTATCATTGCATATATTTTAACCATACTATTCGGAGCGCTTGCAACGGTAGTCGGTCTGTTTCTGAATATGCGTCTACCCGAATTTGTCATTAAAGAAGCGTATGACGAACGTCTCTCGAGCGATCATTTTGCGATACAATATTACGGAGATGAAAATGAACTTGATGAAGTTGAGGCGCTATTGAAAAAAACCGGCGCGATTCAAACGCATAAAAAGATCGTAGAAACGCCGTCACGACAGCATTTTGTAGATTAATGGCTGATAATGTATGAACAACATTAGATTAGTTATAATATTAACCTTTCTTCTCGGTATGGTAATATCGGGCTGCCGGCACGATGACGGACGGGTAGGAGAGTATTTCTATCGTACCGATATGCACGATCAACCGTCGTATAAACCACAGGAAGCACCCCGCGATCCGGTCGAGGGGACGGTGCCTGTTACCGGATACGTAATGGAGATTCGGGATTCCGTTATGGCTAATCGGTTGGAAAATCCATTTCACCGTACTGCCGCCCGCGACGAATTGGGAAAGCGTTTATACAATATTCATTGCAGTGTGTGTCATGGAGCAGGCGGTAAGGGAGATGGTACGGTTAGTCCTGTTTTTCAAACACCGCCCGATATTACCGGCGGCAGATTTACCGATGCAACGGACGGCTATTTATACTGGGTGATACGCGACGGAGTCGGTATTATGCCGTCGTATTATGAACATGTTAAATCCAAAGAACGCTGGTTGATAGTTAATCATATCCGGAGTTTGCAACAAGAATGAAAGAACAAGACCTCGCTCAAAAATTATCAGGATACCGGTTGCCGAAGATATCGAATAAACTGCGATTTGTGTTTTCTATCTTTGCAGCGACTGGATTAATTATATTAATCGGCGCCTTTTTGGGCGTACAACCCCAACGTGTATATCAGACATATCTTGTTAATTTTGCATTCTGGATAGGACTTGCACAAGCCGGCGTTATCTTTGCAGCGGTTTACAGGTTGACCAACGGAGGATGGAGCGATAATTTTCGAAGGATCGGTGAGTTATTTGTTGCTTTTCTACCGGTCGGTTTTTTATTGTTGTTGATTATTCTCATTGTTCAATCACAGATATATCCCTGGGTAAACGATCCAGATCCGAAAAATCCCGTCTGGTTAAACTCAACGTTTTTTACGGTTAGAATTTTATTCTATTTTATTGTCATTACTGCATTGAGCGTCTATTATGTACGAACAGCGATACGACCGGAAATCGGATTGCTGAAGGAAAACGGCCAATATGACGAATCATTCCACGCGGGAATGAGTTCGAAAATTATCGATTGGATCACGCGCGGCTGGAATGGTTATCAAGAAGAATACCGGCTCAGTACAGAAAAACTAAAAATTCTAACGCCGATAATCTTAATAACCTACGGTGTTTTATACACATTTGTCGGTTTCGATCTACTTATGACACTTGATCCCGGTTGGTATAGCACGCTGTATGGATGGTTGTTTATCATTAGCGGGTTTTACTCTGCGGTTGTCGCTTTAGCAATAACGGGGTATTTCATTCGTACGAAGACGCCGGTCGGGGATCTTATCGATAAAGCGCAGTTCCACGACATCGGAAAGCTTATGCTCGGTTTTTGTATGTTCACGGGCGGGCTGGTTTTTTCACAGTATCTTACGATCTGGTACGGTAATATACCCAAGGAAACGGGATATCTTATTGTGAGGTTCCACGAAGAACCGTGGGCGATTGTCAGCACTTTAGTTTTGCTGCTTGCATATTTTGTCCCGCTCGTTTTTTTATTCAGTAAAAAGATAAAGCAAACACCGTTCGCATTATTTGTGCTCGGAATTTTCATATTGATTGCATTATGGTTGAATCGATTCATTGAGGCAGTTCCTTCTATATGGACGGAGGTATCGATACCGTTAGGGTTATATGAGGCAGGTGTAACGCTCGGCTTTTTTGCTGCTGTTGTATGTTGCTGGATGTGGTTCGCGAGAATTGTGCCGGTAGTACCGGCGAAGCCGGAGTAGTGGATTAAACATTTACAATATAGATTACAAACTCTGACTCGATATACCGGTCAGAGTTTTTTATTTGTGGAAACGATTTTAACCGGTATATGTCGTGCAAGTTATTCGGGCAATATTATGCTCATCATCTATGAAAAATAACAAACCAAAAAACGACAGCATTATTTGTGACCAATGCGGCATTCCGTATGCGAAAGGCGGGGTGAAAAAGAATGTCGAAGGAAAACGGCTGCATTTTTGTTGTTACGGCTGCTCGTTTACTCATTCGATTGTTGGTGAAGAAGGTGAAAGCGGAGCCGCCTCGTTATTTCTTCTCCGTCTTGGTTTTTCGGCGTTCCTTTCGATGAATGTCATGTTGTTTAGCTGGGTATTTTATGCCGATCAATGGCATGGATGGGGAATCGAGCCCGAAGCGATTCCCTATGTCGGGATGTTTTTGTTTGTTATTTCTACGCCGGTGATTCTGCTTGTCGGTTATCCCTTTCTCCGAAACGGCTTGAAAGAATTGCTGAGCCGGCATCTTTCAATGGATAGTCTTATTGCACTGGGATCTTTAGCGGCGTACGGTTATTCGACGTATGAAATATTCACCGGAGGCGACGACCTGTATTTTGATACTGCGACAATGATCATTGTACTGGTCACCTTCGGCAGATATCTTGAGGCGACTGCAAAGGTTAAGTCGACCACTGCGATCCGGCAATTGCTTGATCTTGTACCCGATGAGGTGCGCGTTGTCGCAGCCGGCAGTGAACGTATATTGCCGGCAGGAAATGTTACTGTGGGGAGCACCATTCGGGTATTGCCGGGTGAATATATCCCCCTCGACGGAATTATTGAAAAAGGTGAAACCTCGGTAAATGAGGCGATATTAACCGGTGAATCCGTTCCGCATTCAAAATCGACGGGTGATGAAGTGTTTGCAGGATCCGTTAATATTGACGGAGCAATACATATTAGAACGACGACGGAATGTGAAGAAACGGTGCATGCCCGGATCGTCCGGTTAATGGAAGAAGCGCAGCGCACACGTTCTCCGCTCCAAAAGATGGTTGATAAAATAGCTGCCTTTTTTATACCAATTGTAATTCTGATTGCGGTATTTACGTTTGCCGGCTGGTCGATGATTACATCGTTTGATGTTGCTTTAATGTATGCCCTTGCTGTTCTTGTCGTTGCCTGTCCTTGTGCACTTGGAATTGGCAGTCCGATTGCCGCGGCAGTATCTATCGGCAGATCGGCGGCGAGCGGCGTGCTTGTAAAATCAGCCGGAGCGATGGAGCGTATCGGTAAAACACGTATTGCTGTTTTCGATAAAACCGGTACACTGACGAGCGGTAATTTTGCCGTGGTCTTTGTAAAGGCGACAGAAGACAGGCGTCTTTTTATAACTACAATTGGATCGCTGCAGCGTGAATCTTTGCACCCATTAAGTATGAGTATCGTAGAGTATGCAAATCGTGAGTCAAAGAAATGGTTTGATACTCGTAATGTGGTTGCTGTTCCCGGACGCGGGATAAAGGGCGAGGTAAAAATGAATGGTGAATGGAAGGAAGTGTTGGTCGGTAATAATGTTTTCCTCAAGCAAAATGGATATTCAATGTCCACTGCACCGTCAACGCAAGATAACGCATCCGATGCAACAATTGTTTTTGCAGGGTGGGATAAAAAAGTAAAAGGAATGGTTGGTTTACGGGATGTCGTACACGATTCAGCGCAACCGACCATTAAAAGTTTACGAACAATGAATATTAAGACGATATTACTTTCCGGAGACCGGAAAGTAATCGCAAACAAAGTTGGCAGCGAATTGGGTGTTGACGAATCCTATGGAGAATTACTGCCGCAGGATAAAATCGACTTTATTCGTTCACTTCGGGAACATACGAAGGGAGTCGTTATGATCGGAGATGGCATAAACGATGCGCCGTCATTAGCGGCTGCGGATACCGGCATAACGCTTGCATCGGCGACCGATATTGCAAAAGAAAATGCCGATATAACAATACTCGGACCGCATCTTGATAAAATTCCCTGGCTTATATCATTATCGAAAAAAACGCGTCGAATAATTAGCTGGAATTTGGTATGGGCGTTCGGGTATAATTCGATTGCCGTTCTCTTTGCGGCATTCGGATACTTACAACCGATCGTTGCCGCGTTCATTATGATCATCAGTAGTTTATTGGTTATCGGGAATTCCATGCGATTGAAGGCAATGAAGATTTAGACAAAGTCTAATTATGAATTTCTGAAAACCATTGCTATTTATGCAGACTGTGTTATATTTAAGTTTACATAGAGATACATTATAACGCAGAACAAGAATTGATAAGAAAACAAGTTACCATTAGAAAACCTACCCCGGAAGAAGAAGATCTTGCATCCCTGCCATGGATGGTTCGACTCACTGTACTGTGTCTGCTAACATTAATAGCCGGATGGATTCTTGAAAGAACCGGCATCGCGGGAAACAAAATACCCTGGTTATTATACGGTATTGCATATCTCTCCGGCGGTTATTACAGTGTTCAGGCAGCGTTCGATTCGTTAAAGCAGCGTTTATTTGACGTGAATTTCTTGATGATCATCGCAGCGATCGGAGCAGCTATTGTCGGCCAACCAAAGGAGGGAGCGATACTCATGTTTCTCTTCTCCCTGTCGAATACACTCGAGACGTATGCTATGGGGCGCACATTCACAAGCGTGCGGGCTTTACTTGATATGTCGCCGAAAATCGCTCGAGTCAAACGCATTGTTAATGGTGAGAATGATATTGTTGAAATTCCCGTTGAGGAAGTGCAAAAAAATGAAATCGTGATCGTTCGGCCCGGAGAGCAGATTCCCAACGATGGTACCGTTATTCGCGGCGAATCGGCGGTTAATGAAGCGAGTATTACGGGTGAATCGATGCCGGCTGAGAAGCAGCGTGGGTCGAGGGTGTTTGCGGGTACCCTGAACGGGAATGGCGCTCTCGATATCAAGGTGACCGTTGAAGCAGAGGATTCAACGCTTGCACGAATAGTCAAAATGGTAGAGGAAGCCCGCGAGAAAAAGGCGAAAAGTCAAGTATTTACCGATCGTGTGCTCGGGCAGTATTATGCTATGTCGGTTGTCGGTATCGCAGTATTGGCTTTTTTAATACCGGTTCTCTTTTTAGGTTGGGATTTTCCGACATCATTTTACCGTGCAATTACATTGATGGTTGTGGCTTCACCCTGTGCATTGGTTATATCGATCCCTGCCGCACTTCTTTCTGCGCTGGCGAGCTCGGCACGCAGCGGCGTGCTTTATAAAGGAGGAGCATATATCGAACTGGCATCCACGATCCGTGCTGTTGCGTTTGATAAAACGGGTACTCTGACGACCGGCCGGCCGGGTGTTGTAGCAATTATTCCATTTAACAACGGTGCGCAAATCCCCGAGGTTTTTTATACTGAACAGGAGTCCGGATTTCCCTCTCCCCCTGATGATCAACTGGGAAATTTACAGCCGGAACAGGCGGCATTATTAACTGCTGCAGTTTCGGTCGAATATCCATCCGAACACCCGTTAGCAAAAGCAATTGTACAGAGCGGAAAAGAAAGAGGTATCGATGCACTTGAATCGGAGAACTTTGAAGCCGCAACAGGACTCGGTGCACGGGCGGTCATTCATGGAACACATATTCAAATCGGCAGGAAGTCGTTGTTTAATAATATAAATGGCGTAATCAATAATACAATAGACGAGCAAGAACGATTAGGAAGAACCGTTGTACTTATCGGGGCTGAAGAACCGTGGGGACTAATCGCTATTGCAGATACCGTTCGTGAAGAGGCAAAAAAAGTAGTAAAACAATTAAAAGAAACAGGTGTAGAACGTATTGTTCTCCTGACGGGTGATAATAAACAGGTTGCACATAAATTGGGAACCGATCTCGATGTGGATGAGATCTTCTCCGAATTGCTTCCGCAGGAAAAAGTACATACTATTGAAAGATTGAAAGCAACATACGGCGCAGTCGCAATGGTAGGCGACGGTATCAACGATGCTCCAGCATTGGCATCTGCCGACGTCGGAATTGCAATGGGGGTTGCCGGTACCGATGTCGCTCTTGAGAGCGCAGATGTTTTGTTGATGAGCGACGAATTAAGTCGTCTCCCAGGCGTTTTGCGGAATGCCCGACGTACCAGAAGAGTAGTGAGACAAAACTTAACGTTTGCATTTGTGATTATGGTTATACTTATGATACTCGCATTGTTTGGCGAGATATCGCTGCCTCTGGCAGTGGTTGGGCACGAAGGGAGTACATTAATGGTGGTTGCGAACGGATTACGGCTCTTGATTATGAAAGAATGATATAATAATTGATATAATCTTAAAAAAAATGATCTTAAAAAAATTTGTGCAATACGATAAAATTAATTATCATTACATATACAATAAACTTTTTATTAAAATATTCTTATTGTTCCCAGCCATCTAACCCTCTCAAAGGAGACTCCGATGAATAAAAAATCAAATCGAAGATCATTTATTAAGACAGGACTTGCAACCGCTGCGGGAATTGGTGTTTTGTCCCAGACAGGCGCCGTAACGAAAGCAGAAAAGCTAATAGCAAACGTAACCCGCACTACAATGCCCAAACGTAAACTTGGTAAAACCGGCTATAACGTAAGCTTATTCAGTTTGGGCGGGCAATCTACGATTGAGCAACCGGATACACTCGACGAATCCGTGGAGATAATTAATCGCGCGATTGATCTTGGTGTAAACTATATTGATACCGCTGCTGCTTATGGACGGGGGATAAGCGAGACTTATATCGGTGAAGTTATGAAACACCGACGAGACGAGGTCTTTCTTGCGACAAAATCGCACGACCGCTCTTATGACGGAACGATGCGGTTATTCGAACAAAGTCTGAAGAATCTGCAAACCGACTATGTCGATTTGTACCAGGTTCACAATGTTCGCACACAGGATGATCTTGATCGAATGTTTGCCGATGACGGCGTGATGAAGGCATTTGAGAAGCTCAGAGAGGAAGGGGTGGTCAGATTCCTCGGTTTATCGGGGCATCGTGATCCGGCAATTCTCAAGAAGGCCATCGAACAATATGATTATGACTGTTTGCTTATGGCATTAAATGCAGCCGATATTCATCACGCTCCGTTTCAGTATGAGTTATTGGATACGGTGGTGAAAAAAGGTCTCGGAATTATTGCAATGAAAATACCTGCCCGCGGCAGAATATTCCGTGAAGACGGGATTACTACTATGGAACAAGCATTAGGATATGTATATTCATTTGCAATCAGCACCGCTATTGTCGGGATAACGACGATTGAGCAACTCGAGGAAAATGTCCAAATTACCCGGAAGTTTGAGAAGTATAACGAACATAGGATGGACGAGATAGCCCAGCTTACCGCTCATTATTATGAAGACGCGAGTTGGTACAAGATGCAATGGTAGGATGTTTCCGACGGTGGGTCGGGAAGGTAACTACTTGTTATTGATGAATTTGCTTGCGTGAATCATTGTAAAGATTGTGGATGCACGCGCTACAGAAATATAATAGCTTATAATCACCAACCTCTCGCTCCACCAGAGTATCTCTCGGAAATTTTTCCCGGCACAGGGAACATTTTTCTTCTGTATTATCACCGGAGTGATTCGATCTTCGCATTACGATACCCCAACCGTATATGACGAACAATACAAGGAGAATGAGAAATAGTATCGTAAGGGTTACGTACATTATATAATTACACGAGTTTAATACTCACCGAGACGCCGTCGCGAATCGGAATGATGCTGCTGAAGAAATCATCTGAATTAAAAATTGCTTTATTGTATTCGACAACTCCGGCGGTCTTTCCATCAGGCCTTGATTCCGTAACCTGTCCATGCCAGAGAACGTTGTCGGAGATTAACAGGCCGTTTTTCTTTAATTTCGACCTGGCTATCTCGAATACTTGTGGATAATCTTCTTTATTGGCATCGTTGAATATAATATCGTACCGGTTGTTCGATGCTGTCAGAATCTCGATGCCGTTCCCTTTTTCAAATTGTATGGTTGCGCGAAGCGTATCAACCGTGTGCAAATAATCTTGCGCACGTTTGATGTTATCCTCGTTATATTCGGTACATATCACCCTGCCGTTATTTTCCATCGCCAGAGCAAACCAAAGCGCCGAATAACCGAACCCCGAACCAATTTCGAAAACGCTGTTTGCTTTAGAAATTTTCGTGAGAATGTATAATAGCTGACCGACTTGAGGTCCGATGATCGGAAAATCTTTTTCGGCCGCAAACCGTTCCATCTCTTTAAAGATGGAATGACGTTCCATGATATGTGCATCAAGATATTTACTTAGATCATTTGAAAACAGGGAAGACATACATTAACCCGTTGTGTTGAATTTATCCCCAATATACGAAAGATGGCGCTATCTTGCAATTTCTCAGCGGTAGGAAGGGTTATAAAACCGTTTCTCATTTTTAGTAATACCAATTCGGCAAACAACCGCATTATCTTAGGAATCAGCAAATAATTGTAGGGAAAAATTGGTATAAGATTTGAGTTAGATAATAATATAAGATAATTTCGGATATTATGGTGAATAATAGAAATAAAATAGCAATCCTGGCTTTAGGCGACACCAATTTGCGCGATGCAGGCACCGGGCAGTATCTCCTGGAACTTATCTCGCATCTTGATCTGCCGGAAAATGTTGATATTTACGATTGCGGCATTGGATCCAAATGCTTCGACGGAAATATCGCGGAGTATGAACGAATTGTACTTATTACCGCGCACAGGCATGGCGATGCTGCGGGTGAAATTCTATTTACTACTATAGTATCCGATATTGAGAGTGTGCTGAATGGAATACCCTCCCCGCTTCAGAAAACAAAAGATCACCTAACAGCATTATTTAAATCGACTATGCATACTAGAGCTGTCGAGTGGATATTGATCGGAATCGAACCGAAGTGTGTAAATCCGGGTTTATCGGTCTCCGACGATGTTATAAAGGCGGCACCTAAAGTATTGAATTTTATTAACGATCTTTTGCAGGAATCTACACATAACCAAACAATAACATAGGCATGGTAATACCATGTACAACCCCATTCCCACAAAGCTGATCGATATCCAGCAAAATATCGGGTATATCGATATAGGTAATAATAGGTATCCGGTACAGCTACATTTCTTAAAATCTGCACAAGCGGGCGATTATGTACTGGTTCAAATGGGTTTTGCAATTCAAACAATCAGAGAACATGATAAAGCGGAAAAAACATACCCCTCGCTAATTGATATTCGTTCCGGGATCGAGCAGCAACTGGCAGAAAATAATTTTACAATTCTTCTTACATCAAGTGCACATATTGAAAAATTGCATACGAGCGGTATACGATATATTTTGCCTTCAGCGTTACGATTTTTATATGGACCGGGTTGTCCGACCTGTCTTACCCCGGTAGGTTATTTCCAGAATGTTTTTCATCTTGCACAAAAACAATCGGTGATTCTGGTTACATTTAGTGATGTAATGAATATGCCGACGCCGGCAGGAACATTACACATGTTGCGTCAGGATGGCTATGATATCCGTGTCGTTCATTCACCATATGATGTTTTACGCATTGCAGAGTGGAATCCTAAAAAAGAAGTAGTGCTTGCAGCGGTGGGATGCGACGTCATGGCAGCCGTTGTAGGTATTGCGATAAAAGAGGCAATGTCCCGCGATATTCGGAATTTATCCTTTTTTTCTTCACTGCAAAGAAGAGAGATATTGTTGAGAGAGCACATTCTCCGATCGAATTATCATATTGACGGTGTGGTCTGCTCGGCTTACGATGTGTCCGTCGATGGGAGCGGGTTTTACAGTTTTATTATCGATGAATTAAAGCGCGGATGCTGCTGTACAGGAGTTGACGCGGGCGAGATTTTGCGCGGCATACTCAATATGATCCGGCAAACTCAAAATAATGATTTTTCGATCTATCAGGGGCCCGAATGTGTTTGTTCGCAGACAGGCAATGCACAGTTACGTTCGATTATAGACGAAGTTTTTATTACGTCAGATAATCGATGGTCGTCAGGTGATTTAATCGAAAGAAGTAAGTATATTCTCCGCGATGATTACAACGGTTTCGATGCAGAAAAGAAATTTACCATTCCGCACGATGAATTGCTCGTCATGCCCGGTTGCAGCAACCGGGAAATTCAATTGGGATTGATATTGCCTTACCAATGTTCAAAGTTCGCAACGCAATGTCATCCCGGTAGTCCCATTGGAGCAGGTATGCTCTCTTCGGAGGGATTGTGTTATACTTGGTATAACTCATCATATAAGTTTAAAATGCAAAGCAATAAATAAACAAAAATATTCTTGAGGTATCGTATGCTAAACTTTCCGGTTTGGGAAATTCCATATCTCGGCGGCGGATTGCTTATTGCAATTGTTGCAACAATTCATGTTTTTATAGCACATTTTGCAATAGGCGGCGGTCTCTTTTTGGTTATGACCGAGAGGAAAGCGTATAAAGAAAACGACGATCGGATACTCGACTATGTTCAACGTCACTCGAGATTTTTTATGTTATTAACGCTGGTGCTCGGGGCTATGACGGGGGTAGGTATCTGGTTCACCATCGGCTTGGTTTCTCCGGGGGCGACATCAAGCTTAATCAGTATATTCGTGTGGGGATGGGCAATCGAGTGGGTTTTCTTTTTTGTTGAAATTGCCGCTATTATAATATATTATTATACATGGAGAAAGCTCCAACCAAAAGTACACCTTGCAATCGGTTGGATATATTTTATCTCCGCCTGGATGAGTTTATTCATCATTAACGGCATTGTCGCATTTATGCTTACGCCGGGGGCATGGACTGAAACGGGCTCGTTTATTCACGGGTTCTTCAATCCGACATACTGGCCCGCTCTTGTCTCGCGAACGCTTGTCTGTTTTGCACTTGCCGGTATCTACGCTTTTTTGACGGCATCGATCTTCTCCGACAGGGAACTCCGCGGTAAAATGGTGAGATATGCCGCGAAGTGGAGTTTACCTTCATTGTTCCTCCTGCCGCTGGCGCTGTATTGGTACTATGCCGCATTGCCTGACGTCGCTCAAGAGATCTTAACCGGCGGTCTTCCGTTTATCTATAATACCGCAGTGCTGAGTGTCGTTGCAGGGATTGCTTTATTCCTGCTTGTTGCTGCCGCTGCCTGGTTCTTTCCGTCACGGGTGCCGCTTGCGTATTCAATTATCTTATTACTCGTTGGATTTACCGTTATGTTTTCTGCAGAACGGGTGCGCGAAGCAATTCGCAAACCGTACGTTTTGTACGATTACATGTACACCCATTCGGTGTTAAAAGGGGAGGAAGAGAAACTGCGTGATGAAGGCATTTTAAAAGCGTGGGGTTGGGGTAAGTACGACGAGATACAGGAAGAAACAATGATCCGTGCCGGACAGGATGTGTTCAGAGCTCAGTGTATGGCGTGTCATACACTCGGCGGTTATAACGACGTGCTGAAACTTGCGGAGGATTATACTGCCGACGATCTTGAGATCATTGTACTTGAACTCGATATGTTTCGCGGCTATATGCCGCCGTTTGCCGGCTCGTTCGATGAAGCGCGCGCCGTAGCCGAATTCGTTATGTCGGTTAAAGAAGAACGTTCGGATAACCTCACAACTATCAGAAGCGGGAGGTGAAATAATGTTTGAATCAGTCGTACCACAAATCGATCCGATTGCAGTACCGGCGCCGATATGGCTCGTCAAAGTATTGCTTTCACTCACATTTATATTGCACCTGCTTGCGATGAATTTCGTCCTCGGCGGAGGCGTCATCGCCGCAGTTAATGAAATAAAGGGAAGAAAAACGGGCGTGCAGCATCACTTCGATCTGTCGCGGCGATTAAGTAAATCGTTGCCAATCGGGATGGCGTTTGCGATAAACTTCGGAGTTGCGCCGCTCCTCTTTCTTCAGGTGTTATACGGCCACTTTTTCTATACCTCGTCCATCATCATGGCCTGGCCCTGGTTTTCAGTGATCTTCTTTATAATTTTTGCATATTACGGATATTACCTGTATAGCTTCCGCTTCGAGAAACTATCGGGAGGCAGGTTATGGGCCGTCGGGGGATCGGCTATGTTCTTAACCATAGTTGCATTTCTCTACACAAACAATATGACGCTCATGCTCACACCTGCCACATGGAAAGAAGTATATGTCGATTCTGCACGCGGTGCATTTCTTAATCTCGGTGAGCTGACTCTCATACCGCGATTCCTCCATTTCTTAATTGCGGCAGTTGCAGTGGGTGGTTTAGCGGTGGTGGTTTACGGTTTAGCAAAACAAAAAACCGAACCAGAGTTTGCGAAGTGGGCTATCAAACACGGAACATGGTGGTTTCTCATTCCAACGTTTACTCAATTTGTTGTCGGCGTCGTATTTTTCATCACGCTTCCGCAGGATGTAATGATGCTCCTTATGGGTGGCAGTGCCACCGGGACGGTGTTTTTCCTGATAGCGATAATGGGAGCGCTTGCATCGGTGATGATCTTTATGATGTCGCTTCAACGTGATGAACCGGAGCCGTTGTTATATTCGGGATTTGCGGTCGTGCTGATTACCATAATATCTATGGTGATTGTTCGTGACGTCGTCCGCGCTGGTTATATCGCGGATTATTTTACACTCGGCCAGCTTCAAGCGGATCCGCAGACAGGAATTATTTTGCTTTTCTTTCTGTTATTCATAGGCGGTCTCGCTACCGTGGGATGGATGTTACGACAATCAATCACTGCAGTCAAAGCATAGAGGACCCCAAATTTACATGGATCGAAATACTACAATTGAACTGCTTCATGAGCATACTAAAACCGAGAGTTTAAGAAAACATGCATATAGCGTTGAGGCGGCAATGAGATATTACGCCCGAAAATTCGGCGAGGATGAGGAGCGATGGGGTATAACAGGACTCATTCACGATTTCGATTACGAGAAACATCCGACACAGGATGAGCACCCGTATGTCGGTGTTAAAATTCTTGAGGAAAAAGGATATCCCGAAGACATACGGCGCGCTGTTCTCGGTCACGCTCCCTATACCGGAGTGCCCCGTGATACGTTAATGGCAAAAACATTGTTTGCCGTCGACGAGTTGACGGGATTAATAACTGCCGCTGCGCTCGTGAGACCGAGCAAAAAAATCGACGATCTAAAAGTATCATCGGTGAAAAAAAAGATGAAAGATAAGG
>PWTU01000286.1 GCA_003562775.1 Ignavibacteriales bacterium
GTCGACCGCGAAAGAATTACCATATCGACGGTACGGCACGGCGAATTTCTTGAATTCATTCCGGTCAGCGGCACCGTCATCCCGCTTCGGACTATTTATATGGATGCAATTGAGGGCGGGCGCGTAGAAATAATTCATATCGAAGACGGAAGCATTGTCGAGGAAGGCGATACAATATTAACGCTTAATAATAGCACTTTACAACTCGATGTATTCAGTCGTGAAGCGCATTTTCTCGAGCAGATCAACAATCTGCAAAACACCCGGCTGAATCTCCAGCAGCAGCGGCTTCGCCTGCGTGAACAGGTGCTCTCCTATGAATATCAGATGAAAAATCGCAAACGGATATATCATCAGAATAAAGAATTGTGGGAAAAAAATCTCATATCCGAACAGGAATATCTTGATTCACAGGAAGCATACGAGCAAATGGAGCGGCAGCTCACACTCGTCGCCGAAACATTGCGATTGGATTCACTTGCTACCGAGCACCAACTCCGTCACATCGAATCGTCGCTTGAGCGAATGATGACAAACCTCGAACTCGTACGGGGCAGTCTGGATAATCTTGTCCTCACCGCGCCGGTGAGCGGACAACTAACCTCGCTCAATGCCGAGATCGGTGAGTCGAAAAATCGCGGCGAGAGGTTGGGTCAGATCGATATCCTCGAAGGGTTTCGTGTCCGCGCATCGATCGATGAACATTATATCGCCCGCATCAATATCGGCCAGCGGGGAGAATTCGATTTTGCCGGGCAATCGTATACCCTCGAAATTACCCGCGTCTATCCGCAGGTACGCGAGGGGAGGTTCGAAGTCGATATGGAATTTGTCGGCGCTGAGCCAGATAATATCCGGCGAGGACAAACACTGCGCATCCGCCTTGCTCTCGGCGCTCTCGAAGACGCCATACTGCTTTCGCGCGGCGGTTTCTTCCAGCGAACGGGCGGACAGTGGGTGTATGTCGTCAGCGCGTCGGGCGATCAGGCGATAAAAAGAAATATCCGGTTAGGCAGACAAAACCCGCAATATTTTGAAGTGATCGAAGGACTTGAACCGGGTGAACAGGTTATTACTTCGTCGTATGATGGGTTCGGGGATATTGATCGGTTGATTTTGAGGTGAAAAGTGAATAGGGAAATGATTATGGCAAATGGCAGAAGGCAGGTATAAACCCGCACAATCAAAAAATCTATGAAATTTAATCGATGGAGGAAATTATGCTATCACTCGGTCACAAAAATCTTGATGTATGGCAACAAAGTAAACGACTTGTCGTACACATATATAAATTGACTAAAAATTTTCCAAGCCACGAAATGTATACATTGATATCCCAGATACGTCGTGCTGCAATTTCAATACCATCGAACATAGCGGAAGGTGCTTCGCGATCAAACACTAAAGACCGACGACGTTTCTACGAGATCGCTCGTTCGTCACTTGTTGAACTTGATACACAGATCGAGATCGCAATAGATCTGGATTACTGTAATGCTGACGATATTCGTGAGATTGAAAAAGAGATTAATCAACTATTTAGTAGATTATCAACATTAATTACTAAAACAAAATAATTCCATAATTTGCCTTTTGCCCTCTGCCTTCTGCCAAGGTGTTAATCAGGGTCAACAATAATTTAGAAAGGAACCACAAACAATGCTACGTACAGTCAACCTCAAAAAGCTATACACCACCGAAGAGGTGGAAACTACTGCATTAAATAATGTAAACCTGGAAGTACACGAAGGCGAGTTCGTCGCAATCATGGGACCGTCGGGATGCGGAAAATCGACATTACTCAATATCCTCGGGTTACTCGATAACCCGTCGGGCGGCGAGTATCATTTTCTCGACAATGAAGTATCGAAACACACCGAGCGGCAGCGTGCAAACCTGCGCAAGTCGAATATCGGCTTTGTGTTCCAGAGCTTCAACCTGATCGACGAGCTTACCGTATTCGAGAATGTTGAGCTTCCGCTGTTGTATCTCGGATATTCGGGTTCGGAACGTAAACAACGGGTCGAAGAAGTGCTCGAACAGATGGAAATTGCACACCGCCGTAACCATTTTCCGCAACAACTTTCCGGCGGTCAGCAACAGCGCGTTGCCGTTGCCCGGGCAATCATCGCAAAACCGAAGCTCATCCTCGCCGACGAGCCGACCGGTAACCTCGACTCCGCACATGGCGACGAGGTAATGAAACTATTAACGGAGTTAAACGAAAACGGAACAACGATTATAATGGTAACCCACGCGCAGATGTATGCGGAATATGCGCATCGCATCGTACATTTGTTTGACGGTCATATTGTATCTGAGAATATACTGAAAGCACAATCTGCAGTAGTATAATTTTACCACTAAGACTCAAAGTCTCAAAGAAATACTTTGAGTCTTAGTGTCTTGGAGGTTACAAACAGAAAAATAGTTATGTTAGCCAACTACATAAAAATCGCCATACGCACTCTCGTGCGGCAAAAAGGATACTCAGCAATCAACATCGCAGGCCTCGCAGTCGGGATCGCGTGCTGCTTGCTTATATTTATTTATGTGAAGGACGAACTCTCGTACGACCGGTTTCACGAAAACCCCGAACGTATCTACCGCATATACCGGACACATCATGCAAGCGGCGGTGAAGTTCGCGGTGTCGCGCGAACGAACTGGCTTCTATCGGATATACTCACGGCAAATTTTCCTGAGATCGAAAAATCGGTCAGGATAGCCAGGTTCGAAGCCCGGATAAGGTATGATGATAAGGATTTTGTAGAACCGAACTTTTTTGTCGCCGATCCCACTATTTTCGACGTGTTTACAATTCCATTTGTTCATGGCGATCCGGCGACGGCGCTGAACGAACCGTTCTCCGTTGTCATCACCGAAGAAACCGCACAGCGATATTTCGGCAATGATAATCCGATTGGAAAAACTCTCCTTTACGATTATCAGCATCCGTTTACGGTAACCGGAGTTGTAACCGGCTTCCCGCAGCAATCTCACTTTCACTTTGATTTGATCGCATCTATCGAAAGCACAAAGACACTTCTTTCACCCGTGTGGTTTCAGCACTGGGGAAACATCTGGCTCTATACGTATATACTGCTCGCTCACGGCACCGATCCCGCAACTCTTGAACAACAGCTTGCGTCATTTATGGATGAGCACATGCCCCAAGCTGCGCGAACGGTTAACTTACAATTCCCCCTGCAGCCGGTAACCGATATCCATCTTCGTTCTCATTTCGATCTCGAACTGCAGCAAAACAGCAACATTGCATATATTTACATATTTGTTATCATTGCACTCTTTATTCTTGCGATAGCTTGTTTTAATTTCATCAACCTCACGACCGCACGGTCGATCAGCAGAAGCAAAGAAGTCGGCATACGAAAAACAATCGGCGCCAACCGTCCGCAGTTAATACGGCAATTTATCGGTGAATCTATCGTCATTACCGTTGCTGCGGTCGTGATCGGTTTACTGTTTATTGAGTTAATACTTCCCTGGTTTAACGATTTCACGGGAAAGGCGATGTCTCTTAGCTCATTCGCAAACGGAATTGCTGCGGCAGGATTGCTCGGAATAATTTTTGTCGTCGGGTTCGGCGCCGGGATATATCCGGCACTATTTCTTTCATCGTACAAGCCCGTTGATGTTTTATCCGGTAAATCATCCGCCGGCAATGCACGTAATCATGCCGCCCTGCGGAAGGGTATCGTTACCTTACAGTTTGCAATCTCGATCGGACTGATCGCGGGTACGGTGATCATCTATAATCAATTGACATACATGCGAACAAAAGATCTCGGCTTTGATAAAGATCAAATTCTGATAGTAGAACTCAATAACCCGGAGGCGCGCCGGCAGTTGGATGTATTGAAAGATGCATTCCTTAACCATGCGTCGGTGCTGCAAACTGCGGCTGCTTCGAACGTCCCGCCGGAACAACTAAACTCTTGGCGGATAACCCCGATGGGCGAACCGTCGGATCAATTCGAGTTAATAAATGTCATGGCTATCGATTACGATTTTATCGATTTGATGGAAATTGAGATTATCGAGGGCAGAAACCTTTCCCGCGAATATGCACGGGACGAACATGAAGCAATACTCTTTAACGAAGCTGCAGTCAGACATTTCGCACTCGACGATCCGATCGGCACCCGGTACGATCTGTTTCAGGGTATGAAAGACGGAACCGTTATCGGCGTCGTCAGAGATTTCAACTACGAATCGCTGCATTCCCGGGTCATGCCGGTATTCCTGCACATCTGGCCGCAATGGTACACACAGCTCTTACTAAAGATAAGACCGGAAAATATGCAGCAAACCGTGCAGGATATCCGCGAAATATGGCATACGCAAATATCGGATTGGCCGTTTGAATACCGCTTCCTCGATGAAGACATCGATCGCGTTTACCGCTCGGAGCAGCGGTTCGGACAAATCGTTCTCTATTTTTCGATACTTGCAATTTTCATCGCCTGTCTCGGGTTGTTCGGACTCGCTTCATACTCCACACAACAACGGACAAAAGAAATTGGCGTGAGGAAGGTACTTGGCGCAAGCGTGTCTACCATTGTATTACTTTTATCGAAAGAATTCACAAAATGGGTACTCGTTGCAAATTTGATAGCACTGCCGGTTGCGTATTACGTAATGAATCGCTGGCTGCAAAACTATGCGTACCGGATTGAGATCGGGTTTGAAGTATTTCTGCTAACAGCGGCGGTTGCATTTATTATCGCGCTGTTTACAGTTAGTTATCAGTCGGTGAGAGCGGCTCTGGCAAATCCGGTCGAAGCATTGAGATATGAGTAGCAAAGCGCATAGAGCATAGCGCACGGCGCATGGAGCATAGAGCACAGCGTTTAGCGCTATTTGCCAACATTAAGTCGATTACATACGCTATGCGCCTTGCGCTCTGCGCTATGCACAAAAAAAGGAACTACGATTATGCTTAAAAACTATTTAAAAATCGCTTTTCGCAATTTTATCCGCAATAAAAGTTCTTCATTTATCAACGTCGCGGGACTTTCACTCGGACTTGCCGGATGTCTCTTAATTTTGCTGTGGATATTCGATGAGATAAGCATAAACCGTTTCCACGACGATATCGATCGCATATACCAAGTAATGGGGAATCAGCACTATGCTCAGGATCAGATATTCACGATGGCAGCAACTCCGGGATTACTGGCGCCCGCTTTAGTTGATGAGATTCCGGAAATTGAGTATTCAGCCAGCTATACCTGGAATATAACATACCTTTTTACAAAGAATGAAATTTCAACAAAGGAAAGAGGCATATACTCCCGCCCCGATATTTTTAATATACTCACTTTTCAAGTACTTGAAGGTAATCCGGAGCGGTGGTTGACGGAACCGAACACCGTTGTCATCTCCGACGAACTCGCGCAAAAGTACTTCGGTACCGAGCCGGTGGCAGGACAATCGATACTCGTTGACGGTGACAGGTTGTACTCTGTTGTGGGTGTATTTGAATCTATACCGAAAAACTCAACAATGAGGTTTGACTATATTTTACCTTTCCAGGATTTCGAGCAGCGGAATCCCTGGGTTGAATTCTGGGGAAATAACGGTCCGCGTACCATAGCCAAACTTCGACCGGGTTCCGATCCTGCAATTGTGAATAATAAGATACGTAACTTCATCAAAGAAAAATTCGATGGTTCAGTCGTAGAGTTGTTCCTCCATCCCTTCGGTGATTTATATTTGTATGGTCGGTTCGAAGACGGCAAAGTCGCAGGAGGACGCATCGAATATGTCCGGTTGTTTTCTGTAATCGCACTGTTCGTGCTTCTCATCGGGTGTATTAACTTCATGAATCTTAGCACCGCGCAATTTGCCAAACGTGCCCGGGAGGTAGGAATTCGCAAATCAATCGGCGCCAACCGCAGTTCTCTTATCGGACAGTATCTCGGTGAATCGGTAATTGTTGCTTTCTGTTCATTGATCGTGTCGCTCATCCTTATCGAGTTGTTTCTTCCGGTCTTCAACAACCTGACCCAAAAAGATATTGTAATCAACTATACGGAACCGAAACTACTGCTTGTTTTTGCCGCTATCGCTCTTGTAACGGGCTTATTTGCAGGGAGCTATCCCGCATTGTATCTCTCATCCTTCGAAGCGGTAAAAACATTAAAGGGTACGATCAAGTCGGGCCTCGGCGAAATATTTGTCAGGAAGGGATTGGTAATCTTTCAGTTTACCCTCTCTATTGTATTAATCATATCCACGATAATAGTGTATCAACAAATTCAATATGCTCAGACCAAAAATCTGGGGTATCAAAAAGAAAATCTGATCTTCTTCCCGATCGAGGGAGATTTGTCAGAAAGTTGGGAAACGTTTTCCCATAACGTATCCTCGATACCTGCCGTTACGGGAGTATCGAGAGCAAATCATACATTTCTCGGTCGGAGCACCAACACAAGCGGAGTCGATTGGCCGGGTCGTGATCCCTCGGATATCGTGCTGTTTGAAATCGTCCGTGTAGATTATGATCTGGTAGAGACGATGGGATTTGAATTGTCTCAAGGACGGGCATTTTCACGTGATTTCGGCGCCGGCTCAACAGGTCTGTTGGTTAATGAAACCGCAGCATCGATTATGGAACTGGAAAATCCTGTGGGGCAGAATATTAATCTGTTTGGTGAAGAAAGGCAGATAATCGGTATACTGAAAGATTTCCACTATGACCACCTCCGGTCAAAAGTCGAGCCACTTGTAATGACACTTAATCACGAGCTATCACGGTACGGTTATATCCGCTTGGAAACCGACGATGTCCGTTCGACTCTGTATCAAATAGAAACGGTTCATAACGAGTTGAATCCCTCCTATCCGTTCGATTACAGTTTTGTCGATGAACGGTATGCAGCTCTGTATAGAAGTGAGATGCTGACGGGAGAGTTATCAAAATATTTCGCTGTATTCGCAATTATCATTTCCTGTCTGGGATTGTTCGGATTATCATCATTTACTGCGGAGCGGCGCAGGAAAGAATTCAGCATTCGTAAAGTACTCGGTGCATCTGTTGCAGGAATAGTGGGATTACATTGCAGGGAGTTTGTTAAACTTGTTGTGATCGCAATAATCATTTCAACACCAATTGCATATTACATTATGAATCAGTGGTTACAGGATTATGCGTATCGTATTAACATTAATCTGTGGATCTTTGTTGTTTCGGGAGGTTTAGCACTTTTTATTGCACTTTTAACGGTGAGCTATCGGGCGATACGGGCGGCGGTTGCAAATCCGGTCGAAGCATTGAGATATGAATAGCAAAGCGTATAGAGCATAGCGCAAAGCGTATATTAAAAGGGCGCTATGCTCTATACGCCATGCAAATCAAGAACAAAACAATGTTAACCAATTACATAAAAATCGCACTCAGAAACATCATTCGAAACAAAGGATTCTCGTTCATTAATATATTCGGCCTGGCAATCGGTGTGGCGTTGTTCACATTGATTATGTTGTATGTACGGCACGAATACAGTTTCGATCAATTCCACGAAAACAAAGATCGTACATATCGCCTCGAGACCGGTGATTGGGGAATAGTCGGCCCAGCATTCGGTACCGACCTTAAAACACATTTCCCGGAAATCGAAAATAGTGTCCGCATCGATGCACGCGAGCATAATCCGGTCGTTGCGATCGGGGAAAACCGGTTTCGGCTTGAACATATGA
>PWTU01000576.1 GCA_003562775.1 Ignavibacteriales bacterium
CCAGCAGTACACTGACAACTACAATCGTCACCCGCGTCCCTTTGCGTGGACTGCAACTGCTGATTCAATACTTGCCAAGATTGAACGACTTTGTCAAAGTATTTCCGGGACGAAACACTAGTTCCAATTTTATTTTTAAAAGGTTCATATGGAACCGGAAAAACTACGTTTACATATAGATTAGTTGATGAACTATCTCGTGACGAAGAGCTTGAGATGCTAAGCTTTGAAGTGATTGATCCGGAAAAGCTACAAGTATCAGATCTGGCGGAATTATCTAGATTAACTGATGCGAAACATATAGTATTAGTATTTAACCATATAGAAATTGACAGTAGTTTTAAAGCATTAATCGAGCTTAGAACACGTATAAGTGTTGAACAATTACAAGATATATCGGTAATAATGCTCGGCTCTATAAGAGAGAATATTTTAGAAAGGTATATGCAACAGCATCGCTATGCATACCTATTTGATGTAAATATAGATTCGAGTATGGACGAAAGAGAGGCAGGTGATTTATTGCAAAAATTAAGCGATGTAGATTTAGTACGCTACAGAGATGCCCATGCAAAGAATTTATTGGTTAAAAAAATTATGCAACAATATTCTGGCGATACATTTACATCGTTAATTGGAATACTAACAGATAGTAATCATATAAATTATCTTCTAAGTGCTTATAACCAATTACCAGATAAGGCAAAAGAAGCATTTATTTATACTTCTTTATTATACAGGTTTGGAATTAAAATGCCTGCCTACTTACTACGAAGGCTTATTTCAGCTGATTGGGAGGCATTTTTAAAAGATGTTATACAAGTTGATTGTAAAGGTATACTAATACAGGAAAATAATTATTCCAGTGGTACCGAGCCAGATTTATATTTCCGTACGAAACATCCTATCATATCCGAGCTAATAGTAAATTATCTATATTCTGATGATGATAAAAGGTTCGGTGAATATTTAAAGATTGTAAGGCAGCTTACAGTAAATTATAATAGTGCTATACTTATTATTGACTTATTGAAATATATACGTAACACAGATGATCTATCACAAGATAAAATCGACAAACTATTTGACGCCTGTTCACAAGAATTTGGTGATAATCCGCATTTTATAATTCATTATGCTATCAATCTACAGCATCGTAATGATATAGAATTAATTCGAACAGCTATTTCAAAAATAATTGTTGTAGAGGGGCTTCAAGAAAAAAGGAATCATAGATTAATACATAGACGGGCAGTCCTTAATTATGAACTAGCAAAAAGATTTTATAGTATCGAAAAAGAGCTATATGAAACAATAAAGTATGCTAGAGAAGCAAGAGAGTTATTCGATATAAAATTAAGGCTGGACCCATTTAGCTCATTTAGTTATATAGATTTTATTAGATTTGAGATGTGGTGTCTTGCTAAAATTATACTAAATGAAGAAGAAAAATTATCACAAATGATTAAGATAGAAAGTTTGATAGGGCAGGCAGAACGATCTGTATATGATGATATAGAAAGTGTAGTCAAGACAAAAAACGAATATTTACGTTATCATAAGAAAATAATTGAAGAGGATAAGAAAGCGTATGTTAACTATCTTGAGAATATTTATGACAATTCCAAGCTTAGACATCTAGCCCTAGTGTTGTTATACTACTATTATAGAAATGAAAATAATGATCTAAAGTGTAATAGTATTATAAATGAATTAGAATCATACGCACACTATGATTCGGTTGCTAAAATATTGTTTTCATATTACGGAAGAAAATTGCATTTAGTTGAAAATAGAAAAAATCTAATTAAGATATCAAGAGAGAACACAAAATTGGCTACTCTTGACCCAGTTAATTATCACTATTATTCCTATATTAATGCAGCATATAACAGACATTTTGAGGAATCAATTTCTCATGTTAATGAGATTAGAAATAACTGCCCAACAAGAAATCCTGTTTATCACGAAACCTGGAGAGATAGTGAAACTGGGGAAATATCTATATTCACGGGTGTTCTCGAACGTTTAAGAGGTGGTAAATTTAGGGTGAGAATTGTGGATTTACAACAAGTATTTGGTTTTACAAAGAACGCGAATTTAACTGATTCAATTAAAGAAGGAATGCAAGTAAATGTACATTTACATTTCTACTTAAGTGGAATACGGGCCGAGATCATAAATATTTTGAATATCAAGAATTAATCTATGCTAACTGATAATAACCTCCGTTCCAAAATCGACACCCTCTGGGACCGCTTCTGGTCCGGCGGTATATCGAATCCGTTAACCGCCATCGAACAGATGTCGTACCTCATTTTCCTTAAACGGCTTGAGGATATGGATAACGCACGTGCGGCACGTGCAAAGAGAAGAGGGGAAAAATATAAATCCGTATTCGGCGGTAAGAACAAAGAATGCCGCTGGTCGTACTGGAGCCAGCTCCCCGGTGAAGAAATGCTCTCACACGTGCGGGATACGGTGTTTAAATTTCTCCGCTCTCTCGGCGGCGAAACGAGTACGTTTACGCAGTATATGAAGGACGCATATTTCGCCATCGCCAAGCCGTCGCTCCTGCAGGAAGCCGTCAAGATCATCGACGATATGCACATCTCAGAACAGAATATAGATGTGCAGGGGGATCTGTATGAGTATTTGCTTCTGCAGCTCACAACCTCGGGAAAGAACGGACAGTTCAGAACACCTCGTCATATTATTAGAATGATCGTCGACATGGTCGATCCGAAAATCGGAGATCGAATTTGCGATCCGGCAGCGGGGACGGGTGGTTTCATGGTCGCGGCATACGAACATATTCTTGAGGAAAACACAAGCAAAGATATACTGGAATACGACGAAGAAGGAAAACCGCATCATCTCGTCGGCGATAAGATAGCGGATAAGAAGCTGTGGAAATTTCTAAAGCAAAACGCTCTCACCGGTTATGACTTCGATCCCACGATGGTCCGCATCGGCGCGATGAATCTCATGCTCCATGGCATCGAAAATCCGCGTATGTTTATGAAAGATTCGCTCTCGAAATCCTACAACGAAAAAACAGAGTACGACGTCATTCTCGCCAATCCGCCGTTTAAAGGATCCATCGATAAGAGCGATATCAACGAACGGTTTAGAACCAAGACCACGAAAACGGAACTGCTGTTTGTCGAGCTGATGTACGATCTCCTCGTTACCGGCGGACGCTGCGGCGTGATCGTGCCGGAAGGCGTTCTCTTCGGTACAAGCAATGCACACGTCGATGTGCGGAAAATACTCGTAGATAAGTGTAAACTCGAAGGCGTTGTCTCGATGCCCTCGGGAGTATTCAAACCCTACGCCGGCGTCTCAACCGCTGTATTGATTTTTCAAAAGGGCGGAGATACAAAAGACGTCTGGTTCTACAAAATGGAAGGGGATGGCTTCTCCCTCGACGATAAACGCCAGCCGGTAAAGGATAAGAACGATATACCAGATATACTTGAGAAGTGGAAAAACCGCGGGAAGGAGAAAAACGGATTAAGAAACGGTAAATGCTTTATCGTTCCTTTGGAAGAGATACGCGCGAATAAGTATGATCTTTCAATATCCCGTTATCGTGAAATTGAATATGAAGAAATAGAATATGAAAAGCCATCGGTAGTGATGGAGAAGATATTGAAGTACGAGGCGGAGATAAGCGAAGAGATAGAAGAGATTAAGAAGATGATATGATTATCTGTTAGAGAGCATGTCATGCTTCCCCGACTCGTCGGGGCTCAGCATGACATGGATGTCGCTCCGAGCGAAGTCGAGGAGTGACACGGTAGTCATCCCTCGACTCCGCTCGGGATGACAATGCTTTTTAAGTTTGTTTCTAAGTTTAGAAGTCACCTAATGTCACCCTGAGCCCCGCCGGTGCGGGATAAACCCTGTCGAAGGGAATGTCACCCTGAGCGGAGTCGAAGGGTGACACTCTCGATCCAAGAGAAAAACCCATGAAAGACTACTTCGTCTATATCGTCCGATGCTCAGACGGTTCGTACTACACCGGAATCACGAATAATATAGAACGTCGTATATCGGAGCATAAGGCCGGAGTTAATCGAAGTTGTTATACATTTAGGCGCCGCCCGGTCACGCTCGTGTTTTCGGCAATGTTTCACGACGTAAACCAGGCAATACGTTTCGAAAAACAGGTAAAGGGATGGTCGAGAAAAAAGAAAAAAGCTTTGATCGAGGGTAGATGGGATGATCTTAAAATTCTCGCAGCGTGTAAAAATGCAACAAGCCATCGTTTCTATGAGGGAAGGAAGGAGCGTTGATTCTCAGTTAGAAACTACCTGTCATGCTTCCCCGACTCATCGGGACTCAGAATGACATGGATGTCACTCCGAGCGAAGTCGAAGGGTGACAATCTAATGAGAAACGTACATACTTAGCTAAAAGATATTCAAATATCAGAGTTAGATTAAATTGAAAGTTCTAGAAATAGAGTATTTGCCTAAAATTCAAGAAATTTGAAAATCAATATGAAGCATATTTACCCAATAATAGATTTACCGTCCGTTGTTTGGTTTCAAGAAGGTCCCGGGGTTAGAAATAATCAGTTTACTTATGAAGGTGTGAAACTTCTTAACGTTCGCAATTTAGTTGATAACAGATTAGTACTAGATAATACTAACACATATATATCCGAAAAAGAAGCTTTTGGGAAATACGCACATTTTATGGTTGATGAAGGTGATCTAATTATGGCTAGTTCTGGAATTAAAGTTGATTATCTTCATAAAAAAATTGCTTTTGTGGAAAAACATCATTTGCCATTATGCATGAATACATCAACTATAAGATTTCGGACCTTAAATCCCAATATCTTGGATATAAGTTTTTTCAAATATTACTTAATGTCATCTCATTTTGCAGCTCAAGTTGAAAGATTCATTACAGGTTCTGCTCAATTGAATTTTGGACCAAGTCATCTTCAGCAAATGAAGGTAATACTACCGCCCATTAATATCCAACGAAAAATAGTGTTACTACTGAACAGAGGGCTTGCGGCACGAGAGAAGCGCCGTCAGGCAAATGCACTTACCGAACAGTTTCTGCAATCTGTGTTTTTGGAGATGTTTGGGGATCCGGTGAGGAATCCGAAGGGGTGGGAGATGCGCAGACTTACTGAAGTATGTGACCTAATTACTGATGGAAAACACGGTGATTGTAGGAATCAATATAATTCAGGTTACTATTTTATTAGTGCAAAAGATATTAAAAATGGGAAAATTGATTACTCATATGCAAGACAAATTATAAAAGAGGATTTTCTGGAGGTTGACAGAAGGACTAATTTACAAATTGGTGATATATTAATAACTAATAGTGGTACTCTTGGAAAAGTTGCAATAGCTGATGATATAGATAAAGTTAGGCGGACAACATTTCAAAAAAGTGTAGCAATTGTCAAATATAAAAAGGATATTCTTAACTCTTGCTTCTTGAGTGTCCTCTTAGAATTATCACGAAATCATCTTATCAGTAGTTCCACAGGATCATCACAGAAGAATTTGCTAATAAGTGATATTAAGAAGTTTAGAGTTATACTTCCTCCAATTTATGAACAGGATAAATTTGCGAATATAGTAAACAAAACTGAAGGTATATGTGAAAAACAAAGATATTCAGATTATGAACTGAATATATTATTCCATTCCCTAATGCAAAAAGCATTTAAAGGAGAACTTCAATTTAACGAGAAAGAATTAGCATAATCATGTTTCGCTCTGGTGAAGGTGTTTCGACTAAAATCGATTCTATCAACAAAAACAATCAAAAATGCCACGGCACGCCTACGTCATAAAACAGACTTCGGCGTGCAGGCACGCTCGGGGTAGCTGGTAACGATCATATGCAATATGCGTACCGGATGGAATGTTTAAATTGCGGTTATGTTTATGGTGTCCGCCTCAGGCGGAGATCAGATATATTCGAACGAAAATGTCCGCCTGCCTGCCGGAGTCGCTATAAATATTTGGACGCAGGCAGGGAGTGCCAGGGCGGTGAGTCGGGGATATGGTATTGGAGGGGGGAGTAATTTGACCCATCCATAGCCCCGAGCTTCAGCTCGGGGGAACAGGAAGCATCTCTCAAATTAAACGGGGGTTTTAACCCCGATGATGTACGGGCTAAAGCCCGAGAGGGTTGGGTGCGGCACCGGAATCCACGAGCTAAAGCTCGTGGCAATTGAATTATCATTCATGGCGCAAACGGCTCTGATATCGCAGAGCGAAAATGTCCCGAATGAATCTTACATCCTCAAATATCGACCACACCCTCCGCCTCGCCGCCTTCGATTGGCTCACCAAGCAAACACAAATCCACGGCGATGTCCTCCCGCGTGAGCTGCTTGCAAAGGGTTTTATCTTTCGCGGTGAACGCATACCGCTGGTAAGTCCTCAGGGAATATTCAAACCTAAAATTCTCCCTGAAATCCCGCTCACTATCACAACAACACCAGAGGGACCCTACGACGACAGCTTCGGTCCTGACGATCTGCTTCTATACCGCTATCGGGGAACCGATCCAAATCATAGAGATAATCAAGGTCTCCGTAAAGCTATGATGGAAGGTACGCCTCTTATATATTTTCACGGGGTTGTCCCCGGAAAATATCTTGCGATATGGCCTGTATATATAGTAGGAGATATGCCCGATCAGCTTACATTTAAAGTAGCCGCAGATGACAGTGCATATTTAAAAACAAGCATGACCGCACCTTCCGAACATGCTGCAGATACCGGTGCTGATATACGTCGTGCATATATCACTACTGCAGTTCGTCATCGTCTTCATCAGAGAGGATTTCGTGAAAGAGTATTATATGCCTACCGCGAGCAGTGTGCCTGCTGCAAGCTCAGACATCCTGAATTACTCGATGCCGCACATATCATAGAAGATCGTCTACCGGAAGGTGTGCCGGAAGTCCGCAACGGTATCTCACTATGTAAACTCCACCACGCCGCATTTGATGCATACTTTCTCGGTATCCGTCCCGATTATGTCATCGAAATCCGAAAGGACTTGCTTGACGAGGAGGATGGCCCGATGTTGATCCACGGGGTGAAAGATTTGAATAACAGAAAAATCATCCTGCCGTCGCCGCAGAGTTTCTCGCCGGATCCGGAATTGCTTGAGCGGAGGTACGAGGAATTTAGGGGAATTTAAGATTGTAAAGTAAAATACAAATTTGTATTATTACTATCATATCGAGATATTTATGACACTTGAAATAGTTTGGTAATTCTAATTGCGATTCTTCAGTATAAATCCAGAATCATTCGGCCGTATCGGTAGTTATGGTTGTAGAATAAAGAGTAGAAACAACAATGTTGTTGAATTGAAGACAGCATTTCTCCGACCGTTCTGCATTGTGTATTTAGATCAACTAATACTGAAAGAGAAGGATAAAAAAATAAAGCTTATATCGACCTATCCCGACGTTAATCAATATCTGAAGCAATGCGGATTTGACCATTTACCAAGTAACGCTAAAACAGGTAATCCCTTCCCCCAGGACGAAATTATACGAATAAAAAGATTCAATGGAAAACCACTTGAAGTAGAAGATGAAATTGTCAATTGGCTTCAGGATGACATTCTCCCGTTTATGCCTGAGCTCTCTAAACATCTTCGTAAAAAGATAGTTGA
>PWTU01000582.1 GCA_003562775.1 Ignavibacteriales bacterium
ATCCGGGACCGCTCTATGATATTACCCTCCAAGAAGACGGAACGTACTTATTGGGTGTTGTTATCAGAACCGACGATCCCGACAGATTAAAACAAACCGGTATCCCGTTACGTGCAACCGGCGGCGGCAGAGCAACCGCACGTTTAACCAAAGACCAGGTGATTGAAGCGGTGAAGATACGGGGAGTAGAATACATAGAATTGGCGACTATTTCACAGCCACCTGAAGAATAATAGGCATGTCGTTTTTGTAGTATTTATACACCACTCTTGTAATATTTATAGAACGCCCGCTTACTGTATACCGTATAGAAATCGGAACCGATTTCGTACCACACCTAAGTCTATAAAAAATAACGCATTATAACAACGCCATTTTCGGGCAATTTGCTCGGTAATGTGGCACCTCGTTTGATTTAATAAACCGGTAGAAGATAGAAGGTTTATTAACTGAAGACGAAGGCATATGATATGCGTTATAAAATTTTATTAGTTGCAGGTTTATTATTCATTTTTTCAGCAAAATCACTTCAAGCACAGTTACCACAAAACTATCAATGGCAGATCACTCTCCGTGATTATATCGCGTCATTTCAGGAATCCGATTTTGCGCTGCCAATCGATAATAACGGACGTTTGCCGTTAGTCACCGCCGAAACCTCGTTATTGCTCAACAACGATGATGAATGGATGTATTTCTGGAATTCCGTGAGAAACAGGGCACGGGATGTCCCGGATCCCCTGCTTATCAGAGTCGCACCCGAACACTTTTTATTATCGAGCATCGAAGTTGGAAACGACGTGCGCGCGTGGAGACCCGCCGATATCTATAATGCGGCGTGGTGGCTCGACTGGAAATATCCCGGCAATCCGTACTATACAGATCACGACATCCGGAATAAATTAAAGAATAGATTGCTGGTGCAGGCGGCGGTAAGTATTATAATGAAACGGCATCACGGTTCTACTGGTATGGATGAACGTATGTCCGGGTATATCGGTCCTGCATATGCTTACTCTTTGAGTAAAGACGTCGTTCCCGAAAATGTCCGGCAGGCATTTGAAGAAGGACTTTCGTATCGCTTTAACGAGCATCTCCCCCACGATCAGGCATCCCGCAGTCAGGCGCCACGCGGTGTCCACGCCGATATGGATTTCTTTTCGGTGGTTGCAATGTGGTACATTGCAGAAGGTATCGGAACGCAGGAAGCCAGACAACAGGCATACGAATATGCAAAGACCAGGGTATTTCGAAGACACTTCTGGCCCGCCGGCTATGTGGATCACGGCGATGGATTCGATGTAAGTTATCAGGGTATGACCAACTCGATGCTCATTCATCTCGGACTGGCAACCGATTGGGATTTTATGTCCGATGTAATGGACCGTGTCTATAAACTGAGAGCGCATATTTCATTCCCGGAACCGGATAGCAAAACATCGTTTGCAGGACCGACACATTTTTCAACGTCGACGCCCGGAGATACCTGGGATGAACAACAGCCATATCGTGCGAAATGGGTACTTGCAGCAATGCAATCCGATTGGGCTAAATATATTCCCGGTAGAGTCGGATATCCATGGTTCGAGGATGATTGGCCCGAAGACAATGAGCGATCATCGGATTTCATTGCCGATAGGATCAATAAGATAAATTTCGATGACGGACATCAGCAGGAAGCGGTAGCGCTGCTGCGAAACGATACACCGCCGGTATGGAGAGATACACGTTATCAGAACGTTAATCAATTGGCAACTGCATATCGGGGGCCGGACGGTTTTTATTCTCAATACAATGCCGAGCGGAATGCCGGATCAGAGATTACGAAATCTCCGTTCGAACAAAGTGAAAATTTTATACGCAGTTTTCCGGAAGTGGATTTAAATTACTATGAAGCGCTCGACGTAACGTATGAAGGAACGAGCAACGAATGGAGAAAGTTTGTCGATTGGGACTGGTTTAAGAAAAACTTTCTTGTTGCAAAGTTCGATACGTATGCAACGGTTATTCATACGGGAAGATTATCCTGGTGGGATTATTATATCAGCGGATTGGGCGGCGGCGCACTGTCTGCGTTCTGGACACCGGATACCGGTCCCGTATTATTGGGACGGGGACACGGTGGACAATCTCCCTCCGGCACGGAATATCACTGGAATCATCAGGATGGCCGCACATGGCGAACCTGGGCATCCCACGCAATCAGCGGTCAGAATTCCACAGGCGCATTCAGCACCGCAACAAGAAGATATGTCGACAGAGAATATACATTGTTCGATGCTAACGGTCAGGAAACAACCGACGAGACGCAGGCAGTCCGGGCGCGGGTTGTTGTAAACGATCTAATAGGCGATAATGCAACGTGGATATACCGTAATGGAAACACGGCGAGTACGAGAACAGTGGAGCGATCGGGTGTTCTTGAAGAAGCTCAATACAGGAGGGTATTCGATGTCCGGGAGCAGGGTATTACAATCTACAGCGAATTAACTTCCGATGGTACTGCCGATTGCGACGAACTTTGGGAAATGATCCCCGTCTATCTCGGTAAAAAAAGCAGTCAGCAATCGGCGGCAAACACGCGGATATTCTTTGAGGTTGACGACAATTGGATCGATGCCGGCGCTTCCCTGCAGGATAACGTCACACGCATAAAAGTGGAACGGTTTAACGGAGAGATCTTTATTGTTTTTACCGAACCGAGAAGCGTGATGTTGTCACCGATGCAGAGCGTACACAACCGCAATATCATGGTCGATTTACTGGGCGATAATACCCACCTGCCGACGGAAACTTCTGTTCAATATACAATCTCAACAGTCGATATGCCTGCCGGGGATTCGCCCGGCGATGTAGAAATAACAACTTTTAAAACCCCTTTACATCCCGGATGGAATACCATATCAAGCCCCTTACAGCCGGAAAATCCTGCAATGGAAGAAATTTTTGCCGGTATTGATGATAAAATCGTTATCGTCAAGAATAACGACGGCAAAGTATATTTACCCCGGCACGACATTAATGATATCGGTGAATGGAATTACCAACACGGATATCAATTGTACGTCGACGAAGGAGAGATGTTGATGGTAAGCGGACGCCGGTCATGTTCCGAATCGAACCCGGTGCAGCTTCGAGAGGGATGGAATTTACTTTCGTATCTGAATACTACGCCGATGAATATAAGTCAGGCACTGTCTTCTATCAGTGATAAAATTAAAATTGTCGTCAATAACTCTGCACATGTTTATTGGCCGGAATATAATATAAATACTGTCGGGGACATGATTCCGGGTCAGGGGTATAAAATAAAGATAAAAGAGGATGCTCAGTTAAGTTACCCTGCTAGCGATTTATCAGCAACGGAAAACAATGGCGACGGTTATATACAAAGTTCTTTCGTATCGAAGCAGGAACGGATACAGTCCGAACGGTATATCATAGATTTTCCCAATACCGGCGATCACGCCATCTTTCTCGTCCGGTCACCTGATTTTGAAAACGGAGATGAAGTAGGTGTGTGGTCGGGCAACGATGAATTGGTCGGCAGCGGAGTCGTGCAGAACGGCAAAGCACTCGTTACGGTGTGGGGAAAAAATCCTATTATGAACAATGACGGAAATTCTCCGGGAGCAGCCGGCGGAGAGATGCTGCGTTTTTCTCTCTGGTCGAAAAACAAACAGCAGGAATTCCCGTTATCGACAACACAGGTGCAGCATACGTCCGGTTTGCTCCAATCGCAACCGGTTATCCGGTATCGCAGCAGCGACGTTCTGGTTGTGGAAGCCGGTATACAGCATGACAAGCCGCGGGAATTTGCGCTTAAACAGAACTATCCGAATCCGTTTAATCCCACAACAATAATTCGCTACGGCATTCCGGAATCCGCACAGGTGCGCCTCGAAATCTACAATGCACTCGGGCAGAAAATTAAAGTTGTGGTTGACGAAGAACAACAGCAGGGATACCATCAGGTGGTTTTTAATGCCGGAAACCTTGCAAGCGGTGTGTACTTTTATCGCCTGCAGGCAGGACGGCATACGGAGATGAAGCGAATGGTCCTCGTCCGATAGTATCCTTGTGCGACGCACGTGCCCGTTTTAAAAAACACAGTAGTACAGGTATTTAAACAAACGTCTAATTAAAGCGTGCGTCGCACATCCTTTAATCCCTCCCATAAAAAAGGTGTTCCGATTGCATCTACGGGAAAAATTATTATATTTCTATACATACTAATCCGTTCCCGTTCATCAATAATCGTATGCAGGTACAATGTCCGGATCAGGGGTCATTACAGAGCTTGTCGATAGATTTAAAAATAATCTCGATGCCTATAAATCCGCCGGATACAATGAAGCACAGCTCCGGCAGGAATTTATCAATCCGATGTTCGAAGCGCTCGGCTGGGACGTCAATAATAAACAGGGCTTTGCCGAAGCGTACAAAGATGTCATCCACGAAGACGCCATCAAAGTGGGCGGTGCGACCAAAGCGCCCGATTACAGTTTCCGAATCGGCGGTGCGCGGAAGTTCTTCCTCGAAACCAAGAAACCATCGGTCAATATAAAAGACGATCCGGAGCCGGCGTTCCAGTTGCGCCGGTACGCATGGTCGGCAAAGCTGCCGCTGAGCGTCCTCACCGATTTCGAGGAGTTTGCCGTGTACGATTGCCGCATCAAACCCGCGCAGGGCGATAAGGCGTCGGCGGGGAGAATTATGTATCTCGGCTACGACGAATACACAGACCGGTGGGATGAGATTGCAAATATTTTCTCGCGCAATGCCATACTGAAAGGAGCGTTCGATAAGTATGCCGATAACACGCGCGGGAAGAAAGGCACCGCAGAAGTCGACGATGCTTTCCTCAAAGAGATAGAATCCTGGCGCGATGCGATAGCCCGCAATGTCGCACTGCGCAACGAGGGACTCACCGAGCGCGACATCAACTACGCCGTACAGCTTACCATCGACCGGATCATCTTTCTGCGCATATGTGAAGATCGCGGCATCGAGGAGTACGGACGGTTGATGGCGCTGCAAAACGGTGAGCATGTGTATAAACGGATGGTCGATCTCTACTATAGAGCCGACGAGAAGTACAATTCGGGACTGTTCCACTTCCAGAAAGAAAAAGGACGTCCCGGCGAGCCCGACGAGCTGACACCCGACCTGAAGATAGACGATAAAGTTTTAAAAGATATTATTAAGGGATTGTATTATCCGGAAAGTCCGTACGAGTTTTCGGTACTGCCGGTGGATATTCTCGGACATGTGTATGAACGTTTTCTCGGAAAAGTTATACGGTTGACTCCCGGGGGTCGTGCAAAGGTTGAAGAAAAACCGGAAGTGCGGAAAGCCGGTGGCGTGTATTATACACCGAAGTATATCGTCGAATATATAGTTGAGAATACCGTCGGTCGTTTGTTGTGGGGAGACGTTGAAAATAGGAAATCGGAAAGAGGAAATCAGAAACGGAAACTCACTCCCAAACAAGCAGCGAAACTCCGCATCCTCGATCCCGCGTGCGGATCCGGCTCGTTCCTGATTGGTGCGTATGAATATTTGCTCGACTGGCACAGGGATTGGTATGTGGAAAACGATCCGTTGAAGCATAAAAAACAAATTTATCAGGGAGCGGGCGGACAGTGGTATCTCACAACGGCGGAAAAGAAGAAGATACTGCTCAACAATATATACGGAGTGGACATAGACGGACAAGCAGTGGAAGTGACGAAACTTAATCTTCTCTTAAAAGCCCTCGAAGGCGAGAGCGAGGAGACGATAGAGAGCCAGCTCAAGATGTTCCGCGAGCGCGCACTTCCCGACCTTCGCGGCAATATTAAATGCGGCAACTCCCTCATCGGTCCCGATTTTTATGATAATACACAGCTTGACCTTCTCGATGATGAAGAGCGATACCGGATTAATGTGTTTGATTGGGATGCGGAGTTTGGGGAGGTGATGAAGGATGGTGGGTTTGATGTGGTTATTGGGAATCCGCCGTGGTTAATGGCTGGGTATTATATAAAGGATTCATTGAAATTTATTCGAGATAAGTATAAGACTGCTGAGGGTAAATTCGATTTGTATTATATCTTCATAGAAATATCACTGAATTTACTAGGAAATAAGGGGTATTGTGGTATGATAATCCCAAATAAGTTTTTTCATACAAAAGCAGCCACTCAGCTTCGATTATACTTGAGTAAATCAATGTGGATTGATGAAATAGTTGATTTTGGAGATGAACAAATATTTGATCGAGCTACAAATTACTCTTGTATTTTATTTTTGAGAAAGTTACACAAAGAGAAACTGATCTATAAACTTGCTAAAAAAGAATTAAAAATAATAGACAAATTTTTATTTCCAACATATCAACTTTCAGGAGATCCATGGCAATTTGAGGATGAGAATGTCCGTAAAATATTTAATAAGGTTGATTCCATCGGTGTTCATTTAGAATCTATTGTTGAAAGATTTGGAACTGGAGTTCAAAGTGGAGCTGATAGAATATATACATTGGATAGTAATAGTATAAAAGAAAATAAAATTGAAAAAGAAATAATTAAAGTTATTCTTAGAGGAAGAGATGTTCGACGTTTTAAAATATCTGATTATCCCAAATATTTAATTTTTCCTTACAGGGTAAAATATTCCCAATTCGTTATTATGGATGAAGATGAATTGAAAAGGTATAGAAATACTTATGAGTTATTATTCTCCAATAAACACGTCCTTTCCAAACGAAAATGGTTTGGTAAAAATTCGGTACAATTATCTGGTAAGTGGTTTGGTTTAATGTATCTTGATTCCTATTCTTATTTTAATTTGCCCCATATATTAACTCCATCTCTAAGCAATAAATCTAATTTTGCACTTGGAACAGGTGATTTATTTTTAACGGGTACTGCAGGGGTTACCTCAATAATTCCCCAAATTAATATTGATGAAGATATCTTATATTTACTTGGGGTGCTTAATTCAAGACTAATTAGTTATTATATTATAAAAAATAGTCCGATATTTTCTGGAAATTATTATAAATTTAGCGCACCATACTTAAAAAAAGTACCAATTAGAAGAATAAATTTCTCAAATTCCTACGAAATAAAGAATCACGATAAAATTGTTTCATTGGTTAAGAATATGCTTGAACTCCAAAAACAACTACCCGCCACAAAATCCGCTCACGAAAAGACCACCATCCAGCGTCAAATCGATGCAACGGATAAAAAGATTGATGAGCTGGTGTATGAGTTGTATGGGTTGACGAAGGAGGAGCGGCGGGTTGTGGAGGGGTGATGATAATAATTTATCGAATGAATTTATTCCATCGTAATTCAAAATACAATAATGAGCGATAGCAAGAAAATACATTATTACTTTGTCGATGAAGCGGGAGATTTAACATTATTTGACAGAAGGGGGAGGAATATGGTCGGAAAACAAGGGGTGTCAAATTATTTCTTTGTAGGGGTAGCAAATATTAAGGATCCCCATAAAGCAAATGAAGATTTAGAGAGATTAAGAAAGGATTTACTCAATGATCCTTATTTTAGCGGTGTCCCGTCAATGCAGTTGAATGGGAATAAGACAGCCTTAATGTTCCACGCAAAAAACGATTTACAAGAGGTTCGAAGAGAGGTTTTTAAAAT
>PWTU01000303.1 GCA_003562775.1 Ignavibacteriales bacterium
TAGGACGCGTCGACGATGTATTGAAAATATCGGGCTATCGTCTCGGAACGGCAGAGGTTGAAAGCGCGATGGTCAGCCATCCCGCTGTTGCCGAAGCGGCTGCGATCGGACTACCGCACGAGGTGAAAGGAAATTCAATACACGTATACTGCATACTGCGTTCCGGTTACACAGGCAACGACGATCTTGCACAGGAACTGATTCAACACGTTTCTCAGCATCTCGGTCCGATAGCAAAACCGGAAAAGATCAACTTCGTCGATTCGCTTCCAAAAACACGCTCGGGTAAGATTATGCGGCGGGTGTTGAAAGCTCGTGCGCAGGGGTTGTCGGAGGGGGATATCTCTACTCTGGAGGAGTGAGGGAGTTGTGGAATGGTGGAGTGGTGGAAACGATTTTAAACTGATGGAAATTGAAACGGAGTGTCGGAGAAACGGAGATACGGTGAACTATGGATTACTTTGTTCTTTTCTCTGCGGTCTTTGTATAACACTTAAAATACCTCTATGTATCGGCAACTGTAAGATTATATTTTTCGGGATTTTTCAGTACCTCAATTACAGCAGCAGCGAACTGCTCAATATCCGATAATCTTTCCTGAAGGATTGTATACATTTCTTCTTGTGTAATCTCATCATAGAAATGTACCATTCTGTTTCTGTATCCTGCCATCTTCGTTAAAATATTTTTTCCGAAATGTTCATCTACAATTTTTTTTTCGGCCAGAGTTATTGCTAATTCTTTGTAGGTGGCAGGACGTTTACCCGGCGCCATCGGATAGCGGGATGCAATATGACCTGCGATATCGAAAACAGCTTCCAGTGAACGTCGTAAGTAGTGTTCTGATAGGGCGAAGTTCTTTTTATCCGATAAGAAGTCCTTTTTCGGTATTTCCGCCATTTGTTCGAGTTCACTCAGCGATTCTCTGATAATCGCCAATTTTGTCTCTACCTTAATTTTTGAAACGGATACTGTATTCATACTTTTGTTAATTATCTAAACGCCTGCAGGGTGGCTTCCTCGAACTCGCGCTGTAATTTCAGGTAATCGTTGTACATCCGGAATATATATTCCTCGAAATCGGCGCGCAGCCGCGGGTCGGATTCGAAGAGTACGACACCGTCCCGTACCGCTTTCATCCCGAGCGCCGGATTGGTTTTTTGTAAAAAGGATAGGTCGAGTTTGGGGCCGTCCGGCTTATCCGGTATATCAGAGGACAAAATATCGTAAATCGCAATGTGGAGTTTGGAAATGTTTTCGTCAAAGCGCCTTTTATCTTCCATCACGATCCCGATATCGATATCGGAAAAGAACGAACCGGCGCCGGAGGTACGGGAACCGAAATAATAAACCACGGCAACTCCTGCGCTGCCGAGTTTTTCTTTCGTTTCCGGGGATAATTGTATTGGCGGCTGATATTGCATTCTTGTCTATTGTATTACTAAATTTTCAATAATGTGTTGAAATCAAGTTAATGGAAGTTATTTTTAATTGCAAGCATTTTAATAATTTCAAGTGCTCATCGCCCTTTCAGGGCTTGTCGAACGTAATGTTGAATTGTAGAGGACCTACCTGTCCGCTGGTTTCTGGCGGATGCAGGTGATCACAGATCAGTAATTAGATACCTGGTACATATCAGACAAAGCTCCGAAGGAGCGAGATCAATAGCACAGGGTGAAGCCCTGTGATAAAAACACCGGAACAATACCATAGCCCTGAAAGGGCGTAATCAAAACGTTAATGCGGAGTAATGACGTTACCCCGGCATACAATATTTATCCTATCGGATGCTAATCGTTTATCGCCGGGGTAACGTCCCTGCGGGTAATTGAAAATAGTATCTATTGTTTTTTATCGAGCCCTCTTACTTCACCAGCATCATACGCTGCACAAGCGATTTACCGCTAAACTCAATTCTCGTAAAGTACATCCCGCTCGGTAAGTTCACCGCGTTAAATTCTACACGGTGTACACCCGCTTCTCTGAACTCATCAACTAATCTTATAATCTCGCGGCCGAGAATATCATACACCCTAAGTTTTACATTACCAGCTTCGGGAAGAGAAAACTGAATTATGGTTACAGGGTTAAACGGATTTGGATAGCTCGTAAGATCAAACGTTCCTTCTTCATCTCTCGCAACATCTTCGGATTTTATTCCGGAACCTCCACCGCGGGCAAGATACATATCCGATACGTCTCCATGCACACCCAGCGCCGCAAGAAGAGAACCGTCAAGCTCAGCGCCGTACTTCATCAATAACTCATCAAGATACAGCTCAGATATCTCTTTCATTGATTCTGTATAGCTCGACAGAAACGCAAGATGGATAAGGGCGTGCATCTCCGCATCGGAGTCGGGATAAGTGTTCTTTGCAGAAAGGGCTTTATTCAACGAGTTAGTGTATTCGCCTGCATGAGCATACATAGCATAAAGCGCCTCTCTACGGACAATGTCGACAGCTGTAGAGGGCGCAGTGAAGTTTTTTATAAACGTTAGTATTCCGGGAAACTCAGTGCGGCGGAATATCCAGTACAGATATGCAAGAGAGCGATTCTTTAATCTATCTTCAGCTAGAGGGAAAACAACAACCTCTTTAAACAACGGGCGAGCTTCATTGTACTCTCTCTTTTTGAATTTCCTCTGTGCAAGCGCAAATATTAAGTTGGGATCATCACTTCCACTCATTATCAGGGTACCGAGAGCGATCATGTCTGCACTTTCAGGGTCAATCCACTTACCGTTATCATCACCATTATCACCGTTGCCGTTATCTCCGTTGCCGTCATCGCAGCCATCTCCGTCAAGTCCGCCCGTCGGAGGCCAAAAGTCCCACGGGTCTTTCATCCATGGGACGAAATTAACAGCCGAGCTTTGATCCTTAGTTATAAGATCCGTATCCACGCATTCCTCTCCCCAGTAATTCCCCTCTGCCCATATCGTTGAATTGCTTGTTGCATAGGCATAATGATTTGTTCCGGTAAAATCGCTCTCATTATAAATATGATTCCGGGCAGAATGAGTTTCACCGTTATGAGGTCCACCGTCCATAAAATTTGTCCAGCCAAACATCATATCCGAAAAATAATGTGCTCTCACCGACGTGGCGTTGTTTATGATATTGTTACGCCCCTGTCCGTACGATGTCCCCTTCAGTACCGGATCGCCTGCTTCGGCATATGAGTACTGACGAGTATAAAACCCGGTCGTATTGTTTTTAATCCAGTTTTGCTCTATTCTTTTTGCATCGGAATCGTAAAGATACACACCCATGCTCTGGTTGTATATTTGGTTTACCCGTAATAGTGGTACTACACTTCCGGATACAAACACCCCCGTACCCGTTGAAAGATTAATCGTATTACCAGTCACCGATACATTGGAATTACCGGTTATGACAATTGCATGTGCCCGCAGACATCTTTCACCGGGTGGACAGTACCCTACGTCAACAATGTTGTTTGCAGTCACCGAACCGCTTGAATTATTTGAAAAAGTCACTGCGTTAGATTTCGAGTATTGTATCAATGAATTGGAAAGCAGGAAGTTTTCGGTATTCTTTACCGTCAGTGGATTATCGGCATAGAGGATATCTGTATACTTTATTGACGAGCCGTCTGCTCCGTCAAGGACAATGCCTTCTCAGGAGCCGGGATCATCTAGTAAGCTGCGGATAGTGATGCGGTTGGAGGGGGTGCCGTTGGCTATGAGCTTACCGTTGACGGTTAAACGAGTACCGGGGTGAAAATACACCGTCGTACCCTCATCAAATGTTAATGTCTGACCTGATAGAACCGTGTAATCGCTTGTAACATGTAATTCCGTTTTGAATCTTGCAGTATATGTATCATCTCCATCGATTTCAATTGATATAGGATTTTGTTGTTCCGGAAAATTATCATCCTCACCCTTACGCCAACGTTCAAAATCATGAACCCGTGTAAATCCATTATCATCGAATTCATGATATTCATTAGCTTCAAGCGTATGCGACGAACCGGCTTCCCATTGGAACTGTGTACCTGACGGATACGCTTGCCCGTTGACAATTACATCTCCCTCACCGAAACTATTCTCAACGGTAACTGTATGCACGGCAGGTGGAGACCACTGTATATAAAGTTCTACCGCATTAACCGCAAGGTTATCTCGCCGCAAGTTTAAAAAGTGACGGGTTCCGCGTCCGGTTCCCCAGTTCTCATCGTCACTTGTCATAACTGCTATCGAAAATAACCCGTCGCTTAAACGTGCACGGATCGAATCGCTAAAAGCATGAGACCCTGAAAACGATTGAGAATCTATTAAATTCTGACCATACTGATCGGGATAAAACGCTCGTTCGTGAAAGGTGGGCGCAGTACGTATACGCACCCATTGTTGTTCAGGAGTTTCTCCCGGTTGAGGCGAATTTGCCTTTACTCTATATATTATATTTTCGACAACTTCCGGATCTGCATTCGATGTGATTCTCAGATCAAAAGTAAGTTGAGCTCCATGTATTTGTGCATTCTCAGGGATACTGCTTATATCCCACGCATACACCATACGATAACTTTCCCAATCTTTAGCCGGATCGTCATTTTTTCTGCCTACATATGCATTCTGTTCGGTAAGCTCCAGAGCTAATGTTTGATAATAGAAAGTACCATGCTGACGGAATTGATACAACTCAAACATTGCGTCGGGATTTTCTTCAAATATTTGAGTCTGTCCCCAGGATTTTGAATATGAGAATAGAATGCAGAGTGCGAGAACAATAATAGATAAATAATTTAAATTCATGATTATTCTCCTGTTTAATGTTGTATATTGTGGTTATAACTATTATATTTCTGTAAGTAAACAAAAAGGCCTCGACACTGCGTAATGCAGTGATCGAGATGAGGGTGCCAGCCTTCGACCTTTTGTTTACCGTTATCTGTGAGGCGGTGGCACAATCACCGTCTCACAGTTTTTTTCTTTAATGGCATCGGTTCTCCTTTCAAGTTTACTTAATTTCCCACAATCATTCGTAGAACATTCATCACGATATTGACTATTATCACCTCCTTTCGAACGCGGTGGTTATTGCGATGGAATTTTTCCCCTTAAGACTACAGTCTTTATCGGAAAACTAACGGTCCGGCCGACAATAAAAACATGTTCACCATCGGTCCATACATCTCCAAACACGATATTGTCATCGCGAAACTCATCAAACGAATACCATTCACTTCCGTTAAAATGGTATACCTTACCAAAATTCCCTACGACGAAAATATTCGAATCGTGTGTACCATAAATACCGCTCAATCCCGTCTCCCCCTCAAATATCCTCTCCCATGATGCCCCGTTCCATCGAAATACACCATGACCCACCGAATACAAGGTTCCTCCAGGGCTAAACCATAGATCACTATAGCCCCACTTTATGTCATGGCGACCCGGTTCCGTGATGGCAGTATCTATGACGCCCCATCCATGTTTATCACGATTTATTAAAAAACGTGTCATTCTGGCATACTCATTCTCGTAATAGTATAAATTTGCATATACAATACCTTGTCGATTTACTGCAATAGAATTAAGACCAAGATGGTCTTCAACCGGGACAGACACAGGGAGTTGTTCATTTTTCCACGTCGTACCGTTATAGTTCCAGATAGATATTCCCCATCCACCAGCCCAAATATTATCCGGAGAATTTGCACCAATCGCTTGCAGTTCCAGCGCATCGGATAGGTTGTGTTCCTGCCATGTGTTACCATTATATTGCAAAGCGAGAGCACGGGATGAATTCTGATTGTCAGACCATCGGTACCCAACTGTAAGAATATTATCAGTAGAAAAACCTGTAATGTCATTTAATGTAATTCTTCCGTATAATGGAAGATTTTTCCAGCTTTCACCATCAAAATGGTAACCTTTTCCACTATTTCCACCAATGACAGCCGTATTGTGACCAACGATATATACGTCATACGGACCGCTTGCCCATATTGCGCTCATCCAGGTTTGTAAGGTGGGTTCTCCGAATTCAACAGCATATATTGTGTCCACCTCCCACACAAGTTCACGCGGTTCGATGATACGTATCGGTTCGACCGGAGAGGTGCAGCTAAGCACCAAAAAAATAAGTAACAACGATGATACAAAAATTATTATTAGAGAATTTCGTTTCATGAATACACCCCATTAATCAAATCACAACATTGTATAAATACTTGATAGATTCCATCACGAGTTCCGATAAAAAGACTTCTCGAGTAATCATCAAATTTTAACGACAACACGTTGTTCCTTTCTAATTCAATAAGTTTACTAATTGTATTTCCTCCATCTCTTGAATAATATATATTACGACCACCTCCTATATATATCGTATTTGTTAATTTCGGAACGGCAACAATTTTGGTTACTCGTCCATTTTCGGGAATATCAAAATCTCTTTCCCATGTTTCTCCACCATCTATTGACTTAAATAATATTCCCTGAACTGCAGCATATATCAAATCAGTTCGTTCTGCGTCAAATGCTATGGCTGTAACAGCAAAATCGGGAACAATTCCGTAATCACGTATGTAATCAACTCCGAATAAAGGTTTTTTACCATAATTTTTTAACTTAGCTAAATATCCTTGAAAAACATTTGTGTCACACCATATAACCAAACCTCACCGGGAACATTTGGATTCCACCTTACCCGTGCATTTATACCAAGAATAATTACTTCACCACCCATTGCCCGTTCCCAGTTTGAACCTCCATCAACCAATGCAATATTATTTTGATGTGGTGAGCGTTGAACACTTCTAAATGAACTCCATGGATAATCATCAGTTGGAATTCCATTATCCGATCTAAACCAGGTATTACCTCCATCAAGACTTCGAAATATTCCAGCATGACCATACGGGCTATCCGACCGTCCTACATAAGCAACGAGCAAATCATCTCCGGTTACATCGACCTCCTGAACACCTCTATTGCCGTATTGCCCGAGTTCAGAGTCAGATAGACCTAAGTATTCCCAATCTCTCTCTCTCTAGTCTGAATATTCATTCTCCAAAGTCCATCTGAACCTGCACACACATATAAATATGGCTCTTCAATTATCATATAAAGAGCAAACTTATCATTAAATCCTAATGATTCGATACGTGTATGAGGACCGGGGCTAATTATATCACAGGATAAACCGAGAAATATAAAACAAGAAAAAATTATTACAATGATCAATTTCACGAGAACTCCTCATCTATATTTTTATAATTCAATTATATTTGTAATAGTAATATTAATCAGAAATAACACGGCGGGTCGCTATCAGAAAGTAAAAACATATAGATAATCGATACTGGTATTTTACCGTGGGAGTTATAAAAAAGTTGTAGATTAGAATCTGTCTGAGACCTCACTCTCATACGTGGTGGAAAGCACCTATGTCGTGATCTGCGGTACATCGTCAAGCTCACATTGTGAGGGGAGTATTTAAGTATAAAAAAAAATCAACTTAAAAGTCAATAGTTGCGATAGAAAAATATTTTTTAAAAATGCGGCGGGTGTTGAAAGCTCGTGCGCAGGGGTTGTCGGAGGGGGATGTGTCGACGCTGGAGGAGTAATACTGGAGATCGGAGGTCAGAGATCAGAACGCTATGAGGAAAAAAAAGGGAA
>PWTU01000135.1 GCA_003562775.1 Ignavibacteriales bacterium
AGCGGGCGGTTATGGATTGATAAATCTTGACGGTACGCTCACCGAACGCGCGATCAATGCCGGAAAGATTGCCGGTATTGTAGACCGCAATCAGGATTTGTTCCTGTCATCAATACCTGCCAAGGCGGAAATCGGAATAGTGTACAACCCGCTATCGCAAATGGTCGGCGGGATGCAACGCCGTGATTATCCGAGAGCGCATACCAATTCGCTTATCGGATACTTTCAGACGTTTTCGGAACATAATGTGCCGGTTGATTTTATACATCGCGAGCATCTTGAACGGCAGGAGCTTTCGCAATACAAACTGGTGATCGTACCATGGCCGATTATGATCACGCGTGAAGCGGCGGAGGGTCTCCGGGCGTTTGTTGAGAACGGCGGCTATGTACTTGCCGAAGCGCGAATCGGTTGGAATGACGAGCGGGGATTTGCTTCTGAAATTATACCGGGTTTGGGATTACACGAGGTCTTTGGAGTGCGTGAACACGAAGTTCGAATGCGTGAGGACGTTGCAATTGAAATTGTAAACACCAATCACCCTGCAACCGCCGGTTTGCAACCCGGAGATACATTGAAGGGATCATTTTACGCCAAATCCGTCACACCACTCGATGGGAGATCAATCGATATTCTTGCTCAACTCAAAGACGGCAGTCCGGCTTTGGTGAGTTCCCGTTACGGTGAGGGTGAAGCAATGATTGTCGGCTCCTATCTCGGGTTAGCAAACCATCCCGACCCGATTCCGATGAATGAAGCATTTTTTATGAATCTTCTTAATTGGGCAAATATCGAACGTCCTTTTACGACGTCACACGATGGAAACGCCGGCTCCCCGGTAGAAGTAATCCTGCAGAATAACGATGCCGGTTATGTTCTCTATATAATCAATCATAGCGAAACGAATGAGGAGATAACTATCGATCTCCGGGTGAAAGAAGACGGAATGTATTCGTTATATGATCTTATTCGGGACGAAGAAAGTACTTTGGCATCGAAAGGTCAAACGTTGCATATCGGGACGTATATTGAAGCAAAGCAGGTGCAGGTGATCCGGATTCGCAAGTGAGAAGTTGATATTTGGTTATCTAATAATAATCTCATCCACAAATATATACGCATCGCCCCCTGCGCCGAGGTGCCAGTCGGGTATGGTCCCGAAATTGGTTGCTTTCACCTTGACATACTGCGCCGATAAATCGACTTCGGTGCCAAGATCTTTTCGATGCACGTCATAATCATCATACGGGACGGGGTTATCGATATGGAGTACTTCATTAAACGTTATCCCGTCGTCGGAGATGTAAAATGTAATGTCCACAGGCATCCATATCCACGATCGTATATCCTGAATAAAACCGGCAGCAAGATAATGAATCCGGTTAGTTGCACCCAGATCGATGACCGCTTCAAAGTCTGTTCCCTGATATCCGTGCCATCCGCCAAGCCGCCAGTTATCCGGCCCCCGTACTCCATCGATTAGAGCTTCCGGGCCGCCGGCATGGTAGTTGGGATGATATGGTGTTCTGATCTCAATATTTCTGTCGATATCGATTTTTACAAATTCAGCTTTCACCGGAAAACTGTATCCGTAGCCGTTCTTGTATGCAATAGCTTGAACGGTTGTTGTTTCGTCTATCAGGATCGGTTGATTGTAGGGGGTTGCATCACGGTCCGGCGTTTTTCCATCGAGTGTATAATAAATTTTGCAATCGGGAATAATCGTTTTTATCGCAATTTCTAAAACATCCCTGATTCGCCGATCTTCGGCTTCGATATACGGTACCGGTAAGATCAATTCATCGGTAATGTGTGTTACGGGGATTTCATCGTCGCTGCTGCCCCAGTTTATGTTTGGACTGTTTCCCATTTCAAAATGAAGGTGTCCTCCATTCATTATTGTATCGTGCAGAATATACGACTTTGAATATGGTTGTCCGTTCAGCGTCGCCGTTTGTATGTAGATATTATCTTTTGAGACATTGCTTGCCGTGATTCTGAAAATGTTGCCGTTTTCGAGATGTATTTCCATCTCCGGAAACCATGGTGTCCCGATAACATATTCCGGCAAACCGGGGGTGACGGGATAAAAACCCATCGCACTCATAATAAGCCAGGCAGACATTTGTCCGCAATCCTCATTTCCGCTCAGACCGTCGGGGAGATGCGAATACAGCTCATCCATTATTTGCCGTACCCGGTATTGTGTTTTCCAGGGCTTATTGACAAAATTATATAAGTAAGCCATGTGATGACTCGGTTCGTTGCCCTGTGCGTACTGACCGATAAGTCCGGTAATGTCTTTCATATCTCTGCCGGTGATCTTATCCTCTGTTTCGAATAGTTCATCGATTTTTCGGGAAAGATTTTCTTTTCCTCCGTGAAGCTTATAGAAACCCGTCATATCCTGGGGTACATAAAAACTGTAATGCCAGGAATTTGCTTCGGTGAAATGCCAATCGACTTTTGTAGGATTGAACGGCGTAAGCCAGCCGCCGTTGAGCTTTGGCCGCATGAATCCGGTCGACGGGTCGAAGATATTTTTATAATATTGCGCTCTTCGAATATATTTACGGTAAATATCGTCACGCCTCATTTCTTTTGCCATCTGCGCAATACACCAGTCATCGTATGCATACTCAAGGGTTTTTGAAACTGATTCGTGCTCCTTATCTCCCGGTATGTAACCGTATTTTTTATACTCTTTCAAACCGAAATGATCCTGCGATGCGCTGTGTATCATGGCTTCCAGTGCTTTTTCATCGTCGAAGCCTCGAATGCCTTTCATATACGCATCGGCAATTACCGAAACGGCGTGATATCCGATCATCGTATATGTCTCGTTTGCTGCCAATTCCCAGACAGGTAACAAACCGCCTTTTTCATGCATATCAAGCATCACATTTATATATTCACGGGTGCGCTTTGTATCTATAATTGTCATCAACGGGTGCCAGGTGCGGTAGGTATCCCATAACGAGAATACGGTATAGTTATCAAATTCATCTGCAACATGAATATTGCGATCGATCCCGCGATACCGTCGATCGACGTCCATAAACATATTCGGTTGGAGGAATGCATGATACATTGCCGTGTAAAACGTAATCAGTTGTTCATCGGTGCCGCCGTTCACTTTGATCTTGCTTAATTCCGTATCCCAGGCATCGAATGCTGATTGTCGAATTTCCTCGAAGTTCCAACCGGGAATTTCCGCGTGCAGGTTTTTGTACGCCCCTTCTATATCTACGGCGGATAGCGCAACTTTAATCTCAATCTGCTCACCTTGTTGCGTGTTGAAACCTACGTATGCTTTTATATTCCTGCCGTCTGCATACTCGATGTCATCTACAAGATCGTTATCTACTGCAATCCCCTTGCGTTCGAACGGCTTCGAAAATTCCATATAAAAGTACCATACAAGGTCTTTCGCCCAGTTGGTAGACCGGCGCAAACCCCGTATTTCAGTTTCGCTTACAAATTCAATCCACGATTCCAACACGCGGTCGCGATGCTCCAGGTCGATAATGAAATGAGAATTGTTTGTTTCAGGAAAGGTGTAACGGTGATATCCGACTCGTGTGGATGCCGTCAATTCGGATTTAACTCCGGGTTTATCCAGAAAAACACGGTAGTATCCCGCTTCGGCATGTTCGTTTTCTTTCCGGAAACGAGACCGGTATTCGGTATTTATAAAAACCGGTTCTCCGACCACCGGCATGATGAGAATATCATTGTAATCGCCGACGCCGGTGCCGTTTAATGCCGTGTGTGAAAATCCATATATGATTGAATCGCTGTAGTGATATCCCGATGCGGCATCCCAGCCGGTAAGCCGGGTATCGGGACTCAATTGAACCATGCCAAACGGCATGCTGGCGCCGGGATACGTGTGCCCGTGTCCATCCGTACCGATAAACGGGTTCACGTAAGCGGCGGGATTTTCGATCGCAATGCTGTGTTTACAAAAGAATATTATTATAACGAAAATTTGAAAGAATAGAATTGATTTCATTTCATATCAATTAATTTGAGTAGTGACGGTAGAAGAGATTATTAAACTAAATATATCGGGTTGAGATATAATTGTCAAATAATTTTATGAGTGAGTATTTATGATTATATTGAAACATCGTATCCCGCTATTCGTATAAAAAAAAGAGTTGCTCTGAGAAAATTCAATGTTAAAAACTCTCAAAATGCGTATAAATATCGATAAAATTATGAACATAGTTGCTTCCGGTTTTTTTACGGTTTTCCTTTTTTTGATTGTGATCAATACAACATTGCTCTCTCAAACCGACCCCTCTGTTCCGCAGGTAACTGCGGTACGGACACCTGAACCTCCCGTTATTGACGGCCGGGTTGACGATGAAGTTTGGCAACGTGCCCCTGTCATTGATACATTTTGGCAAAGGAGACCGGATGAAGGAGATCCTGCGACCGAGCGCACCGAAGTAAGGATTCTTTACGACGACAATGCTCTTTATATTTCATTTATTTGTTATGATAGGAATCCCGACGAAATTGTTCGACGTTTAACGCGACGTGACAGGGACGTACCGTCCGATCGTGTTTCGATTGGAATTGACAGCGATTTTGATCGTAAAACTGCCTTTATTTTTGAGGTAAACGCTGCCGGGGTAATGCGTGATTTCTTTATGTACGATGACGGGAACGAAACCGATATGAACTGGGATGGACTATGGCAGGCGGAGGTTGCAACTCGACCCGACGGTTGGAGTGCGGAGTTTAAAATTCCCTATCAGGCACTGCGATTTTCCGATCAAGATGAGCATATCTGGGGTATTAATTTTGCACGAGAGATAGACAGAAAAAATGAATGGGTGTTCTGGTCGCTTATTCCCCGGGAAGCTCGCGGATGGGTTTCACGGTTCGGAATATTGCAAGGGATTCATAATATCGATCCGCCGCGTTCGTTGTTGTTTCTACCGTATACACTTGGTGGGGGAACAAGCTGGCCGTCGGGCCAAATACCTGCGCGTGTAAACGATTTCGATCACGAATTTCGTGCGGGATTGGATGTTGAATACGGGATATCTAACAATACGATTTTGAATATTACCCTCAATCCCGATTTCGGACAGGTAGAGGTCGATGAAGTCGTGCTGAATTTGACGGCATTCGAAACATTCTTTCCGGAAAAACGCCCGTTCTTCCTTGAACGCGCATCGTTGTTTGAAAATATCGGAGCGAATTTCGGGGAACCGATACAAACAAGATTGTTTTACTCACGCCGTATCGGGAGACAACCCGTACGCTATCATACCTGGCCCGATACACTGGATACCGATGAGTGGCAAATCGCTTCAAATCCTTCTGTTACGCCGATTATAGGTGCTGCAAAGTTAACGGGACGGACAGAAAGAGGATTGGAGTTCGGCATTCTGAATGCGACTACCGCAAGGACATATAAAGTTTTAAAGGGCGTGCATGATGAGCAATTACGGGTGAATACGGAGAAGGTTGCAAATTATTCCGTTGCACGGGGCCTTTATCAACTATCCGGTCCGGCTTCGTATATCGGTGGTATAGTGACCGGAGTTTTACGGGAAGGTGATAATGCATGGCAGGCATATTCGGGGGGAGTCGATTGGCAATATAATACCGACGGGTATGGTTTTACAACCAATGGACTTCTTGCAACAACGTACCGAACAACCGGTGAGAAGCATGAGCAGGGATATCAACTATTTGCAAATTTCGGGTCGATGGGAGAACAAAGGTGGGTATGGTTAAGCGGGATTGGGTTGTCGACAAAAGACTTTAATACCAATGACATCGGGTTTAATGTCATGAACAATTATGCCCTGGCACATTCGTGGATTCAATACAGAAAACTTGAAACTTTCGGTCCGATAAGAGAATTTCGTTTTAACCAGAATTATTTTGCAGTGGCAACACTGGAATCCTGGCAATTCTGGATTGCCGGCATCAATCCTAATATATCCATTCAATGGAAGAATTACTGGAATACAAACCTCGGGATGACAATCGAGATTGGCGGTAGAGATCCGTTTGAATCCCGCGGAATGGGTCTTTTTCAATTGCCAAATTCATTGAATACCTGGATCAATGTATCGACGGATAATCGAAAAACGGTGGTTCTCAGTCCACGCTTCAGTTACAGTTTCAATGAATATGGAATGAGATCGTGGTCGTCCGGCATACCCGTAACGTTGAAAGCAGGGCATAGAACGGAAATGAGTGTCAATCCATCGATTAATGTTCGTTCGAAACAAACAGGTTGGGTTGCTAATGTGCGGGGTATCGACGGGGTAACTGAACGCGTTTCTGTATTCGGGCACCGTGACGTTCACCAGTTTAATTTAGTTTTTCGTGCGATTCATTCATTTTCGCGTGACCTGACACTGCAAGCATATACACAATATTTCTGGGCTCGGGGAACATATAAGCGATTTTTCCGTCTTCTTCCGGACGGGACACTTGCTGAATTGCAGGATCAGTATGACCGGGATATATTTCCTAACCCGGATTTCAATAGGGGTAATTTAAATATAAATCTTATTCTTCGTTATGAATACCGTCCCGGTTCGACAATTTTCCTTGTCTGGACGCATGGTCGTTCGATTTTGCTTCAGGATACAGGCATAGATGCGGGGGAATTTATAAATCATACCTTCAGATCACCGGCTACGGATGCGGTGTTGTTAAAGTTTACGTATGCGATCGGGATATAATGGGGTGATAGGATGATTCCCGCTTTTCCAATCTCCAACTTAATAATTTTTCCCTTGCCTTCTCGGTGAACTGTGGCAATGCGTCTTCAATCGATGGGCTGAGGCACTCCTGGAAATCGAAGGGGTTTTCCACTTCCATTGCAAGTATATAGATTTTATCGGGGAATGCGATGTTTAGGTTTTCTGCAAGGCGGAAAATTTCGGGTATACCTACGTAATGAGGTGAGCAAGCAACGATATTTTTAAAGTCGTCTTTTGTTAATTCGAGAATAGTTCCCGGCGGGTGTTCACCGGTTACGATTGCATCAAGAAGAAGGACATACTTGTATCCTTCCATATATTCCATTAAAGCAAAACCGGCGACGGGTGCTTCGATAACGTCTACTATGCCGTCGAACTCTTCCTTTATCCTTCTTGCCGTTAAGAGACCGACGGCATCGTCTCCCAATATGTCATTTCCGACACCGAGTACAAGTATACTCATTTCATATTATCTATGTATTTTTTTAATAAGATTTCCGTCTTTGTCGTTTATATGGATTGTCAGCGGCATCTGACCGGGAAGAGTGTGTGTTGCGCACGCGTTGCAAGGATCGTATGCACGAAATGCCATTTCAACCATATTGAGCAATCCTTCGGAGACGTTCCCGTTTTTTATGAGACCCTTTGCCGCCTTCTCCACGCTCATTGCAATTCGACCGGAGTTATTCTGTGTCGCAACAACGAGATTGGTTTTCACGATAAGCCCGTTTTCATCTGTTTCATAATGATGAAACAGTGTTCCGCGGGGCGCTTCTACTGCGGCAATTCCGATCGTCGGAGTATTTTTCGGAATTACCCGGATATCGGTACTTGTTATTTCGGGATCGTTCACGAGCTCATTCATTTTCTCCGCTGCATAAATCATTTCAATAACACGAGCCCAATGATTTGCCAATGTATGATGAACCGGTTTTCCGTTTAATGTTTTGTAGAACTCATCGTACGCTTTCTGCGCTTCGGGTGTTGTCAATCCTTCGGAGGCATTCAGCCGTGCAAGAGGTGCGACGGAAAATATTCCACTTTCCGCCCCGTCGGTAAATCCTTTCCATCCGATTTGCTTCAGGTAAGGGAAGTTGACATAGCTCCACGGCTCAACATGTTCTGCAATGTGTTCTGCATATTCCCGGGGATCGAATTGAAGGATTTCATTGCCGTTCGGATCGACGACACGGATATCCCCGTCATAGAAGTTAAGATTGTTGTCTTTGTCTACTATTCCCATATAGTGGGTTTTATGTGTAAATTCTTCCGATGTAATGAGTTCGAGATAGTTATTATTTTTAAGAACAATGTCTTTGAAAACTTGAAGTGTGAATAGAGCAAAATCAAGACCGTCTTTCGCCAGTTCTTTCAATTTTGGCAGCTCGTCCTTTTCTATGCTTTTAGCTACGCCGCCGGGGAGACCGAAGACCGGGTGTATGATTTTCCCACCTGCATAGGAGATAAAATCCCGGAGCCGGCGGCGTATTGAAATAACTTTTTTCCCAACGTCCACACCAACTTTTTGAATAACACCAACAACATTTCTCAATTCTTTCGGAGCGTGTGGTCCGACAATAAAATCCGGCCCTCCAAGTATATAAACATGCAGGGCGTGATCTTCGAGTATGAACGTGTTGTAGATTAATTCACGGATTTTTTTTGCAGCGGGAGGTGGTTCAACTTTATAGAGATCGTCAAGCGCTTTTGTTCCTGCCGTATGGTGGGCAGTCGGGCAAACGCCGCAAATTCTGCTTGTTATCTGAGGCATATCTTCAGCAGGCCGCCCGACGCTGAAAATCTCAAAACCCCGAAGTTCCGGGATTTGATAATATGCCTTTGCAACATTTCCTACATCATCGAGGAAAATTTCTATTTTGCCATGTCCTTCAAGACGAGTGATAGGGTCTATCGTAATTTTTTGATTTTTCATATATTCTGTATTTTGTTTCAGGTTTAAAATTTTAATCCAGCGAGACCTTTCGTCTTAACAACGAACCGGCAAGTGCATACCGGTAGAATGTCCCGATCGGATCGGGTATTGTTTCAAGTACTTTCTCAATTTCATTTTCTTCCAACCCGGCAATAGCTGAGCACACGGAGGATAAAATTTTTGCTCCTTGATCTTTCACCCGTGAAGTAGGTCCAAAGCATCCGGTGCAGGGCATATTACCTATTATACAGCGTGCTTCACATCCGCCGCGTGTGGCGGGTCCCATACAGAATATTTCCTGTGCAAGAAAACATTTTTCCGGGTCGATATTTGTCCGGTGCGGCCGCTTAAATTGCGTATATTCTATTTCTTCCGGCTTGCTGTCTTTTTTCGGACAGTCATCGCACAGCGCAGTATTCGGTGCGAGCACTGAACCTTTCTCCGGCGCCTTTCCTTCAAGCAATGCAAACAACGCATTTTTTAATAGTTTCGGTGTTGGCGGGCATCCGGGAAGGTAGTAATCAACGTCGATCACCTGATCCAGTGTTCGCACTACATTTCTGAACTCCGGGAGGGTAACCGAATAGCCATTATCTTTATATCTTACATCCGGCACTATTTTGTTCTTATTTACAACTGTAGGAGAATTGTGATAAACATAGTGTAGGATTTTGTCGCGTCCGAACTGGTTGGCAAGACCCGGAATTCCTCCTGTGTGTGCACATGAACCGTAGGCGATGATGAGTTGGCTTTTTTTCCTCAGAAGTCGCGCCATTTCTTCCTGCTCCGATGTCCGTACCGATCCGTTTATCAACGTTGCGAGGATCGACCCATCGTCCATTGCTTCAACATCCCTCTTTTTAAAATCCATTGCGACGGGCCAAAAGACTATATCAATGGAGTCAAGGACGGTGAGAATGTCTTCTGCTAAATCGACTACCGATTCTTCGCATCCTCCGCATGATGCGCACCAGTAAAAACCGACCTTCGGCTTATCAGGCATGTTGTACCTCCAAATTAGTAGTTAATTCGTGTTCCAGGTCGTCCATTTCCTTATCCCATTCTTTGAATTTTTCCGGGAGATTCAAGGGACCGAGCTCTTTAATTTTTTTGGTCATATCGTTCACGACCAGTTTCACTTTTTCACCTTCCGATGCAGAAATCCATTCTAGCCGGAGCCGGTCGTTTTCTATACCCATTTCCTTGAGCATTTTTTTGAGCATCAGAAATCGGCGAAACGTTTTGTGGTTACCGTTGAGATAGTGACAATCACCAAAATGACATCCGCCGATCAAAACACCATCGGCGCCTTTTGCAAATGCACTGAGAATGAATTGTGGATCGACGCGCCCCGAGCACATCACACGAATAATACGAATGTTCGGTGCATAACGTAATCTCGATACACCGGCGAGGTCGGCTGCTGTATAGGTACACCAGTTACAGAAGAAAGCAATTATTCGTGGCTGCCATTCTGAGTGAGTTGATGTGTACTGCGAATTACTCATTGAATTACGTTCTCCTTTTCATTGATTCAAATAACTTAGGTCCGTAAATAAAGGATCGGTCTTAAAAAAATATTTAATGATATCTTCCCATTCATCGTCGGTGAATAACTCGCTTACCCCTTCAATAATTTCGCCGCCATCGGTACAAACAGGACCTAAATCATAAGAAAAACGCCGGATAAGCTGTTCACGGGCTATATCCAACCATCGCAGGGCTGTTTCACCATGCAATAGGTTGTTCAGGTTTTGTCGAAGGGTTGAAGATTTAATTTTCAATATCCAGCCGGCTTCATAGGGAGATTCGTTTATTATGTCGGGGTTCTTAATCAGATTGGAATTAATCTCAACGACTTCACCGGTAACAGGCGACGATTGAGGCAATATTTTTGTGTTATGCCATAGTTTCCATACGGTTTGCCCCTGTTCAATATGTGTCCCGGTGGGTGGTACATCCAATCGTTGTACCTTTCCTATTACGCGCCGGGCAAAATCATTGACTCCGATTAAGGCGTAATTGTCGATAATTTTGACCCACGTATGACTTGGATGATAAAATAGTTTAGATTTCATAGCAGACGGTTTTGTCGATTGAAACGACGATTTAACTAAAGCCGCTTTTTCTCGTTCTTTTTTTCTCATTGAATAATAATCGATTATCAGAAAAATAATTACCGTAAGTATGAATAGTCCTGCTACCATAACATTTCCTCATTAGTATTGCACGAGTAATCCGTCGATTTCGCTGAAGATTTCTTCATCGTCAAAAAGGTTTTGTATAATGGAACCGGATGGGCAGGCCGCAACGCACGTCCCGCATCCTTTACACAGTGCTTCATTAATTTCTGCCTTCAACTTCTCTTCGATAAAGGAAATTGCAGAGTAGGGGCAGAGTGGGATGCATGATTTGCATCCTGAGCATTCTTCTTCGAAAATAGATGCGGTAACCGGCTCCAGTTCCATAAATCCCTTGTCGATCAGCGCCAATGCCTGAGCAGCGGCTGCACCTGCCTGAGCAACCGAGTCCGGAATGTCTTTCGGACCCTGACAGGCGCCTGCAATGAATATTCCCTCCGAAGCGGTATCTACCGGCGCAAGTTTTGGATGTCTCTCAAGGAAAAAACCATCGGTTGCACATGATATGTTAAATAACCGGCGCATTTCCTGAGCGTTCTCCCGCGGTACGATTCCCACCGAAAGAACAACCATATCGACCGGAATTCGACGCACCGCCCCGATAAGCGTATCCTCAACTCTGATGATAAGTTTATCTTCTTCTTCTTTTTCTGCCGCCCAGTCCGTTACCTCAGCAACCCTACCTCGAACAAAGTGAACGCCCTCCTGTAATAATTTATCGTAAAACTCTTCATATCCTTTGCCGGGCGTTCTCATATCGATATAGAAATTGTATATTTCGGCGTCGCTGTGTTCTTTGATCAGGTGTGCAAGCTTTAAAGAATACATACAACATACCCGTGAACACCAATTATTGGTTTTTGCATCGCGTGATCCGACACAATGAATAATACCCACTGTTTTGGGTTTTTTCCCGTCACGTAAAATTACCTCGCCGCCGGTCGGTCCAGCGGCATTCACAAGCCGTTCTACTTCGAGTGATGTATAGACATTCTTATATGTACCATATCCATAATAGGGAGTTTTTTCGGGATTGAAGGTTTGGAATCCAGTCGCCAGAATTGTGGTACCGATTTCTATCTCTTCGTATTTCTCTTGCTGGTCAAAATCGAACGCTTCGCGGTCGCACACTTCCACGCAGGTTTGTTTACATTTCCCTCTTTTGACCTGAATGCAATTTTCCGGATCTACGACCACGACCTGCGGGGTCGCCTGGGGAAAGGGGATGTAAATAGGTTTTCTGTTGCTCAAACCGACGTTAAATTCATCTTTGTATTTTGCTTCTTTGTAAACGCATGCGTCGATGCAATCGAGGCAGCCGACACATAAATCTTCATTGATATATCTTGGTTTTCGTTTTATTTTTGCCTTAAACGAACCGACAAATCCGCTAAACTCGACTACCTCCGAATAGGTCCATAATGTGATATTCGGGTGCCTGTTTACATCGGACATTTTCGGTGTGAGAATACACGCGGCACAATCGAGTGTAGGAAAAGTTTTATCGAATTGTGCCATGTGACCGCCGATAGTAGGATCACGTTCGACGAGATATACTTTTTTCCCTCCGTTGGCGAGTGTTAATGCGGCGTGAATACCCGCTATACCTCCTCCGACTATTAACACATCAGGGTTGATCGGCACCTGCCTTTTTTCCAATGCCTTATGAAACGTAACCCGTTGTATAGCCGCGCGCGACAAATCGATCGCTTTTTGCGTAGCTTGTTCCTTATCCTCATGTACCCAGGATGCGTTTTCCCGGATATTCACCATATGGAAATAATAGGGATTCAAACCGCCTTTTTCGGTCGCCAGCCGGAAGGTGTTTTCATGGAGGAGGGGGGAACACGAGGCGACGACAATCCGGTTAAGATTATGCTCTTTAATATCTTCCTGTAAAAGTTCCTGTCCGGGGTCGGAGCACATATATTTATAATCCCGGCAGACGACCACTGACGGTATTTTTTTAATTACTTCCGCAACTGCGGCAACATCGATAGTTCCGGCTATATTGTGCCCGCAATGACAAATATAATATCCTATTCTGATTGATCCATTACTACCTGTGGAAGACATGTGTATTTTTCCTCCTTTAATTAAAAACTTCCGATACGGGAATGAGTAATCTTTGCAAACCGAGTGTTTTTTTTGATAATCCGAATGCGATCCCCATAAGTTGAGTAAAATAAATAACCGGTATTTCGATATCGTCATTGTTATATCGCATAATATCGGTTTGATAACACTCGAGATTAAACTGGCACAGCGGACAGGTGGTCACCATGACATCCGCTTCTCTGCGATGCGCTTCTTTCAGAAGCCGGTAATTGAGTCGCAATCCTGCTTCCTGGATTGTCCCCATAAGTGTTCCGCCGCAACAACGGGTTTTCAGAGGCCAATCGACCGCTTCAGCGCCAAGCGCCGTTACTAAATTGTCCATTGTCATCGGGTAATGCGCTTTGTCGAATGCTTCATAAGGACGAATTATCTGACATCCGTAGTATGATGCAACTTTGATATTTTTAAGCGGATTTTTTACCCGTTTGGCAATCTCCTGATATCCAACGTCATTTACAAGAACATCCAATGGGTGCCGGATTGTTATATTATTATTATTATCAAGGCCGATTTCTTGTAATCCCCGGTGAATTATATCTCTGACGCCCGAGTGTTCGGCAAGATATTTTTGCGTTTTGAGAAGTACCAGGTAACAGGCACTACAGGGTGCAATAATGTGGGTTTCTCCATTGGGTTCCGAATTGTTCTGATGGGCTGCGAGACCGAGATTCCTTGCTGCGAGACCGAATGCTTTGAGCTCGTCCACCGCCATATATGATGTTGCCCCGCAGCAATTCCAGTCGTTGATTTCTTCAACTTGAATATCGAGCGCTTTGAACACTGCAAGAAGGGACTCTTCGTAGGATTTACCACTGCTTTTCAGCGAGCATCCGGGATAATAAAGATATTTCATTTACCGTAGTTCCTCCTTTCGTGTTTCGACAGCCCGTAATAGTTTCTGAAGTCCTTTTTTATCTTTGATTCCGTTTTCAAATAATGAGAGTCTTCCTTTTATCATCAAGCGTAATGCCAGCCGTGCGTTTCGTAATAAGTTGAATGGGTTGGTCAGCAGATACAGAGTGATAATGAGACGGCTTTCATTTTGCCGGCCATGTTTGAGCACCTGTCGATAAAATTTGTTTGCAAGCATCGGGATGGCAAACCGTTTCGGGTAAACACCGGCAATGATAGCTTCTCGTTTGAGCGCATACATCACATCGGTAATTTTAATTTCGCGGGGACATTCGGATGTGCAGGCGTAACACGATGCGCACAACCAAATGGTAAAGCTGTTTAATACTTCTTCCCGCATACCTTCTTTTACCATGGCAATGATTCTTCGGGGGGTATAATCCATATAGTGACTCAATGGACAGGTAGCGCTGCATGTTCCGCATTGTATACAACTGAGTAGCTGCTCACCGTAAGCAACGGCGCCGATTTTTTCGATGAATGTCCGGTCTAATTCGGATTCATACTTAATGCGTCTTCGTACAGTCTTATCCTGTTCTATACGACTCGGCTTTTTGAATTTTTTTGAAATCAAGAAATGAAAATTCACGTAAGAACTCCTTGGTTAGGCATAAACAGAATTTTATACAATGTGAGTAATGTTGGATGTTTCTTCCACGCGGAAATACCCATTAGGATATTTTTTGCAATTTATATGCCATTCTTAAATTTTATGATAATTCCGTATTACGGGGTGTTTGGAGCAGTTTTTTATTATTAAGATTGTATGCTTGTATTTATCGTGTTGGAAATTCCCGCATAAAAATCGGATAACCCGACACGGTCATAAATAATCCGGGAGGTTTCTCAAATTGATATTAAAGCGATTTTTAGCTAATTTAATAGGTTGTTTATTTTGAAGTTGAGCGAACCTATTATGGATGGACAAAACAATACGATTATCGTCCGGGGCGCCCGCGAGCACAATCTGAAGAATATCGATGTAGATATTCCCCGTGAGAAACTTGTCGTAGTAACCGGTCTTTCAGGATCTGGTAAATCTTCACTCGCTTTTGATACCGTGTATGCTGAGGGACAGAGGCGGTATGTTGAGACTATGTCGGCCTATGCCCGTCAGTTTGTCGGTGTGATGGAGAAACCCGATGTTGATTACATCGAGGGACTCAGTCCGTCCATTTCCATAGAACAAAAATCCGTAGCACATAATCCGCGATCGACCGTCGGTACGGTTACCGAGATATACGATTATTTGCGGCTTCTGTTTGCACGGGCGGGAATGCAACACTGTTATAAATGTAAACGACCGGTGAAAAAACAAACGGTCGATCAAATCATCGACGGCATCATCTCATCTGCAAAAGGAAAAAAGGTATCGATTTTAAGTCCTGTCATTCGCGGAAGAAAAGGTCATTACCGGGAATTATTCGAGCAAATCCGGAAGGACGGTTTTCTCCGGGTACGCATCGACGGAAAGATAAAAGAAATTACTCCGGGTATGAAGACCAACCGTTATCAGATACATGATATCGAGATAATCATTGACCGTCTCGAGCCGTCGGAGAAATCCCGTTCGCGGCTTGCCGATTCGGTCGAAGTTGCACTGGAGTACGGCGACGGTATGCTCATTATGAGCGACGGTGAAGACGATCAAATTTTCAGCCAGCATTTTGCTTGCGATATCTGCGGTATCGGTTATCCCGAACCGGCGCCGAGTTCGTTTAGCTTCAATTCGCCGTACGGCTGGTGCAACGCCTGTGAAGGACTTGGCCGCAAGCAAGAGTTCGATTTATCGCTTATTATTCCCGACGACTCGAAGAGTATCAATGAAGGCGGTATCGCTGCGCTTGGTAAACCGCGGTCGACATGGCTCTATAGTCAGGTTCGTGCGGTTGCAAAAGCGCTCGATATCAATTTTGATACACCTGTCAAAAAATTAACGAAGAAACAGTATCAAACATTATTATACGGCGCCGGAGATGAACGCTTCGAAGTTAAATACACATATTCATCGTGCCGCACCGTTACGTACCGGCACCGGTATGCAGGTATTATCGAAACCCTGCGTAATTATTATGAGGAGACTTCATCAGGAAATATTCGCGGGTGGGTTGAGTCGTTTATGTCAACGCGTACATGCGAGATATGTAATGGTGGACGACTCCGGAAAGAAAGTCTTGCCGTTTTAATAAAAGATCAGGAAACCGGCATCGATTATACTATAGCCGATATAGTGCGCATGCATATTGTCGATACGCAGCGATTCTTTAGAAGTATCCGGTTGACCGAACGACAGACAAAAATTGCACATCAGATATTGAAAGAAATTAATGACCGTTTAGCTTTTTTATTGAACGTAGGACTGGGATATCTAACACTCGACCGGTCCGCCCGGACGCTTTCAGGGGGAGAGTCGCAGCGCATCCGTCTTGCGACACAAATCGGATCGCAGCTTGTGGGAGTGATGTATATTCTCGACGAGCCGAGCATTGGACTTCATCAACGCGATAATATAAAGTTAATCGGTTCGCTCAAGGAATTGCGCGATCTGGGGAATACAATTATTGTCGTTGAACATGACCGGGAAATGATTCAAAGCGCCGATCATATTATCGATCTCGGCCCCGGGGCGGGTGAACACGGTGGATTTCTGGTGAGCAGTGGTGATCCGGCTTCGGTGAATGGCAGGTCACTGACTATGGAATATTTACGCGGTCATAAGAAAATTGAAACGCCGCGTAAACGGAGAAAAGGATCCGGAAAAAGTATACGAATTCTCGGTGCTTCGGGCAATAACCTGAAGAAAATCGATGTGGATTTTCCGCTCGGGAAATTTATTTGTGTTACCGGTGTGAGCGGATCGGGAAAATCGACGCTGATTAATGAGACATTATATCCGGTTCTTTCCCGTGCGATATATAAATCCATTACGGTGCCGCTCGATTATAAAAAAGCAACCGGAATCGAGTATATCGATAAAGTGATCGAAATCGATCAATCGCCGATAGGACGCACACCGAGGTCCAATCCTGCGACCTACACGGGACTGTTTACACTCATTCGCGATTTGTATGCACAGCTTCCCGAAGCCAGGTTGCGCGGCTACAAACCCGGCCGGTTCAGCTTCAACGTAAAAGGAGGACGATGCGACGAATGCGAAGGCGACGGGGTAAGAAAGATCGAGATGAATTTTCTCCCCGACGTATATGTAACCTGCGACGCGTGCCGCGGTAAACGTTATAATCGCGAGACACTTGATGTAACGTATAAAAATAAAACTATTGCCGATGTTCTCCATATGACCGTTTCCGAAGCGCTCGATTTCTTCAAAGACCTTCCCCGACACAAACGGAAGCTCCAAACGTTATACGACGTGGGACTTGGGTACATACGGCTCGGTCAGCAGGCGACAACGCTGTCGGGCGGTGAAGCACAGCGGGTGAAGCTTTCGACGGAATTATCGAAGGTAGGTACCGGCAAAACATTTTATATACTCGATGAACCGACAACCGGGCTGCATTTTGAAGATGTGAGGATGCTCTTGTCTGTTCTGAGCAAGTTAGTCGATAAGGGGAATACGGTGATTGTCATTGAGCACAATATGGATGTGATTAAGATGGCTGATCATATAATCGACCTGGGACCCGAGGGCGGCGAAGAGGGGGGGTACATCGTTGCGACGGGAACGCCGGAAGAAGTGGCCGCAATGCCGGAGTCGTACACGGGACAATTTCTGAAATCCGAACTCACCAAAGAAGGTATTGAGATTCCGGTAATTGCCAAACCCGGAAGAAGGGCGAAGTAATAAATTATATCACCGACAAAAACTCACTCCCCGCATCCACAAATCTCCATTTCTTATCGATTCCTTCTTTTATACCGATCCGTGGGGTAGTTTTAATTTTCGGCGGGGAAGTGTTCGGTGATTTTGATATAAATAGGGGCGGACGGTCGAGCGGAATGCCGTTCAACGACCGTTCGATGGCGAATGCCTGACACAACTTTGCCGGTCCGGAGAGTAAATCGCGAAGAGTATCCCTGTTCCGGTTCTTCTTCATAATATTTATACCCTCAAGCGGTTCGGCGGCTCGTATCAATACGGCGCCCGCTGTTCTCCCCGTCCCTGCAACAACGTTAAAACAATAGTGCATACCGTAGGTGAAATACACATAAGAATATCCGCCGCTGTTGAACATCATTTTGTTTCGATCGGTTTTACCGCGATACGCATGCGATGCAGGATCATCTGAGCCGCCGTATGCCTCAGCTTCTACTATTCGGGCTGCAAGAATGTTATTGTCGATGATGCGAACGATCACTGTACCGATGAGTTTCCGGGCAAGCCGTACCGGCGATACTTCGTAAAAGGATTTCGATAATGGGGTATATGTAATCGTTGCAGCTTTTTTCACCGGTACTTGCGTGCAAAATCTTCTATGATTCTCGATATTTCTTTTTCGGTTATTCCGGTTCCGAAGGTTTTTTCTTTTCCGATTTTTTCCGGCGCCGGTTTTTGCGGTCGTTCCTGAATTGGCATATTCCCCGCGCGTTGCAACAGTCGGTCTTCTATCTGTTTAATCCAATCGGTGTGTGCAGCTTCTGCAGCTTTCGTTTCTTTTTTGGGAAAAGCGGTCTCGTTATCATCGAATCCTGTTAGGAACGGACGGGTTTCGTATGCCAACCGCTTGATGTTGATCAAATGCCGGGCGGTAATATTATCCGAAACGATCGAGCCGCCCAAAGTACCGGGACCGAGCGTCATGGATGGCTCCAATCCGGTGGTATATCCGACCGCCCCGAGTGCTGCCTGTGTGTTTACGAGGATTCTGAATGCCGGTTTCTCGAGTGCGAATTTCATAATTATATCCTGATCCTTCGAGTGAATGACCATCGTATGACCGATCCCGCCGAAGTTCAGCAAATCGATGCAGCGATGACATCCGGCGAGCCAGCCATCCTCGATGTAAAATGACAGCACCGGTGAGAGTTTTTCGCGTGATAAAGGTTCTTCTTTCCCGACGGATTTACATTCAGCTATTAGCACTTTTGTATCTGCCGGAAGATCGATGCCTGCTTTGTGTGCAATGAAGCTTGCCGGCTTTCCGACCATTTCGGGATTGAGAGCACCCCGATGATCGAACAGTAATCGTTCGAGTTTTAATTTATCGTCGCCTGTAACGAAGTAGCCGCCCTGTGTTTTGCATTCCGCCATCACCTGATCGCGAAGCGGAGCATCGCATATGAGTGCAGATTCGGTGGAACAGAGCGTACCGTTGTCGAATGTTTTTCCGGAAAGTATGTCGGCGACCGCTTTCCTCACGTTCGCCGTTCGTTCAATAAAGGCCGGAACATTCCCCGATCCGACGCCGTAAGCGGGTTTACCGGCGCTGTATGCGGTGCGTACCATAGGCGTCGATCCCGTTGCGAGGATTATGTCTACAAGCTTATGGTGCATTAACTCGTTAGTTCCCTCGATTGAAACGGTTTCCATACAGGAAAGCAGTCCGGCCGGTGCACCCTCGCTTTCGGCAGCTTCCTGTAAAATACGAACTGCTTCGGCAGTACATCGCACCGCACGCGGATGCGGGCTTGCTACCAGTGCATTGCGTCCTTTTACGGCGATTAATGCCTTGAACATAACCGTGGAGGTCGGATTCGTCGATGGAATAAGCGCCGCTACGACTCCCATCGGTTCGGCAATTTCAATAATGCGTTTTTCGTGATCCTCCCGGATTATGCCGACCGTTCTAAGATCTTTGATGCTCTCATACGTGTATTTCGTACCGAAAAGGTTTTTCAGTTTTTTATCTTCGGGTTTGCCGAAACCGGTCTCTTCGCATGCCATTACACCGAGTCGCTCCGAAGCTTCTTCACCGGCTTTTGCCATTGCGGCGACGACGCGATCGACGTTCGATTGCGGAAATTGTTTGAAATCGAGCTGCGCCGATTTTGCTTTCGCAACAAGACTGCGAACTTCCTGAATGGATTGAAGATCTTTATCGTAAGTCATGAAATGTTGTCATTTAGTTATTTAAACAATCAGTTCTTTTCGGTAATCCCACAAATACAACCCCGTTTTCTCATCGCGTTCGCGGACGATCTTTATTCCTTCGAATTCGTGAATCATAATCTCTGCAACATACACAATCGATCCTTCGGCAAGGTGGCCGCCGAATGCTTTTCCTTTCCTGTTGCCGAGCGTTACATGTACGTGAGCAAACGGATCGTAATCTCTGATCGAAATGTTGCCGTAAAGCGATAAAATTTCCAGATGCTCATCAAGCGTGATTGTTTCGTAATCTTCGGTATTCTGATTAAAATACTTTACCACCGCTTTCGAGACGGCGCCGAGACCTCGTATTTCACCGATCGTGATTTTATTTTTCACGATATAGTCGGTAATTCCACCGAGAAGGTCGGTTCCCCGTTTCAATTGACCTATGTAAGTCTGTTTTAATTTATAACTGTGATGCGACATATGTCATAATCCCTCGATAAGCGGAAGTTGATTGTTTTCCCCCGGATCGGTTTTACGGCGATGGAAATGTTTGTATACAATGTCTGTAACTTCCCGACCGCGCGCAGTTCTTTTTAAAAAACCCTCGCGTATGAGGAACGGTTCGTATACTTCTTCGATTGTGCCCGCTTCTTCTCCGACAGTCACCGCAAGCGTGTTGAGACCGACCGGCCCTCCATTGTATTTATCTATTATAGATAGTAAGATGCGTTTATCCATGTCATCCAATCCAAGCTCATCGACTTCGAGTTTCCTGAGAGAATAATCGGCGACTTCTTTGGTTATGATGCCGTTGTTATCGCGCAATGTTTCTTCGGCTTCGGCAAAATCCCTGCACCGGCGCAGCAGGCGGTTGGCGATACGGGGAGTACCGCGTGAGCGTCCGGCAATTTCCCGGGCACCGTCATCACGAACTTTTACCCCGAGGATCGAAGCGGAACGTTGAATTATTTTAAACAATTCATCTCTATTATAATAGTCAAGGCGGTTGGTGATTCCGAAGCGGGCTCGAAGCGGCGCCGTCAATAAGCCGGCGCGGGTTGTAGCGCCGACAAGCGTGAAACGGGGAAGACTGAGTTGAATGCTTCGTGCATTTGGTCCGCGGTCGATCATGATGTCGATCCGGAAATCTTCCATAGCTGAATACAAATATTCCTCGACCGTGGGGTTTAAGCGATGTATCTCGTCGATGAATAAAACGTCACCCTCATTGAGGTTGGTGAGCAGCCCCGCCAGATCGCCCGGGCGTTCGAGAACGGGTCCGGAAGAGAGGCGCATTGTTGCACTGAGTTCGTTAGCTATTATGTATGCAAGAGAGGTCTTGCCGAGCCCCGGCGGTCCGGTTAACAACACATGGTCGAGCGCTTCACCGCGCTGTTTGGCCGCGGTTATGAAGACCTTCAGATTCGAGGTGATGGAATCCTGCCCGATGAAGTCGACGAATGTCGGCGGACGTAACGTCTGATCGAATTCACGGTCGGTTTCAAACCGGTCCGGTGATGTGAAGTCGCTGTGTCGTGTCATGATTTAATAAAGTAGGGAATTAGGTTCTTACAATCAATAGCAGATCCAGACTTGTCCGGCACGATAATCTATTTACTCAATCGTCTAAGCGCAGCTTTGATTAGCTCCTCAATCGTAACATTTTCGCCGTTGCGTTCTGCAATTGCACCTCGTAATGCGTTCTCCGAAGCGTTTCTGGAATAGCCGAGCGTCGTGAGTGCAAGCAATGCTTCTGCCTGTATAGTGTCCGTTGTTTTGACGCCGGGATGTTCTTCTGCAAGCTGCACCTCGGTAAGCTTATCGCGCAGTTCGACGACCAATCGTTCGGCTGTTTTCTTTCCAACTCCCGCAATCTTATTGAGCTGCAGGACGTTTCCTTGTTGTATCGCACGGATAAGCTCATCGTATGATAATCCCGACATAACGGTTTGTGCAAGTTTCGGACCGACGCCGGAAATGGTAATCAGTTTTCGGAATAGTTCTTTTTCTTGCTTGGTCGAAAACCCGAATAATTGCATAGCATCTTCGCGAACATGAAGATGAGTAAAAATCGTAACCGTTTCACCGGTATCCGGCAGCCGGTCGAATGTTGTAACGGGGATGAAGACCTGAAAACCGACGCCGCCAACATCGAGGGTGGCTTCGGTCGGGGATTTTTGAAGAATTTTTCCGGTGATTTGATTGATCATAAACTATTGCTCTATTTTATATACGACATCGCCGGGCGTTGTTGCAAGCCCGATTCCGGTTCCAATGAGTCCACCCACAATTCCCATCCCGAGACTTGATCCGATATAAATAAACGCGTCGCTTACCGATTCATCATCGCTTCGCTGACCGACATAATGACTGCCGACCGGGATACCGGCGAAAAGTCCGATTATGCCTCCCCACATACCCGAACGTAATGCGTTCCGGCTTCTGTTGTATTCAATACGGCAGTATGCAATATTATTTTCACCGATAGTATGTACTTCGCCGGCATCGTCCCGAACGGTAACCGTGTACATTTCATGGGCAATAAAATTACCGCTAATCCGTTTCATATCTTTTAACAATATTGTAACACGGTCGTTCTCAAGAACCGGAATCTCGTCAAATGAACCGACTTGTTTATCGAACGGAATTTCCTGTGCTTCGAGAACCGTGATTAAAAATACTGATAGTGTAAATATACGTAAAATATTTATTTTCACTTTACAATTCTTTCCGGATGTGATTCGATGAACGATTTCCAGTTGTTAAACTGTTTCCGGTTGGGAGGTGAGAATACCCGGTGTATATGACAAATTGCGACGGCAAGTGCATCGCTTACGTCGCTTATCATTTCAATTTTTTTCAAATTAAGAATATTTCTTACCATATAAGCAACTTGTTCTTTTGATGCAGCACCGTTTCCAACAAGAGCCCGTTTGATTTCCCGCGGTGCATATTCGGTCGTGGGTAATTCATGCTGTACGGCTGCCAAAATCGATACTCCCCGGGCGTGTCCGAGTTTCATGGCAGATTGGACATTTTTACCGTAAAAGGCGGATTCAATTGCAAACTCATCGGGATGGTAGCGATTGATAACTTCTACGATCTTCGAATATATCGTATGCAGCCGTAACGGCATCGAATCGACGGAATTGTTTTTCACCGTACCGAAATGTATCTGGTACAGTTTTCCGTTTTTCCATCCGACCACACCGAAGCCGGTCGACAGAGTCCCCGGGTCCACGCCAAGTACGATCATGTTTTTCGTTTTGAGTTTATTGTTTCGAGTTTAATTTTCTTGTGCAAGTTTTTCAAATACTGCATCGTCGATTTCAAAGTTTGCATAGACGTTCTGAACATCGTCGTGTTCATCGAGTGCTTCAATGAGTTTGAGAACCTGTTCAGCTTCTTTCCCGTCTACACGGATGTTGCTGTTCGGTTCCATTCTTAACTCGGCTGAATCGACGGGAATTTCTTTTTCGGCAAGCGCCTGTTTTACTTTTTCAAACTGTTCAAGACCCGTGGTAATTTCGTAGTAATCGTCGGTCGGCTGCATATCGTCTGCTCCGCTTTCGATTATGACGTGGAGTAAATCGTCTTCCTCGACTGCGTCGGTCGGTACGCGGATGGCGCCTCTTTTTGTAAACATCCATGCAACGCTCCCTGCTTTTTCCAGACGCCCGTTGTGTTTGCTCATTAGATGCCGTAGTTCTGCCACCGTGCGGTTCCGGTTATCGGTTACCGACTCCATAAGAATTGCTATTCCGCCGGGACCGTACCCTTCATACACTATTTCTTCAAACTGCATACCGGGCAGTTCACCGGTTCCCCGCTTTATGGCTCTGTTTATATTTTCCTGAGGCATATTGGCATCTTTAGCCGTTTGAATTGCCAGACGGAGGCGGGGATTGGCTTCGGGATCGCCTCCTCCTTCACGTGCGGCGATCGAAATTTCTTTAATAAGCCGTGTAAACAACTGGCCGCGCCGTTTATCATTGACCGCTTTTTTGCGTTTTATTTGAGCCCATTTCGAGTGACCTGCCATGCTCTCACCCTGTCTTTTTATTATTGATCTTTAATATCTTTAATGCGTAACTGTGTTGATACAACGCCGTTCCAATCGTTCTGATGAATAGTGTATACCATCTGAATCTCTTTTCCTTTTTTACTTACTGCGGGAAGTAAATGACCGAGGTTAAAACCGATTGCGTCGAATATCAAATCTTTCTGCCGCATCTTCATTAACAAATGATTCTTACCGACGATTCTCGGTGAACCGACTACTTGCAGACTGTTGGAGTAGAAAGTAGGGTTCAGGTTTTCCGGTCCGAAGGGAGCAAACATTTCCAACAACCGTACGAATTTTGGTGTGATCTCGGAGAAGGAGAGTAATGCGTCGATTTTTATTTCCGGGGTTAGAATATCCTCTGTTAGATATTCGCTTGCGACTTTATTAAATGCCTTGCGGAATTCATCCAGCCGGTCGATATCGACAGATAGACCGGCGGCATATTTATGACCGCCGAACTGCAGCGTGAAATCTTCCACCTTTTTCAACGCCTGATAAATATCGAAACCGGCGATGCTTCGCGCCGATCCTTTGGCGACGCCGTCGACGGTTGTCATTAAAATGGTCGGACGATAATATTTTTCCACCAAACGGGATGCGACAATCCCGATTACACCCGGATGCCAATCATCTTGATGTAGTATCAGCGGAAACAGGTCGCCTGTGTCGTCGATATAACTTTCGGCAATCTGCATTGCCTGGTTGAAAGTTTCCTCGTCGATTTTCCGCCGGTTATAGTTTTCCGATTCCACAATTTTGGCAAACTCGCACGCCTGAGAAAAATCTTTGCATGCAAGCAGTTCTACGGCACGTCGTGCATCACCGAGGCGGCCGACGGCATTGATACGGGGAGCGATGACAAAAACGATTTGACCGGTGTTAATTTTTCCCGGTCTTAAATTAGCGCTTTCTATAATTGCTTTAATGCCCGGGCGGGGATTGGTGTTGATAAGATCGAGTCCCATCTTAACCAAAATCCGGTTTTCCCCTACAAGCGGGACTATATCTGCCGCACTGGCAAGAGATACATAATCCAGATATTCATATGCTTTTTCTTCATGGTCTAACTCGTGGGCCAGCCCCTGGACGAGTTTGAAACCGACGCCGCAGCCGCTTAAGTGTTTGAAGGGATAGTTGCAGCCCGGTTTTAGCGGGTTTAATATTGCATAGGCATTCGGGATCTCGTCGCCGGGTTCATGATGATCGCATATAATGGTGTCAACATTATGTTGGTTGGCATATTCTACCTGTTCATTTGCGGTTACCCCGCAGTCAATCGAAATAAGTAGACTTACGCCGCGCTCCATCGCTTTATCGATACCCGATGTCGAAAGCCCGTATCCGTCTTTTATTCTGTCCGGGATAAAATAAGACGCACTGCAACCGATCGAGTTGAGGTACATATACAACATCGCAGTGCCGTTTGTACCGTCGACGTCATAATCACCGTAAATCATAATCCGTTCGTTATTATCCCGCGCCTGAAGGATACGGCGAATGGCGGTGCTCATACCGTCCATTAAATGCGGATCATGCAGATAGTTAACACCGGGACGAAAAAACTCCCGGGCTTTTTCAAAAGTATCGATACCACGATCGACCAGGATAGTGGTGAGGGTTCTTCCTATGCCGAGCTTTTCCGCGAGGGGTTTGAGAATTTCCTCGGGAGCGGGATCGGCTAAGGTCCATCGCTTTGGTTCAAAAGTTGATTTGTTAGAAGTTTGATTTTCTTTAGGTAGAGATGCACCGGAGGTCCTTTGTGATTCTTCCATTTGTATCCCTTCCGAAGCTTCGCGGATGAGGGAAAAGAAGATAAACAAACAGAAAATATCTGTAAGCCGAATTCTGTCTACTCCGACAAGTCGGAGGAGGCAGCCATTTATCTACGCGACCTACCCGAGAGTAACTACACGACGCGGGCAACGTCGATTCCTCTCTTATTTGGTCTTGCTCCGGGTGGGGTTTACCATGCCCCCGACAGTCACCTGTCGGAGCGGTAAGCTCTTACCTCACCTTTTCACCCTTACCCCGCAATAGCGGGGCGGTATGTTTTCTGTGGCACTTTCCGTTCCCGATCACACCGGGACCTCCGTTTTCACAGAGCACCCTGCCCTATGGAGTTCGGACTTTCCTCCCTCCCGCACGGCGGGAGAGCGGCTGCCCGATATTTTCAGTTTGTAAATAATTCCTGTTAAATCCCTTATCAATCCGGATCGCTTCACGATAATTAATAAATATTTACTATTAAAAGTAATATATTAACAAACGGGATAAAGTTCAAGGTTAATCAGATAATAAGCGGAATTTTTGAGTCAATGCCGTTATTTGCGAGGCGGTCTGCTTCGCGGTTTTGTTCGCGTCTGATGTGCTTAAACTCGATTTTGGTGGGGATAGACTGAATTAGCTCTTTTACCCGATAATGTAATTTTTTTAGTTCGGGTTCTTTTACTTTGTATTGTCCGGTGAGCTGTTTTATAATTAATTCGCTGTCGGAGTAAATTGTAACAGGTTCTGTTTTTTTTGAATTGCTTGCCGGGAGGAGTGAAGGTGATTTATTGATTTTGGTGAGGGCGGCGATCAGCGCGTTGTATTCCGCCTGATTGTTTGTCATTTTGCCGCTGTAACCGGCTGCTGAAAATAGTGTTTCTCCTTTGTCGGTTTTAATAAGAATACCAATCCCGGCTTCTCCCGGATTGCCCCGGGAAGCTCCGTCTATATAAACGTTGATCATCAGGCGACCTTATTAACCTCCGCAGCAATTTCTTCGGCAATCAATATCCGACCGCAGTTTTCACAAAAGCGTATCTCGTCGTTCTTACGGAGCAATAGATTGAGTTGCGGAGGAACGGTTTTGTAACAACCTCCGCATGCTCCCCGCTTAATCGGAACGACTGCCTTCCCGTCTTTTGCCGATCGAATACGGTCATATACGGCGATTGTATCCGGAGATAACTGGCGCGCGATCTTATCCCGCTCATGCTGAAGCTGTAACTCCTCCTCTTCGTGAATTTTCGATACCGATTGCAATTCGCTTTGCCGCTCGTCGAGGTCGTTTTCTATTGACTCGTGTTTTTCCTTCAGGTCATTCAGTGAGGATTGTAGTTCGTTTTGTTTACTTTCGTGTTCGTCGGCATTCACGAGCTTTTGTGTAATGTTGTTTTCGGCGTCGTTAATCTCTTTTGTGATGGCATCGTACTCTTTATTGTTGCGGACTTCATACAGTTGTTTCTTTAACGATTCAACACGGTCACTGAGTGCCTCGGCATCAAGGGTGGATTTTTCACTGGTGGTTATATGCAGGTTAATATTGGTTTGTAGTTCATCGATCTGTGATTGAAGTTCTTTTAACTGATCGGATAAATTACGAACGATTCCCGGAAGATCTCCTTTCTCCTCTTCAAGATCCATAAGCTTGTGATCATACTTTTGCAGCAGATAAAGCAGTCTTATTGGGTTTTCCACAAATATCTCCTCCTCCTAACTGTACATTATTGGATTAGTGCTTATCTTTGTTGGATAAAATTTAGTTTCCTGATCCTTAAACTTCGTTTTCAATCTGTTTGCTATTGCTTCTACTATAAATATTTCGGTTTCATAGTGACCGGCGTCGATAAGATGAATGACGTTTCGGGCTTCGTGAAAAGCATTATATTTCACATCCGCAGTGATAAACGCATCGGCCTTTTTGTGCACGGCCGTGCGTATTAAATCGGATCCGCTGCCTCCGCATACCGCGACCCGTTTGATTGTTGTGCTTGCTCCGCTCGTCCGCCGTACGACCGGAATCCCCACAGATTTTTTCACATGTGAAATAAATCCATCAACCGGCATCGGGTCCGGGAGCGAACCGAGTACACCGGCGCCGTACATCGGGTCTATTGCTTCATTCGGGTATATATCATATGCAACTTCGTCGTACGGGTGAGCGTCGATCATTGCTGCTACTACGGCAGTTGTTTTCCACACCGGCGCCACCATTTCAACCCGTACCTCGTTTTCATACTGCAGTTTACCGACTTCACCGCTGAAAGGTTGAGCGCCTTCAAGCGGACGGAATGTGCCGGTACCGCGAATTTGAAACGAGCACGCCTCGTAATCCCCGATAATTCCCGCTCCGGCTTTGGTCATCGCGTTTGTGACTTTTTCAACGTAATCATGGGGAACGAATACCGAAATTTTTTTCAATCCACCACTTTCCTGGTATAAAAATTCCATTTCATTGAGGTTGAGCTTTTTCCCGAGTACAAAGTTAACACCATCCCGGGTAAAATCGAGATTTGTATGGGCGGCATAAAGATGAAGATTATTACGGGCAATAGTAAGAGCAAGATCACCGGAAAGGGAATTTGGCGTCAGCGACTGAATAGGTTTAAAAATGAGCGGGTGGTGAGTGATAATGAGATTGCATTTTTTTTGCAGGGATTCCCGGATTACTTCGGGGGTTACTTCGAGTGCGATTAATACACCCGTTACGTCTTCGTTCGGATCCCCGATCTGTAATCCGACATTGTCCTGCTTCCATGCAATCCCAGGAGGCGCCCAATCCTCAATTTCTTTAATAATATCCTTAATATTTAGCATAGTGTATACAAAAAAAAAGTGTCCGATTTTTTTGGAATGTCGGACACTTTTATTTATTATTATATGTTTTATTAGTAACGCTTTCAGGCAAGGCCGTTGGTTCCTTGACCCGATAGTATTCGTAAATTCTTTTTAGTGGATGTTTGTTCAATCTCTGTTTCATTAGTGATAAATGTATTTTTGTTAGACCTTTAATATACGGTTAATATTATCGAATTGCAATATTTAAATGACTTGATTTTGGGTGAAAAATAAACTAAATTACTAAATAGCTATATGGTAATATAAATTAATGTTCAACTTCAATGGAGATATAATACTATGGCAGTATATGAGTATCGCTGTCAGGATTGCGGATCGCTCTACGATATTTTGCATCTTGGTAAAGAGAAGTCGGAAGATATAATTTGTCCGAATTGTGAATCAAAGAACCATAAAAAACTTTTATCGGTGTTTAATTCATCCTCAAATTCGTCCGCGGCAGTCGATACTATGCCGGCGCCCTCCTGTGCCAGCGGCGCCTGTGGTATAGGCGGCAATTGTTTTAATTAATTTTGATCGAAAAGGAAATTGATGAAGCGACCCCTTATGATTACAGCAATTGTTGCCGGGGCGATTCTTGTATTTCTACTGGCAATTTCACAAACCGGCGATGATGTAATGCAATACTCCGTACAAGAACTGAAAAATAAGATAGATAATGGCGATACTATGCTCATTCTCGATGTTCGAACGCCAATGGAATATTCAGGTGAGTTGGGACATCTGGAAAATTCGATTATCATTCCGATTTATGAATTGGAGCACCGGATCGACGAGCTTGATCAATACCGCGATCGGGAGGTTGTTGCGATTTGCAGAACGCAGAACAGAAGCAGAGTAGCCGCGTCGATGTTAAAAGAAGCCGGATTCGAAAATATCGCATATGTGTACGGCGGAATGGTTGAGTGGAATCTACAGTTCGGTAATCCACAAAGAAAGTAAATTATATGATGAAAAATATATTAATAATAACAGGTTTGATTCTCATCGGTGCAGTAGCCGGCTATGGATATTATTACTTCATCGGATGCAATGCCGGAAATACCTGCCCTATTACAAGCAACCCGTTCTCAAGTATGGGATACGGAGCACTGCTCGGCGGCGTTATCAGTCTTAATTGTATCCCATCCAGGAAAAAGAATTCGGAATAGTTCCGGTTTTTTTCTATTTTTACTTATAATAAAGCAGGATCTGTACTCAATTTATGAGAACCTAAAAGATGTTTACTCAATCCGTACGTTTGGGTAGGATACTTGGAATTCCTATCGGTGTTAATTATTCGTGGTTTATTATATTTGCACTTATTACTCTCACCCTTGGTACTCAGTTTGCATTTGTTTATCCGGAGTGGTCCTCCGCTGCCCATTATTCTGCGGCTATTATTACCAGCGTACTCTTTTTCCTGTCGGTGTTATTACACGAACTCGGTCACAGTGTAGCGGCAAAACAAAAAGGCATAAATGTTCGTGCAATAACTCTGTTTATTTTCGGAGGGGTTGCACAGATAGCACGTGAGCCGGACAGACCGATGACCGAGTTTTATATTGCTATTATGGGACCGGTCGTGAGTATAATGCTTGCCGCTCTGTTTGCTGCGATAGCATTTATATTTCAACCGATGGGTGAGTTCATTGTCGCAATTACTCAATGGCTTGCCAGAATAAATTTTATTCTCGTTCTCTTTAATATGATACCCGGATTCCCTCTCGATGGAGGCAGAGTGTTCCGTGCCATTGTATGGGGGTATGTCGGGAGTTATGAACGTGCAACGAGAATTGCAACCGGGGTCGGACAGTTTGTGGCATATATGTTCATTATCGGCGGTATATTCTTAATTGTTGGAACCGGTTTATGGGTGAATGGTATATGGATTGCTTTTATCGGGTGGTTTTTGTTGACGGCTGCACAGCAGGTAAATCAATATGTAATGTTAAAAAGTGCATTGCGTGGCATTAAAGCGCGTGATGTAATGGAGACCGATTGTCCGCGGGTCGATTCGGCGACGACTGTATCGGAGCTCATTGATGAATACATGTTGCGGACCGGTCGCCGGGCTTTTCTCGTTATCGAAAACGATTCCTTATCCGGGTTGGTGACGCTGCATCAAATAAAAAAGATACCTCGTGAAGAATGGCATACAATTACACTCGGTGCGATAATGACGCCGTTCAACAATCTGCACTGGGTTGCGCCGGATACGGAGATAAGCAATGTATTGGATATAATGAACGCGGAAGACGTGAGCCAGGTGCCGGTTGTCAGCGATGGTAAGTTAATGGGGATTATCGGTAGAAATCATTTACTGCAGATAGTTAAAACCCGGCTCGATATAGGCATATAAACTTATAAACTCGGATAATCCAGTTTCTCGAAATTAATATCCCGTAATTCGTTTATTTTATTTTCAATCTTTGCCAGATGATTTTCGAGCTTCGTTAGGTGTGATTTTTCCTGTTCGGAAAGTTTTTGTCGTTGAAGCACGTCAATTGAAATTTTAATTGCAGCCAGAGGGTTATTGAACTCATGGCAAATAGTAACGATAAGCGCTTTAATGGCATCCGTTTGTTTTTCCGCCATAAGTTGACGCTTATTTATTTTTTCCATTTGTTCACGAAGGCGGGCACGTTTGAGCGTATTGACGATAGTGCGGGAGAGGATTTCCATACCGGTGTCTTCTTTGACAAGGAAATCATCGGCGCCGATTTTCATTGCTTCCACCGCAACTTTTAGCTCTTTACTTGACGTGAGGAAAATTACCGGAATCTTTGTGGTAATTTCCCTGACCAGGCGTGTAATTTCAAGTCCGTCTGCAACCGGAAGAAAATAATCGGTTACTATTATGTCGATAGAATCGGCATTCTCTTTTAAGAACTTGATAGCATCTTCGCCGACCTTATACCATATAGTTTCAATTTTCTCGGGTTGATGTTTTTCTAAGAAGCGTCGCGCCTGATGGACATAATCTTCGGAACTATCTACAAACAACACCTTTATGAGAGCGTTTTCGGACGTCAAATTAAACTCCAATTAGTGACGGGAATTATTGCTAATACAAAAGGTACGGCTAAATTAAATGAATTTCAATATTTTGTAAATTTGATTCACTATAATGTTGATTTTCAATGATTTATTGCATATAATTCAATAACTTTAAAATTAAGAAGTTACAGAACCACATTTTTGCAACAGGAGATCACCCAATGCCGGAAAAAAACCGTATCCTTGTAGTTGATGATGAAGAGGCGCTCCGTACCGTTCTCAGTACGGAGTTATCAAGCGAGGGGTATGAGGTAAGTACAGCAGCCGATGGAAGTGAAGCCATTGACCTTGTAAAAGGCAACAACTTCGATTTAGTTTTACTCGATATAAAAATGCCCAATGTTGACGGTTTCGAAGTATTGAAGTATGTCAAAGAGAATAAACCCGATATTAAGGTCATAATGCTGACCGGTTTTGCAGATTTAAAAAACGCTATCGAGTCGAAGCGTTTAGGGGCGGAAGACTTCGTCAGTAAGCCGTATGATCTTGTGGATTTGCTGACTACCATCGAACGAGTTCTAAGTGATTGATTTCCCGGTATACTTAAATTAAACCAAGCCACAACTTGCCTATCACTAGTTGTACTATGGCGCAGCAATACAACATTCTCATCGTTGACGACGAGCACTCGCTCGTCCGTTTGTTGCAAGCGGAACTCTCTTCAAGCCAGCGATTCGATGTCGATATTGCATTTGATGGTGTAGAAGCAATCAACAAACTACAATCGAATATTTACGACGTTGTCCTTCTTGATATTCGCATGCCAAGAGTCGGTGGGATTGAAGTTCTGAAATTCCTCCAGGAGCAATCTCCGCAAACACAGGTTATTATGTTGACAAACTATGCCGACATCAAAACCGCCATAGAGACAATAAAGCTCGGTGCATACGATTTCATTGCCAAACCGTACGACTATGATGAGCTGATTGCGACTATCGAACGCGCCATTGAACGGCGACGATTATTTATCGATAACGAATTGATGAAGAATCAACTGTACGGCAATCAAAAAGATTTAAAAATTATCGGCAAGACAAAAGAAATTAAAGAATTGATCGAGCGTGCCCGAAAAGTCGCCCAGACTGAGTCGATTGTCTTGATACAGGGTGCAAGCGGAACAGGGAAAGAACTTATCGCACATTTAATTCACCGTGCAAGTCCGCGGTCGGATCGTCCGTTTGTTGCAATGAACTGTGCTTCGATACCCGACTCATTGCTTGAGAGTGAACTATTTGGCTACGAGCGGGGTGCATTCACAAGCGCCTTCGGTACGAAACAAGGATTGGTCGAAGTGGCGCATGGCGGCACGTTATTTCTCGACGAGGTAGGAGATATCAGCCCGACCGTTCAACCGAAACTTCTTCGCTTTCTTGAAACCGGTGAATTTCGTCGGGTCGGTGGAACGAATCAGTTAAGAGTGAATGTGAGAATAATATCGGCGACGAATAAAGATCTAACACTGCAGGCGAAGAAGGGGCATTTCCGTGAGGATCTTCTATACCGGCTAAATGTAGTAACGTTGAGCATCCCTCTGTTACGCGAACGCAAAAATGATATACCGTTGCTGGTTGACCATTTCCTCAATAAACACGTACGGACAAAACCACCTAAAAAGATGAGTCCGGAAGCAATGAAAATTCTTCTTCAGCATGATTGGCCGGGTAACATTCGTGAACTTGAACATGTTATAGAAGGCGCCATTATTCTCTCTACAAAAGAAATTATCGAACCGGAAGATTTAACATTGCACTCAAACCTTCATCAAACGGTAAAACCCAAAAAGGAGAAAGCCACACGGACAGAGTTGCAAAAAGGAAATTCTCAGGAGGAAGGAGATATTCTTTCGCTTGAGAATTTAGAAAAGATCCATATCGAAAGAGTGTTGAGGCAGAATGATTGGAGCAGGGTAAAAACCGCGCAAGACCTCGGTATCACAGCGAAAACACTGTATCTGAAGATTAAACGATACGATATCGAAACCCCTTGATGCCACATCAAACAGCATGTAATACGTCATGCATTATCACCCACAGAATCCCCACGGTAGCAATTAAAAATAGAATGAGCAGCAGAATTTGGATGAGTGCCCGCGTACCGCCCGTGGTATTTCCGCTCGCATTTCTCTGCAGCATTGTATTACATTTTATACAATGAGTTGCATTATCAGCATTCAGTAAACCGCAATTTTTGCATTTCATATCCGTTCTCCTGGTAATTTAAAGCCGATTGAATATATCAATTAATCCCGGTGAATGCAAGGGGCCGGCGTGACTATTGACTTTTATTTATTAAACTCGTAATCTTGGACTGTCATTTTTACAAAAGAAACCCATTACATGATTCTATAGACCAACCGATATGATCACTCTCCATTTTCTCGACTGGCTCTGGATAGTCCTTTTTCTCATTTTGATGATAGGTGCAGGGGTTCTTTTCTATAGATTGGGGAAACGTTCCGAATCCGACTTCTTTCTTGCCGGCCGCGGTTTACCGTGGTGGCTGCCTGCATCATCGGTTTACGCAACGCATACTGCAACCGATACACCCATGTGGGTAACGGGCGTGGTTTATAAATATGGAATTGCCGGTATCTGGTACACGTTCTTTTCCGCCTGGTGTGCTATCAGCGCATTTGTTTCCACCAGGATATTCCGCCGTTCGCTTGCCTATACCCAGGCAGAATGGAATACACTTCGCTTTGGCGGGCTTGGTGCAGAGTTGCTGCGTGGATGGATATCCGGATGGCAGATATTTATGAATATGTTCATACTCGGGTGGGTCGGGATGGCAATGGGAAAGATTTGTGCCTACCTGTTTGGTTGGGATGAGTGGATAGGATTAGTGCTTTTCTCCTCACTATGTTCTATTTATGTACTCGCTGCCGGATACTGGGGAGTCGTTATGGCGGACTTTCAACAAAGCATCATTGCCTTTTCCGTTATTCTTATCGTTTCATTCTGGGGAATATTTGCAGCAGGCGGGCCGACGGAAATCGTTGCCAAACTTACCGAAATGGGAGAAGGATGGAGAATAAATCCTTTTGCTTTTACGGGGTGGTTTACCGGCGATTTCCCTGCAGCATGGTTTCTGACGATGATGTTTATTGCGATACTGGGTGGATTGGGTATGGGAACGAGCATCGATTGGTATGTCGAAGCACAGCGCATACAGTCTGCACGGACGGTTCGGGATGCAAGTTACAGTATTTGGTGGGGAACGGCGTTGGTGCTTATGCGTAATGCAGTATGGGGCGTTGCCGCGCTTGCATTTTTTGTATTGTATCCGAATATCGAAAGTGCGGCGGAATATGAGATGGGTTGGTTCCGTCTTGGATTTGAATTTCTCCCGGTCGGGATGATCGGATTTTTCTTTGCTGCCATTCTTGCGATCCATATATCGACTATTTCGACGCATTTGAATCTCGGTGCGATGTATGCAACGCGCGATTTATATCATCATTATATAAATCCAAAAGCCACACAGAAACAATTGGTGTGGGTCGGAAGATTTGTAACCGTGCTATTGTTGCTCGGTTCATTTGTGTACGGATTGATGATGGAGGAAATTACCGAATGGTTGATTTTTGCCTTATGGATTATGGCGGCCGGAATATGGCTTCCGAATATTTTGCAGGTTTTGTGGTGGCGATTCAACGCATGGGGATATCTCTCATCGTGGATGGCGAATCTGGCGTTTAGCTGGCTCGTCGTGTGGGTGCTGCCTGCATTCGGGGTTCTCCCGGCGCTTCAGGATTATCAACAGTTCTGGTTGTTGATGCTGCTCGGTGCACTGGTTTATTTCCCGGTAACCTTCCTTACAAAACCGGAAAATATGGATCATCTTGTGAAATATTATGTAATGTCAAGACCGCTGGGATGGTGGGGGCCGGTCAGGCGTGAAGCGGAGAATCGCGGCCTGCTTTGAGATAGTTTATAGTTTATGGTTAATGGTTATTTGCCGATAAAAATATAAAAGGAATTAAATCATGTCATTTATTCGACGAACGTGGACTGCGCGCGAGGCGGACGAGTGGACTAAGGAAGATTGGATCACGATTGTTATTTCACCTTTGTGTTACATTATTCTCACACTGGGTGTCATATGGAGTTTATTACTCCAGCCGATCGGGTTCATTTTACTTGTTGCCGGCGGTGTATTGACTTTTTTAATGCACTGGATTATCGATCCGAAATTAAAGTCGATTTCCGAAGAGTATGAAAAGAAGCAAAAAGAATATCTCGAAGAACTTGAGCGGTTAGTCCGCTGGGAGGATAAAAATGGATGAAGGATTCTCAATGGTGATTGGTATGACGATTGCTTATGCGGTATCTATGCTCGGATTGATTCTCGCCTGGATATCGTATCGCAAACACGGAAAGAAAGGAGAGAGAAAATGAACCTCATTGGAATAATTATTCCCGCGATTATTTTAGCATTTTCATTTATTTTCACATTTGTTCTCTATCGACATTTTTCACGAGGGCAAACAGGAGGTAAAAAGTAGTTAATTAATGACGCATCTTGCAAAGAAATAATCTTTAAAATCACTTCTTCATCGGTTTCGATAACAGATGGTACCTTTAAACAGTCGAAATTTGTCACATCAGGATGCGGAACCCTCACCGAGGTCTTGAAAAAAAATTATGAGGTCTTGACTTTCTCGATTTTATTCATTATTTACTTATTAATTAATCAATTTGATTTATAGGTTAATTAATTTTTCGATATTTATTAAGTACATATACTCACCTGTGATGGATAACAAATCATATACCTTTCTCAAAACCGTGAACTTCCGGGAAATCAGAAAAAGAATTATAACTCCATCATACACAATGTAACCCTCAATTTCAAAGAATATGAATCAAGTAAACGAACCCAAACAATTATTACCGCTAAGTGAAAAAATCTCATATGGTTTCGGGGACCTTGGCTCGGTACTATACTGGCAAACTTTCATGTTGTATTTCACATACTTTTACACTGATGTATTTTTACTTCCCGCTTCAATTGCGGCAACGATGTTTCTTGTTGTTCGGATTTTCGATGGTATAAACGATCCGCTCATGGGCATACTAGCCGACAGAACCAGAACCAGATGGGGGAAGTTCAGACCGTATCTTCTGTGGTTATGCGTGCCGTTTGCTGTTGCCGGCGTTCTTGCTTTCACCGTACCGGATTTTGGTACGACAGGAAAGATTATCTGGGCGTATAGTACGTTCATCCTTATCATGGTACTTTATACAGCAATAAATATTCCGTATACTGCGTTACTCGGAGTGATATCCCCGAACTCTCAGGACCGGACAGCGGTATCATCGGTTAAGTTTATTTTTGCATTTGCTGCAGGTATCATTGTATCTGCAACACTTTTACCGATGACTCAATGGCTCGGCGGCGACGATGTTGCTCAAGGATGGCAATACTCATTTATAATTTATGGTATCGCCGCCGTTATTTTTTTTCTTATTGCCTTTAAGGGAACACGAGAAAGAGTCCTGCCTCCGAAATCTCAACAGTCTTCTATTAAAAAGGACATCCACGAACTGATAACCAATAAACCGTGGGTCATTGTTCTCATAACAACGATAATGTTCGTCCTTTTCGTTGCTGTCCGCAGCAGTGTAACAGCACACTATTTCAGATATTTTATCGGAGTGCAGGAACTCAGTCTTCCGTTCCTTGGAACACGAATATATAGTTTCGAAGTTCTGGTTTCGGCGTATAATACTGTCGGTCAGGTCTCTTCATTATTAGGTGTACTTGTTATTCTGTGGGTATCTAAAAAGCTGGGGAAAAAGCGAACCTTTATTACATTCTTTCTTATTGCGATCTTCAGTACCGGATCAATATACATCCTTACAGCCGATCAGCTGCCTATAATATATTTACTGCAGATTATCGGTTCAATGACCGGAGGTCCATTAAGTGTTTTACTCTGGGCTATGTATGCCGATACAGCAGATTACAATGAGTGGGTTCGCGGCAGAAGAGCGACGGGACTGATATTCTCAGCATCCACGATGTCTCAAAAATTCGGTTGGGCGATAGGTGCATATATTGCTTTAACCCTGATGGCGAGTGTCGGATTTGAACCTCATGTGGTTCAAACTGCCGAGAGTCTTCATGGATTAATACTCCTCTTCAGTATAATCCCGGCAGGACTCGGCTTATTAGCGCTTGCTATATATCTCACATATCCTCTTCACGAAGAAAAAGTTAAGCAAATGACTGCCGAGCTTGAAGCAAGAAGGGCAGAGCGTGGGGAATCGGTGGATATGTCGTAACCATTTTGAATTATTTAACAGTACCTTCTTGATCTATACAGGTTAAGCCATTATGCAATACGGAATTTTTGATGATGAGAAAAAAGAGTATGTAATAACGAATCCCGCAACACCAGCTTCCTGGAGCAACTATCTTGGATCGACGAAGTATGGTGCTATCATAACCAACAATGCCGGCGGGTATAGTTTCTATAAGTCTGCCGCCCGGGGACATTTCATGCGCTTTCGCACCAACACCATCCCGATGGATCAACCGGGGAGGTATATTTACATACATGACCGGGAAAATAAAGATTACTGGTCGGCGTCATGGCAGCCGGTGGGAAAACCCCTTGAAAAATACAAATCGATTTGCCGTCACGGATCGGCGTACACAATTATAGAATCGGAATACTCAGGTATTAAGAGTGAGACGACGTATTTTGTTCCCCTTGAAAAAGACTACGAATACTGGCTCTGTAAGCTCACAAATGAGAGCGATAAAAAACGGAAGCTCAGATTGTTTACTTTTGTCGAGTATTCCAATCACTGGCTACTGTATCAGGATATCGTGAATATGCAGTATTCACAGTACATTATTAAAATGGATTGCACGGATAACATTATTGAGCAGGGTATCAATGTAAACTTGCAACCAAACAATGAAGATATCGTCGATGAGGGAACTTCAAAATATACATTTCTTGGTGTTGCCGGCGCCCGGGTAACCGGTTTCGATACTGACCGCCAGGCATTTCTCGGTTTGTATCGTACATATGCAAATCCGGTTGCCGTAGAACGTGGAGAGTGCTTCCAATCGATTGCAGTGGGGGATAACGGCTGCGGCGCACTGCAAATTGACGTTGAACTTGAACCCGGTGAGAGTACGGAATGTGTCGTTGTAATGGGAATCGGGACGGCATCTACGACCGGTAAAAAAGCCATTGAGGAAGCAAGCGACCTCAAACTTGTAAAGACACGTTTTACTGAACTGGTATCATACTGGCATTCACGGTTAAACAATTTTATTATCGAAACTCCCGATACAGACTTTAACAGCATGATAAATATGTGGAGTGCGTATAATTGTTTAATAACTTTTGCGTGGTCGAGAGCCGCCAGTTTGATTTATGCGGGTGAGCGTGACGGATACGGATACCGCGATACCATACAGGATATGCTCGGGATTATACATATTCTCCCGGATGATGCGCGGGAACGGCTGGAGCTGATGATGACAGGCCAGGTATCCACCGGCGGTGCTATGCCGGTGGTGAAATTTTTCGATCATAAACCCGGTCAGATGAAACCGCCCGAGGAATCTGAATACCGCTCCGACGATTGTATGTGGTTATTTAATGCAATACCTACGTATGTAAAGGAAACCGGCGATATTGAATTCTACAATAAAGTTCTTCCTTATGCCGATACGGGAGAAGATACCGTGCTCGGACATATGAAACGCGCCATCGAGTTTAACCTTGCTCGCTCCGGTAAACGCGGGTTACCATGCGGGCTGCTGGCAGACTGGAATGATTGCCTCGAGCTGGGACACGGGGGCGAAACCGTGTTCGTGGCGTTTCAACTCTACTATGCACTTGGCGTGTATGCGGAGATTTGCGACATGCTTGACAGGCCGGAAGAGAGTGCATGGGCAAACGATCATCGTGAGAAACTGGGTATTAATATAGAAGATCATGCGTGGGACGGAGATTGGTATCTCAGAGCATACAGCGAGGATGGACTGGTCTTCGGTTCACATAGAAACGATGAAGGATCGTTGTGGCTGAACCCCCAAACGTGGTCGGTTATAAGCGGCCACGCCGGTAAGAAAAGAAGTGAGAAAGTGCTCGATATAGTTCACAAACGGCTGGCAACCGATTATGGTCTGAGTATCTGTGATCCGCCGTATACAAAAGAAAAGTTAAACGTAATCAGAGCGGTTCTTTTCAATCCGGGAATGAAGGAGAACGGTGCGATATTCAATCATACCCAGGGATGGGTAGTCATGGCTGAAGCAATACGCGGCAATGGAACACGGGCATTTAATTATTATAAGTCAACGCTGCCTGCCGCTTACAATACAGAAGCCGATCTACGGGAAATCGAACCATATGTCTATAGTCAATCGACTCACGGGAAGCACAGCCCGCGTCACGGTGCATCCCGGTTACCCTGGCTGACCGGTGCGGCAACGTGGGCATATTACGCCGGACTGCAATATATCCTTGGCATCAGACCCGAATATAACGGTATCACAATCGATCCGTGTATCCCGAAAGATTGGGATCAATTTAGAATAAAACGGGTTTTTAGAGGTAAAACGTTGGACATAGAAGTACGCAACCCCAATCAGGTTGAAAAGGGAATAGACAGATTTGAAATAAATGGTGAAGTGATGGAGGGGAATTTTATTCATGAAGATAAGTTGAAGGAAACGAATTCTATAGTAGCTTATCTTGGTTAAATGAATGTACTATAACATAGTGATTTAACGATTTTGTTAATGGTTATTTGGTTGATCGTTAATCGGAGCGTTCAGCAGCAACAACAATTAACCAATATCAATTAACGATTAACAAGAATACGAAACACAAAACAAAAAACAAACCATGAAAACAATTATCGGATCCTCACTCCCGAATCTCCCATGGGAGGATAAACCAAAAGGGAGTATCGCGCCTGTGTGGCGTTATAGCAAAAATCCTATCATTGGGTGGAATCCCACTGAATCCATCGCAAGAGTTTTTAACAGCGCCGTGCTTCCGCACGATGGAGCATTCATCGGTGTATTCAGGGCGGATCATAAAAACGGCCGTGCGAACATACACTTCGGTCGAAGCAGGGATGGCATTAATTTCGAAATCGACGATAACGTCATTCCATGGGTAGACCGGGATGGAAAACCTTTTCCGGTAAGCTATGCATACGACCCGCGTTTTGTAAAAATCGAAGATATCTTTTACGTTGTATGGTGCGACGATATGCATGGAGCATCGATAGGAATGGGCTATACCAGGGATTTGAAAAACTGGATACGATTGCCGAATCCTCTCATGCCATTTAACCGAAACGGCGTGTTGTTTCCCCGGAAAGTAAATGGAATGTACAAGCTGTTGAGCCGGCCCAGTGACAGCGGACACACACCGTTCGGTGATATATTTATTAGCGAAAGTCCCGATCTCATTTACTGGGGTAATCATCATTGGGTAATGGGAAAAGGCGGACTCGGCTGGTGGCAGGGAACTAAGATCGGTGCGGGTCCGGTACCGATTGAGACAACCGAGGGGTGGTTGCTGTTCTATCACGGTGTTTCGAATACCTGCAACGGTTTTGTGTACAGCATCGGTGTTGCAATTCTGGATATCAATAAACCGGAAAAAGTAAAGTACCGTTGCGGCAATTATTTGCTGACTCCGGAAGAACAATATGAAGTGAGCGGCTTTGTGCCCAATGTTGTTTTTCCGTGTCAGAATCTGTACGATGCCGATACCGGTCGTATTGCAATTTATTACGGGGCGGCCGATACATATACTGCAATAGCATTTTGTCAGGTGGATGAAACAATAGAGTATGTGAAGAAACATAATGAGGTTATCTGAGAGATCCATAACATTGAAATAAAGAAACCATTTGATGAGGACTTGACTTTTTCAATTTAATTTATTAAATAACAGTGTGTTTTTCAATCAATTTGATTTATGAATTACTTGTGATAGCACACCTGATGTTACTGTGCTTTATAGGAAGTAAGTATGTCGATCGATAAAGTGCAGCAAGCCGGCTCGTACGGGGTAGTATTTGATGTATCTATTTTCCCACATGGAATCCATTTCCACTTCTACTGGCGAAGGGCAAGCTACTTTAAAAGTGAAGAAAATGGAATTCATCAAATAACGAGCATGCTTTTCCTTGTAAACAGGGGAAGCAATACTTCCCTTCCCCTGATATTTATTCGCTTATCGCTCTCACTTTTAACAATTGTCTAATAGATGAATGAAACCAGTATAAATACAATATTCAGAAGCCGCCGTGCAGAAGTAGAATCAGCTTATGAAAAGTTACTGAAGCAAAATAACAAAGAAATACCGGGCGGTAACGGCATTTTCGATAGATACAAATATCCAATATTGACCGCGAAGCACACGCCGCTTCATTGGCGATATGATTTCAATCCGCAAAAAAATCCTCATTTCATGGAACGAATGGGAATTAACGCAGTGTTCAACCCCGGTGCTATAAAATATAACGGCAAGTATATACTTATAGCCCGGGTTGAAGGAGCGGACAGAAAATCCTTTTTTGCCATTGCTGATAGTTCCACTGGTATTGATAGTTTCAGGTTTCGTGACTTTCCGATACGAATGCCGGAGACTGAAACCCCCGATGTGAATGTTTATGATATCCGGTTGACGAAACACCAGGATGGCTGGATTTATGGTGTCTTCTGTACTGAACGGAAAAATCCGGACACACCAATTTACGATACTTCGAGTGCTATTGCTCAGACGGGAATTGCCCGGACAAAAGATTTAGTGAATTGGGAACGGCTTCCCGATTTGATTGCACCATCAAAACAACAGCGAAATGTCGTGCTTCATCCGGAATTTATTGATGGAAAGTATGCTTTTTATACACGTCCACAAGATGATTTTATTGAAACTGGAAAAGGAAAGGGAATCGGTTGGGCATTATGTGATGATATCGAGAATGCCCGTGTTGAGAAGGAAGAAATAATTGACGAACGAATATATCACACTATAAAAGAACTAAAAAATGGACAGGGCCCACCTCCTTTAAAAACACCGAAAGGATGGTTGCACTGTGCGCACGGTGTACGCCGCACTGCAGCAGGGCTTCGCTATGTTTTATATTTGTTTCTATCCAATTTGAATAATCCCTCTAAAGTTATTAAACGCCCTGCCGGACTCTTTATCGGTCCGAAAGGCGGAGAGCGGATCGGTGATGTATCCAATGTTGTGTTTTCAAACGGTTGGATCCTGGATGAAGACGGAACGGTATTTATTTACTACGCATCTTCCGATACACGTGTACATGTCGCAACCTCTACCATTGATAAATTATTGGACTACGTATGTAATACTCCACCAGATCTTTGCCGATCGGCTGCAAGTGTGGAACAACGCTGCGATCTGATTGAGCGAAATCTAAAGCTACTGAATAAGGGTAATACATGAATGCAGTAGATTTACAGTTACAATTGAGAAAAGAGCTCGATGCTGAATTGCGAAAACATATCCTTGAATACTGGATGACCCATGCAATAGATCATGAGCACGGAGGATTTTACGGTCGTGTGAACCGGTATAATCAACCGGTAGAAAATGCATTGAAGTCGGCTGTTCTGAATACCCGAATATTGTGGACCTTTGCGGCTGCGTATCGTATGATTGACAATGTAAAATATCGTTCGGTGGCAGATGATGCTTTCGATTATATTGATAAAAGGTTCTGGGATAAGGAATATGGTGGAGTCTACTGGCTGGTCAATGATACGGGACAGCCGTATGATAGAAAAAAACATATTTACTCCCAGGCATTTGCATTATATGGGTATAGTGAATATTACCGGGCTGCCGGTTATCAAAATGCATTAGAACGCTCGATAGAAATTTTCAACCTCATGGAGAAATATTGTTTTGATGACGAGAATAATGGATACCATGAGGTGTTTAATAACGCCTGGAATCCACTGCCTGATGCTAAACTAAATGATGAAGATATAGTCGTTGTCAAGCGAAGTTTAAATACCCATCTTCATATTATCGAGGCGTTTACGAACCTCTATCGAATATGGCCCGATAATATTTTGTATAATCGCCTGAAGATGCTCATTGAATTATTCTTAGGTCCGATTTATGATACGAAGCACCATCATCTGTATCAGTTTTTCGATGAACAGTGGAATGTTACCGATACTGTTTATTCATACGGACACGATATCGAGGCAAGCTGGCTGCTTTCCGATGCGGCAACCGTATTGAACGATGCCCGGCTTATCGCTGCAACGGATAAATTAGCAGAAGAAATTGCATACACGACACTTATCGAAGGTATGGACAAAGTGAACGGAGGTCTTTCCAATTCAGGTAAAGATGGAGAAGTCGTTGATACCGATAAGCAATGGTGGGTTCAGGCAGAAGCGATAGTCGGTTTTTTTGATGCATATCAAAAAACCGGTAATGAGGAGTTTTTAAATGCTGCTGTGCAAATATGGTCGTTTGCAAAAGATAAAGTAAAAGATCATAAATATGGAGACTGGTTTTTCAAAATTTCACAGAATGGAAAACCGTATCTGAACGAAGATAAAATCGGTCCCTGGAAGTGCCCATACCACACTGTCCGTGCCTGCATAGAGGTAATTCGGCGCACAGAGCATGTCTTATCACCTACAGGATAGACATAATATCAAAGATGATGAATAATAGAATTGAACAAATGCCGCTCAAATTGAGAGAAAAAGTCGCATACGGAGCAGGCGATTTTGCATCTTCCATGTTCTGGAAGCTTTTCTCGATGTTTCTTCTCTTTTTCTATACCGATGTTGTCGGTATTTCTGCCGCTGCCGTCGGGACTATGTTTTTGGTTACAAGAATCTGGGACAGTGCAAATGATCCGATCATGGGATTGATTGCAGACCGGACAAAAACACGATGGGGAAAATTTCGTCCCTATCTCCTGTTTGTTGCAGTACCCTTTGCTATAATCGGTATTTTAACATTCACATCTCCGGATTTGAGTGCAACGGGCAAAATTATTTATGCGTATGTTACCTACACATTAATGATGATGGTCTATACGGCGGTAAATGTTCCATACGCGGCATTGATGGGAGTTATGTCCGCAAATACAGTAGAGCGCACTTCTTTAGCCTCGTTCAGGTTCCTCGGTGCATTCAGCGGCGGATTATTTGTCACTGCAACAGCGACTTATTTAATCGAGTATTTCGGCAACGGGTTGGATAGTGCCGTGGGGTATCAGTTTACAGTCGCTATTTATTCGGTGTTAGCTGCTGTATTATTTATTTTCACCTTTGCCGGAACGAAAGAACGGTTACGGCCTCCCGTTCAGAGAAACAAACTCAAAGACGATCTGAAAGATATTATAAAAAACGGACCCTGGTTCATTATGCTGGCGGCAAACATATCGTTTCTGATTTTTAACTCCCTTCGTGAGGCGGCTATGATATTTTACTTCCGGTACTATGTCGGTCCGCAGGATGTAATCTATTTTGGTTCGGTGAGTCCGTCGGTGTTGGTATCCACCTATATGTCGCTTTGGTTGGCAGCCAATATTGTGGGGGTTTTGTTGGCTAAGCCTGTTGCAAAAAGGCTGGGAAAGAAAAGAACATTCTTCTCGTTCATGGTCGCAACAACAATATTGAGTTTTTCATTATATTTTGTCCTCCCACATCAGGTTGAACTGATGTTCTTACTTAATTTTATTATAGGCGTTACAACAGGTATTAACCTGCCTATTATCTGGTCGATTTTTGCCGACATAGCCGATTATTCGGAGTGGAAGAATAATCGCAGAGCGACCGGATTAATTTTCTCGTCGTCATCTATGTCGCAGAAATTCGGTTGGACCCTCGGCGGTGCATTCAGCGGATGGATACTGGCAGCATTTACCTATCAACCCGGAGTCGAACAAAGCGATCTGTCGATACTTGGCATTCGGTTACTTATTAGTGTTTTTGCCGGTATAGGTGCGTTGTTATGTGTTATCTGTATATATAATTACAAACTGGATGATAATACCATGAAAGAGATAACAGCAGAATTAATGAAACGGCGAAATGAAGAAAATGCGAAAGAATAATGAAAAAACTCAAGCATTAATAGATTCTGAATTCAATGGGACAATTGGTATCATCGGGCCTACTGAAGGAGAGGACATGAAGAAAGTACTTGTCCGGAATATCGATGGAGTGCAGAACACACTTGATCAGCTTGATGCGAACGAAGCGTTAACGATAGTCGGTGCGTTAATAGAGGCTGCCGGCGAAACACACATGACTTATGTCGAGGGGGCGGTTTTTAAACGAACAGACAATGAAACGTTTCCGATCTGTATTATAACCGATATCGATAAAGCGGTAACTGCAGCTGAACGAGCGGATGCAATCATTCTTACGTTAGCCGAACCTTCATATTGCGAGACAGAAGGGAATATCGATGATCTTACTATTGACGATTCTCAGATACAACTTGCGAATGCAATGATTGAAACCGGCCAACCTGTTATTCTTGTGCTTGCACAGGGAAGACCCTGCACTATTTCATGCTTCGTGGATGGTGTAGATGCAGTGGTAATTGCCGGACTTCCGGGAATGGAGGGAGGTCGGGCAATCTCGGATATTTTATACGGCGACGTAAATCCGTCGGCAAAGCTGCCCTATTCCTATCCGATTGCGCCGAACGCTCTTACCCCGTACGATCGTAAACATATTGAAGCTGATACCTATAATCCTCAGTGGGAGTTCGGTCATGGATTGTCGTATACTACGTTTGAATATTCCGACCTGCGGCTCAACAGGTATACACTTTCACCCGACGAGTCAATGGAAGTTTCGGTGCAAGTTACGAATACAGGTAATCGAAAAATAAAAGAAGTAGTTCATTTGTCAACATCATATCTATGAAATAGTATCGGGAGGTCCGATGAAAAACATTGACCTTGCAATCAGATTACTACCGGTTATTTTATTAAGCTTCGTAATAATTGTACCGGGAAGCACCGTACCGACAATTGCACAAATCCCGTATCTGCTGAACGAACCCGTTGATGTAAGTAATGATTTCAGGAATTTCGCAAACACCTATTTTCTCGCCGATGAACTAACAGCATTCGAACCGGAAACCGCAACCGGTGCAATAACGTATCAGCGGGCAAAATATACAACTTCAATGGCATTTAACAATTTGCGTGCGGTTCTTTCTCCGGTCGGACCGGATGAATTTCCATCGGGAATATATGCCGCCAATCCCGAATTATCTTTTGAAATACATTTCGTTTCCCCCCGAACGATGAGGATAAAACTGCAGACATCAAATAGTGCCGTACCAAGGAACGATGAAGAATCGATCATGCTCGACGGAAAACCATCTGCGGATGATTCGTGGAAGTATTCTCAAACAGGTAATGGGCATCGATACGATAGTAAGTACGGTGCCGTGATTGTAAACAACTATCCATTCTATATAAAATTCCTGGACGCAGAAGGAAATCTTCTGACCAGAACCAGGCATGTGACCGATAATCAAACAACATTTTTTCCTGCGTTGCCTTTTTCGTTTGTTCGTCGTGCATCGAATTATTCGAGAAGCGTTGCTGCCGTATTTTCACTTCTACCCGATGAACGAATCTACGGATTGGGTGAATCATTTACAAAATTAAATAAAGTCGGTCAACGGGTCATCCTCTGGGTTGACGATGCACACGGCGCCGAGAACGAGTCCATGCATAAACCGGTCCCGTTTCTGATGAGTAACCGCGGTTATGGGATGTTCATGCATACAACATCTCCCATAACATGCGATATAGGTGCGACATTCCACGAAACCAACACGCTGATGGTTGGTGATGATGAGCTCGATCTTTTTGTATTTCTCGGCAAACCGAAAGAAATACTCGATGAGTATACGGAACTTACCGGTAAATCGCCTATGCCGCCGCTCTGGTCTTTCGGTTTGTGGATGAGTAGAATAACATATTTCTCGGAAACAGAAGTGCGGAAAGTAGCCGCAAAACTTCGCGAGCATAGAATACCTTCCGATGTGATCAACATCGACACGGGCTGGTTCGAAGTTGACTGGATGAACGATTTCCTGTTTTCAACCGAGCGTTTCGATGATCCGGAAAGAATGATGCAGGATCTGAGGGATATGGGATTCCATGTTTGTTTGTGGACGCTCCCATACTTCGCGCCCGGTAACCGGTTGTTCGGTGAGATAATGGAAAGCGGATTTGCAATACGGGATGCAAAAGGCAACAATCCGAACGAAGATGCAATCATCGATTTTTCCAATCCCGATGCAGTTGTCTGGTATCAGGGCCATATCAGAGACCTACTTGAAATCGGAGTAAGTGCTATTAAAGTAGATTTCGGCGAGGCGGCGCCGCTTACGGGATTGTATTATTCGGGCAGTACCGGTTTCTACGAACATAACTATTATCCGCTCAGGTATAATAGAGTTTTAGCTGAAATTACCCGTGAGGTTAGCGGGGAAAATATTATCTGGGCACGCAGTGCATGGGCAGGAAGTCAGCGATATCCGGTACATTGGGGCGGCGACGCTGCAAATACGAACATAGCGATGTCGTCGACACTGCGGGGTGGACTCTCACTCGGGATTAGCGGATTTTCGTTCTGGAGTCACGATATCGGGGGGTTTGTAACGCAAACTCCGGAAGAATTGTATCGAAGATGGCTGCCGTTCGGAATGCTCTCTTCCCATAGCAGAACGCATGGCCACCCTCCGAAAGAACCGTGGCACTATGGTGAAGATTTTACGGATGCCTTTCGTGATGCAGTCGAATTGAAGTACAAACTTATGCCGTATGTCTATGCTCAGGCAAAACACAGCAGCGAGAACGGGCTGCCGATGGTGCGTGCACTGTTTATCGAGTATCCGGACGATCCGGGTTCGTGGTTAATCGAGGATCAATACCTGTTCGGTTCGGATATTCTGGTGGCACCTTTATTCGAGGACGAGATGACAGATCGTAGTGTGTACTTACCTCCCGGCAAATGGATCGATTATCAAACCGGTAAAAGTTATCCGGGTGGGTGGCATCGCATTGCTGCGGGCGATATTCCGATAGTAATGCTCGTGCGTGATGGCGCCGTAATCCCCCATGCACAAACTGCGCAAAGTACAAAAGATATTAACTGGTCGGAACTCGATCTTGTAGTCTTTGCCGACGATGTTGACAGCGTTTCGGGAATGATATGTCTGCCTGAGGACAATGTGCTGACTACTATTATATTGGATAGAAAAGCAGATACGTTTTCTCTGATCGAAGATCCTTATAAAGACAGGATCCGGTATACTATTGTACGGTATAGCGATTTTAAATATTAAGTTTAAATCGAAACTAAAGTTTTAAATACATAATATTGATATCACATTGATTAGTAAAGGGGCCTGATATGAAATTTACATTCATATTTCTTTTCATCTACATCGCGTTGGTCCAGAACACCGTGTTTACAACTGAATCAGGCTCGTATACACTTCAATCACCCGACGGGCTGATCGAAGTGCATATCGATATCACTCATGCTATTACATGGCGAATGGACTACAAGAACGATCCCGTCATTGCTCCGTCTGCGATTTCGCTTAAATTATATAACGGCAAGCACCTCGGAATAAATCCGGAACTTTTACGAACAGAGACCGAAACGGTAAATGAGATCATTGAAATACCAATCTATAAGAAAAGCGAAATCGTCGATCACTATAACCAATTGACCTTTTATTTCGCGAACGACTTCGGGCTGATTTTCCGTGCGTATGATGAGGGTATGGCATACCGGTTTTTTACAACGATCGATGAGGAGATAACGATTGAATGGGAATACGCAGATCTGAATTTTACAGCCGATCATCATCTGTTCGTACCGTATGTCGAATCGAGAGAGCAGGATGAGTATGCTTCGTCTTTTGAAAGTCTGTATTCGTATATCAGGATATCGGAGTTCGACGATGAGCGATTTGTTTATACACCTTTCCTTGTAGAGCTGAACGAAACGAAAAAAGCCGTTATTCTTGAAGCCGACCTGGAAGATTATCCCGGAAGATTTCTCCGTATCAACAAGGAGATCCGCCGGGGATTTGTAAGTGATTTCGCACGATATCCCCTCGAAGAAGAGCAGGGCGGTCATAATAATCTTCAGGCATTCGTCACGAAGCGTGCCGATTTTATCGCAAAAACCGACGGTAACCGGAAGTATCCGTGGCGTGCAGTTGTGGTGAGTACCCACGATAAACAATTGCTTGATAACGATATGGTATACAAACTCGCAACGCCGTCGAGAATCGATGATATATCATGGATCAAACTCGGACAGCTTGCCTGGGATTGGTGGAATGACTGGAACATTTCACGGATAGATTTCCGGGCGGGGATCAACACCGACACATATAAATATTACATCGACTTTGCCTCCGATAACGGCATCGAATATATCCTGCTCGATGAGGGATGGTCGCAGGGTACCAATCTGATGGAAACAATTCCTGAAATAGATCTCGAGGAGATCATATCCTATGCTGAGAAGCGAAACGTCGATGTGCTGCTCTGGGCCGGCTGGCTTCCCCTCGATCGGGATATGGAAAAAGTGTTTGCTCATTATGCAGCAATGGGAATTAGGGGATTTAAAATAGACTTTATGGACAGGGACGATCAGCGTGTGGTGAACTTTTATTACCGGGCCGCAAGAAAAGCGGCTGAGCACCAAATGATTCTGAATTTTCACGGCTCATATAAACCGACGGGTTTGCAGCGCACCTACCCGAATGCCATCACATACGAAGGGGTGCGCGGGCTGGAATATCACAAGTGGGAAAACGAAGATATGCCGCGAAATAACGTGACAATTCCGTTTATTCGCATGATGGCCGGTCCGATGGATTATACTCCGGGAGCCATGAGGAATGCAAACCGGGATAATTTCCGGCCGGTATACTCAATGCCGATGAGTCAGGGGACACGATGCCATCAACTCGCGATGTACATTGTGCATGAATCCCCGCTTTCTATGCTTGCCGATAATCCTACCGCATACAAGCGTGAACAGGAGAGTGTGGATTTCATAACGAGTGTTCCGACCGTATTCGATCAAACCGTACCGATCGCCGGGAAAGTCGGTGAATATTTGGCTATTGCACGCCGCAAAGACGATACCTGGTACGTGGGAGCGATGACCAACTGGGATCCCCGTAAACTGACAATTGATTTTTCGTTCTTACCCGAGGGTAAATACCGGGCTGTCATTTTTAAAGACGGCATAAATGCCGACCGTGATGCAACGGATTACATAAGGGAAGTACGTACCGTAACCCGCACCGAGGTGTTAAACATCGAGCTCGCAACCGGCGGCGGCTGGGCTGCACGGCTTGAACGGGTGGAATAAAGGCCATGAAAACTATATCCATAATGGTAATAATCCTTTTCGGAATAGTTATCACTTCCTGCGGCGATGCAATCAAATCGGAAAAAGAGATACTGATACGTCAATTTGAAAAAGTATTAAAGGAAAACGTGCTGGATGCCTGGTATCCGGTTGCGATTGATACGTTGTATGGCGGATTTCTCAGTGATTTTACCTATGACTGGCAGCCATCCGGTGAACAGGAAAAAATGGTGGTGACACAAACCCGGCATGTATGGACAACATCGGAGGCGGCGCTGTTTTTTGATGAGGAGAATTACCGGCACATAGCTGAACATGGATTCAGATATTTGCAAGATACGATGTGGGATGAAACGTACGGTGGATTTTACACCCTTAGAGATCGATATGGTTATCCAATCCCCGGACCGGAAAGCGATACCAAAACAGCGTATGGCAATGCGTTCGGTATCTATTCGCTTGCGGCGTATTATAAACTGACCGGTGATAGCGCGGCGCTCAATCTGGCAAAAAATACTTTCCTTTGGTTGGATAAGCATAGCCGCGACCCGGAATATCCGGGATATGTCGACCGTATGAACCGCGACGGCTCCTGGCTATATGACCGGTACCTCAAAGACTATAATTCTTCGATACATTTACTCGAAGCGTTTACGGAACTATACCGGGTTTGGCCGGACAAACTCGTGCAAGAACGTCTTCTTGAAATGCTTACATTGATTCGGGATACACTCACACATGAAAAAGGATATTTGTTGTTATTCTTTGAACGAGACTGGACTCCCGTATCCTATCGGGATTCATCCGCTGCCATCCGTGAAGCAAATTACTATTTCGACCATGTTTCGTTCGGTCACGATGTTGAAACAGCATATTTAATGATTGAGGCATTGCACGCTCTCGGCATCGAAAATGATAAACACACAGTAAGCATTGCGAAGAAAATGGTGGATCATGCCCTCGACTACGGATGGGACGAGGAAAATGGTGGGTTTTACTATCAGGGATATTATTTTGATGAGTCGGATACATTGACCATCATTAACGATGTTAAGACGTGGTGGGTGCAGACGGAAGGTCTCAATACGCTTTTGCTGATGTCTCAATTGTTCCCCAAAGATGAACGATATTATAATTACTTTATAAAGCTATGGGAATATATAGACACGTATCTTATCGATCATGAATACGGAGGATGGTATGTCGAAGGAATTGATAACAGTCCCGGAGCACAAAACGCCCCAAAAGCTACAATATGGAAAGTGAATTATCATAACACACGGGCACTGATGAATTGCATTACCATGTTGCGCGCCGGGTTCACCATGTAGTGAACTCAGCCGGTTCGTAAAGAAGAAAGGATAATATGTAATGAAAAGACGAGAATTCATAATAACAAGCGGTGCACTTCTTGCCGGTACGATCACCGGCTTGAATTTAATGTCGTCTACAAATATGCAAACGCCGCAGCTACCGTTCCCGCGCTATCGCGGATTTAATCTACTTGAAAAATTCCGCGGAACCGGTCCGAGAAGGAAATTCCGGGAAGAAGATTTCGAGATCATGATTGAATGGGGATTCGATTTTGCACGAATACCGATGTCGTACTGGCAATGGACTTCACCCGACGATTGGTTTAGCATTGATGAGGATGTGTTGGAGGATATCGATGAGGTGGTTGAACTGGGCAATCAATATAATGTTCATATCAGTCTCAACCTTCATCGTATCCCGGGGTATTGCATTAACCGGCGGGAGCTGGAACCGTACGATCTTTTCGACGACACACCGGAGAATATGCAAAAAGCTCTTGACGGAGCGCTGTATCACTGGAAGTTATTTGCCGGGAGATATAAGGGCATTCCTTCCTCCCGGTTGAGTTTTGATTTAATCAATGAGCCGCCATCGTTCGATGATACATCACGTTTTGTTGAGGTTACCCGTTCACTTGTCCGGGCAATCCGGGAAAAAGATCCGGACCGATTGATAGTTTCAAATGGTGTCGATATAGGCAGAACCCCGGTATTTGAACTTGCCGATCTCGGACTTGTGCAGAGCACACGGGGATATGATCCCATGAGTGTCAGTCACTATAAAGCGACCTGGGTACCCAAAAACGAATTTGAAACATTTAACCCGCCGACTTGGCCGTTACATGGAGATGACGGCAAGAAATGGGACAAAGCATCTTTAAAAGAAAAGTTGATTGATACATGGAAACCTCTTGAAAAAATGGGTATCCCGGTGCACGTTGGAGAGTGGGGCTGTTACAATAGGACTCCTCACGATGTCGCACTTCGGTGGATGCGCGATATTCTTTCTCTCTGGAAAGATGCCGGATGGGGACACGCATTATGGAATCTGAGAGGTAATTTTGGTGTACTTAACAGCGGTCGAGAAGATGTAAAATATGAAAGTTATAAAGGACATAAACTTGACCGAAAGATGCTGGAGTTACTAAAAGAATTTTAATCAATGACAACAGACAAGTAAAAAGCGATTATATAGAGTCGGATATTAAATAACTGATTTTTTTCATGTATTATGTAAGAGGATCTCTTATGTTTACTACTATATCTATTTTGTTATTCGGACTTCTATCAGGTGGAAACGATTTAATGAATGATTCGTCTCCTGTATTGAGTGTAAACGACGAAGGATATTACGAAACAAGGGGTTTAAATATAATGATGTTCGATGATTTTTATCCGGAGGGTCATCAGGGTGGATTGACAATAGTGATGTGCGATAGACGGGTAGCCGCGAGCGGCGATCTGCGGCTTGAGCCGACGCCGGGGCAATGGTCGCCTGTACCCGCGGTCGGCGAACGGCATATCGATAGAGACAACGGAATTATTTCAGTTAATCTCTGGTATCCCGATTCAAGTAAAGACCGGAGAGGTTTCAATCCGATAATCTACCCGGATCTCCATTTTCATTATTCGATCAGAACCGAGGCAGTCGGGAGCGGCATAAAAGTGATTGTCGATCTGGAGGAACCATTACCCGATGAGTGGGCGGATAAGGTAGGTTTTAACCTCGAGTTGTTCCCGGGATATTACTTTGGTGAATACTATTATATGGATGATAAGTCGGGCATGTTCCCCCGGCAGGCACACGGACCGATGGAAACTGATGCGGATGGAGAATTGCAGATAAAACCGTTCGCAACCGGTCGTGAGTTGATCGTTGCGCCCGGACAGAACGAGATGGAAATTCGAATCGCGACAAAGACAACCGATCTGCAGCTCATCGACGGAAGAGGTTTACATAACAACGGATGGTTTATCGTACGTTCAACAATTCCGAAAGGCGTTGTCAAGAACGCTGTCGAATGGCTCATCACGCCGGCCGTCAATAGCGATTGGGTATATCAACCGGTTATACAAGTGTCACAGGTTGGTTATCATCCCGAACAAGATAAATTTGCTGTCATTGAACTCGATAAAAATACGGATGTTTACCAACCGCTCCGGCTTATTCGAATTGATAGAGAGTCGGAAACGGTAGTCAAGAGCGATATGTCCCCGGGACCCTGGGGGCAGTTCCTGCGTTTTCAATATATTCGTTTTGATTTCAGCGAGATAGCCGACGAGGGATTATACAAAATACAATACGGCGACATCGAATCGCATGTGTTTGAGATTAAACCTGATATTTTTTCGCGACATGTATGGCATCCAACTTTGGAATATTTCCTGCCGGTACAGATGTGTCATATGCGGGTAGAGGACAGATACAAAGTATGGCACGGACTCTGTCATATGGACGATGCATTGATGGCACCGGTAAATCATAATCATTTCGACGGATACATTCAGGGTGAATCAACTCTGACGGATTTTGAGCCGGGAGAACACGTGCCCGGTTTGAACATCGGAGGATGGCACGATGCAGGTGACTATGATATCCGTGTAGAGTCGCAGGCAGAAACCGTATATAAACTTGCACTTGCTTATGAATTATTTGAAGAAGATTATGACGCCACAACTATCGATCAGGATAACAGAGTAGTAAGACTGCTCACGCCGGATGGTAAACCGGATATTCTTCAGCAAATTGAACACGGTCTGCTTTCTATAGTAGGTGCGTATGAGACAATGGGAAGATTTTATCGGGGGATCATTTCACCAACTTTGAAGCAATATGTTCATCTCGGCGATGCAGCGACAATGTCGGATAATCTTATCTATCGTGAGAACGAAAAGGATCCCATACTCGGTAAGCCGCTGCCGATGGATGACCGATGGGTTTTCACCGAAGATAATCCGCGGCGTGAACTTTATATTGCTCAACGACTCGCAGCTGCAAGCATGTCGTTGTACGAGTTTAATCCTTCATTGGCTGAGAAGAGTTTACGGATCGCCGGAGAAGTATTTGAAAAAAATCGATCGGCAAATATTCGAAGTCGCCTGAATACCGCCGCGGAATTATATCTCACAACTTCAAAAGAAGAGTATAAGAATATACTGCTTCACAATAGTGATGTGATTGCGGAGAATATTTTCGAATACAGCGAAGTGATAGGAAGAGTTACCGAAAAATTGAATGACCCGAATTTTACACGGACGATAGAAGAAGCCGTGAAGGCAGCATACGAAACGGTAACGGAGCAACAAAAAGAGAACCCGTATGGAGTTCCGTATCGCCCCCATATATGGGGAGCGGGTTGGGGTATACAGGCCTTCGGTGTAAAGCAGCTTTTTCTTCATCTCGGTTTTCCGGATATATTTCCATCCGACTACGCATTCAATGCACTTAATTTCGTATTGGGTGTTCATCCCGGCGAGAACACTGCCTCGTTTGTTTCCGGTGTCGGCGTGCATTCGTTGCTGGTGGCATACGGAACCAACAGAGATGAATGGTCGTATATACCGGGCGGTGTAGCAAGCGGTACTGCTTTGATTCGTCCCGATCTTCCGGAACTGAAAGTATGGCCCTATTTCTGGCAACAAACGGAGTATGTCCTGGGAGGGGGGACAATGGATTTTATGATTCTTGCAATGGCGGCAGATAATATATTCTCCCGTTAGGATTGCTTATAAGTGTAATCCACTCTTACCGGAAAAGCGGAAATTCATGTTACTATGATTGGGGGCTATAATTAAAATAAATCAAATTGATTGATATGTAGCAAATAATCAATAACAATATTATTAAAAAGAATTGATTAATGTAAATATTTTCATTAATATGTATATTAAGATTGAAAAGTATCATATAGCGGGAACCATACTAGTAAATCATTTTGATTATAGATATAAAATTTAAGGAAACCGTGTAATCAATCAGGAGAAGTATCCGTTGCTATATTTCAAACCGAATTGAGGAGAGAGTATTTAATGTTGACAGGAACCAATCTCGAATATGCAAAAACATATAATTTAAGAATAGTCCTTCAGACTATCCGGTTATATGGTCCGCTTTCACGTGTCGAGATCGCACGCCGCACACGTCTTACTGCGCAAACAGTGACAAATATAACAAGGAAATTGATGCAGTCGGGCATGATACTTGAAGCGGCGCGCTTGCAGGAGGGACGCGGCGCACCCGCTATATTACTCAAAATAAATCCCGACGGTGCGTTTTCGATCGGGTTAGATCTTGACAAAGACCATTTGACCGGTGTTCTTGTCGATCTGCTCGGTACTCCTCGTCAACATATCAGTAAGGATTTGAAATTTCCGTCATCAGATGAAGCGATGGTAATTCTCGAAAAAACGGCAAAAGAATTAATTGAGCGTGAGGGGGTACCGCATGAGAAAATATGGGGTGTTGGATTGGGTTTGCCGGGTCCTTTTTCAGTATCGGAAAACAGAGTTGTGAGTCCGATTGGGCTTCACGGGTGGTCGAATGTTCCGGTACGGGATATACTGAGCAAGAAGCTTTCGCTTCCTGTTTTTATTGAAAATAATGCTACGGCTGCGGCGATTGGAGAATTGTGGTACGGGGCCGGTCGTCACATCGCTACATTCTTTTATGTTTATTTTGGCGCTGGTCTTGGTGGTGGGGTTGTTATCAACAGTCAGCCCTATTATGGATATAACGGCAACGCTGGAGAATTGGGGTATTACCCGGCGCAACAAAGTTTTTACCAGGAACAAAATTCTGAAATACCGCACCTTGGTCAATTGTTCCGCATAACAAGTTTATATAAAAGTCTGAACGCCAAAGGATACGATGTATCAAATCTCGCCGGGCTTGAGCAATTATATCATCAACACAATGAAGATATCATGTCATGGATCGATGATGGAGCGACGCATCTTGCACCGATCATACTCGCAATTGAGTATTTGATCGATCCACAAGCGATATTTTTCGGAGGAAGATTACCCAACCCGATAATTAATAAGCTTATGGAAAAGCTTAAAGAGATTTTACCGCAACTGCGAATAAAACAGAAAACGACATATCCGGATCTCCTCAACGCAGCAGCGGGTGCTGACGCCGGTGCTCTTGGTATTGCAACAATCCCGGTGTATGAATCGATGGCACCGTTGCCCGGCTTGCTTATGAAAAAGTCAAATAACAATTTTCAACCGCTGGGAACGCCTGTTTCTACAGCATCGTAATGTTGTTTCGGAGATATCGGGACGGCTATCCCATTGTCGGTTTAATCCAATCATACCGAATAAATATATCGTCTGTTATATAGGAGTGACCGGTTGATGAAGAAACATAATAGGTCTCGCCCACGTAAGCCAAATCGCATAACAGCAGAAGATGTTGCGCGGGAAATAGGCGTATCGGTAATGACGGTATCTCGTGTATTAAATAAAAAAGCAAATGTGGCCGAAGGTACTCGGGAGAAGGTTTTACACACCGCTATGCGACTTGGATACGTTCCAAATCGTATTGCACAAAGTTTGGTAACAAGAAAATCATTCACTATCGGAGTTATTGTACCGGAAATTTCTCACTCATTTTTCCCGGATGTCATTCGAGGTATTGAAGAGGTAGTGTATACTACCCGATATAATCTGTTGTTTATTCATTCTGCGGAAGATCAGAAACGTGAAGAAGCAGCAATTCAGACGTTAGAAGAGAACCAGGTCGACGGAATATTAATATCAATGGCCCAAACGGTAAAGAAATATACCATATATCGGCGGGTTGTTGAAAGCGGTAAACACATTGTCTTCTATGACCGGTGTGCAAGGCGATTGGGGATGAGCTGTGTGAGCATTGACGACATCGAGACTGCCCGGCAATTAACCGGTCATCTTATCCAACATGGATACAAGGAAATTGCCCATTTGAGCGGGTCGTTGAAAGTATCCATTGGACGGGATCGTCTCAAAGGATACCAAAAAGCTCTGATTGAGCACAACATTGCGATGAACGATGAGTTAATCGTAGAGTCGGGTTTTCACGAAATGGGTGGTTATAATGCGATGAAAGTATTACTTGAGAGTTCAAAGAAAAAAATACCGCGTGCCGTTCTGGCGGTAAACGATCCCGCTGCGTTTGGCGCTATGCAGGCGATACTTGACATGGGATATCGCATTCCGGAAGATATTGCCATTGTCGGATTTTCAAATGATGTCCGTTCTGCGTTTGCGCCGACACCGCTCACGACTGTAAATCAGCAGCCATACGATATCGGCAGAAAGGCAGCTCAGAAATTACTTCGGCACATAGACAATCCTGATGAACCGGTTGAGCATATAATTGTTAATACAGAACACATTATTAGACGTTCATGCGGCTGCCCGTGAATCTGATCACTTCTTTTAACAGGCGAAAACACTCAATTACTATATTGGTAAATTTTTTGTGTTAATCTTATTGTATTAAAATCTTTTTGAATTAATCATATCAGCTATTGACTTTTAAAAGATTTTTTTGTAAAGTCTTGTAGTTCTATGTTAGCGTTAACATTCATTTTCCCGGTGTTCCCTGCATAATAGCTCATCTTCTATGCAAGTTATTCCCGGGAAGTGTGTGAAGAAACACCAATTACAGGTGTCTTTTACATGACAACGATTTCTTTATATGGCCGCATTACAACTCAAATCAATAAAAAATTTGATTTAAACAATAAATATATTTCCGTATATGAACGCCGTTGTAATAAATAATGATAAAAACCAATATACACGGTTGATATTAGATAATGATATAATTGAGATTGAAATCATTCCGGAGTTGGGGGGGAAAATTTTTCAACTTACTCAGAAAACGACCGGCGTAAAATATATTCATGAACCGGAGATTGGTCTTTGCAATATACCGAGACCGAAGTACGGGGATGCTTTTTTGCCTCCCTATGATTTCGGTTTTGATGATTGTTTTCCGACAGTATCGCCAAGTAAATACCGATTACAGGAACAGGACATTTTTTTCCCCGACCATGGTGAGCTCTGGTCAAGACCGTGGGAGTATGATATACAGGACGATGGAATTGATTTTAAAATATACGGTATACATTTGAGATACCGGTTTAAAAAGAAAATTATACTGGATAAAAATAAATTAACCATGCACTATTCTTTGCGTAGTTTAGAGACGCTGCCATTTCATTATATCTGGTCTTCTCATCCTTTGTTAGTCATTGAACCGGATGATGAAATTCTTGTCGAGGATCGAATCGATGATGTATTTGTGAATTGGGCATCCGATGATAGGTACGGCCGATATGGAGACATGGTTCCCTGGCCCCGACAGGTAGTATCTGGAAATAATATAGATTTATCGAAAGTACAAACAAAAGATCTTTCTGTGGCAATGAAGTTATTCTCCGGTAAATTGAGAAAAGGATGCACAGGATTATATCGCCGGAGGGTAGACAATTCTATTGTATTTCACTTTGATGAAAGAATCATCCCCTATATCGGGATATGGCTGTGTTACGGCGGCTGGCCGGAAAATTATACTGATCCGGCATATACGATTGCCCTTGAACCGGCAAGCGGCAGGCCGGATTCTCTTTCTGAAGGAATAAAAAGAAATGAAGTATCATCGATTATGCCCGGTGAAGAGAAAACATGGTCGTTATCTGTCAGTATCATAGATGGGAAACATCTGTATTGAATCCTGTACCCGATTAATTTTAATAATTATGAAAGAATATCCGAAGATGATGAGTGTATTGGAGAAAAATATTGAATATCTGTATGGGAATGATCCTGCAATACTTGATCGCCAGAAAAAGCGGTTCAATTCATTATGCAGGAATTTTCAGGATCGGTACACAGGGGAAGACCTGCGGCTGATAAGTACGCCGGGACGAACGGAGATAAGCGGTAATCACACCGATCACAATAACGGAAAAGTTATAGCCGCAAGTATAGATCTCGATACCGTCGGTGTTGCTGCTCGTAACGATGTGAGAAACGTTGTTCTGTATTCCGGTGAGTTCCAAAAAGAATTCATTGTTAGTGTCGATGATCTTGATGCCCGTCAGGAGGAGCGGGAAAGCACAACTGCCTTAATGAGAGGTATATTAAAGGGATTTAAGGAAAACGGTTATGCGATCGGTGGCTGTACCTGTTATCTCCAGAGTGATGTGCATGTTGGGTCAGGATTAAGTTCGTCTGCATCGATTGAAGTGTTAATCGGTTCTGTACTCAATGTACTTTATAACGACGGCAAGATAGACCCGCTTGAAATTGCACGTATCGGACGGTACGCCGAGAATGAATATTTCGGCAAACCGTGCGGTATGATGGATCAGGTTGCGTGTGCGTACGGCGGTGTTGTAGGAATAGATTTCGAGAATCAGAACAAACCTAAAATTGAAAAACTTGAATTTGACTTGCGTACGTATGGTTATTGCTTATTGATTGTCGATACGGGGAGCATTCATAATGATCTGACATCCGAGTACGCTTCGGTGCCGGGAGAAATGCGTAAGGTTGCGGAGGCATTTGGTAAGAGAAATTGCAGGGAGATCTCACGTGAAGAATTTTTTTCGCACCTACCCGAATTTCGCCGAACATTACATGAGCGCCCTCTTCTGCGGGCATTGCATTTTCTCGAAGAAAATGAGCGGGTTGAAAAACAGATAGTATTTTTGAAGCAGGGCAGGTTCTATGATTTCTTAGCTCTCGTCAATGAATCCGGTAACTCATCGATAAAACTTTTACAGAATATATATCCGCCAAACAATGCGCTGCAACAACCATTATCACTCGGTTTGGCGCTTACGGAACGATATATATCCTCGGTCGGTGAAGGTGCAGTTCGTATCCATGGCGGAGGGTTTGCAGGGACCTATCAGGTGTTTTTACCTTCGCGGCATATTGTTCACTATCGAAATCTTATTGAACCGTTATTTGGAATTGATTGTGTAAAAAATCTGAAAATCAGGAAGCAAGGAGCATTTACACTATTGTAATTTAAACAGGTTATGTATTCGAGATATTATACCTGGAAAATAAAATGATGCCAAAATATTTAGCTACTGCATTGAAAGATAACAAATTTTAAAATTTTTTATTGGGACTTGACTTTTTCAATTTAATTTATTAAATACTTAGTGTGTTCATCAATCAAATTGATTTATGAAATATTTAAAAACACATACCTGTTGGAACCCCAGATGCACTTCACATTTTCAAAAAAAAAACGTCAGTAAAGTACGTTCGTACACAAGTACATTTGATTCACATTAGACAAGATCTATATGAGATTAATCAAGCATACCATCAGGTTGCAGGTTATAGTGATAAAATTAATTTTCATTTTTTATTAAACCAAATTTGAACAGGCGGGTATATGTATATGAAAACAAGCAGAACAATTATAAAGTGCTCACTTATTATAGCAATCCTGCTCTGTTTGCATGCGGTTGCAGAAGCACAGCCGGGGCAGATTGTGGGACGGGTGACTGATAGAGAAAGCGGAAGTCCTTTACCCAATGCAAACATCTTAATTAAGGGTACCACCATAGGGACAGCTTCCGACATTAATGGCAATTACGTCGTATCAAATGTACCGCCGGGAGAGCATGAAATCATAGTACGGTATCTTGGTTACCAGGAAATTACCTTTACCGTTGAAATTAGTGCAGGCGAGAGGGTGGAGCAAAATGTAGGGATGATACCCCAGGCGCTGAGAGGAGAGGAAGTAGTGGTGACCGCACAGGCGGAAGGTCAATGGCAGGCGATCAATCAGCAG